>NZ_CP109162.1:6415371-6738445 GCF_035920445.1 Nocardia sp. NBC_01730 | reverse complement strand
ACACCGCCTGCAATCCCGTCCGACGTGGACAGTAGCGGATCTCGCCGAACAACTCGAGGACACCGGGGGGCTGCTCAACGAACTCGCCGCCGGAAGCAGGCGATTGCGGTCGGCGTTCGATCTGTCCTATCGATCGCTCAGCGCGGACGAGCAACGGATGTTTCGATTTCTCGGCCTGCTGGCCCGCGACGGCTTCATCACCGACTACGTTGCCACACTGATGCGGCTCCCCCCCTCGCATACTCAGCTGCTCATGGACCGTCTGGCCGACGAGAATCTGATCACCGTCGTGAGCAGGAATCACTATCGGCTACATCGTCTGCTCAGGGATTATGCGTGCGCGCTTGTGCGAGACGAGGAGCCCCGATCCGAAGCCGCATCCTGAAGAACGGCCGCTGGTTTCGTACCGACGGGCACGCCGCCGATACGAAACCTCGCCAGCGGCAACTCAGGCGGCGGCCCGCCCGAGTCCGCGGATCGTCCAGCCGGCAGCGCGCCAGGAATCCAGCGACAGCACGTTGCGCCCGTCGAGAATGCGTGGGTGGCTTACGGTCTTGGCGAGTTCCGCCGGATCCAGTTCCCGGTATTCCTTCCACTCGGTCAGATGGAGCACGATGTCGGCATGCTCACACGCCTTGGCCACCTCGCGGGCGTAGTCGAGCCCAGGAAACACCGCGCGCGCGTTGTCGAGTGCTTCGGGGTCGTGCACTCGGACCCGGCCGCCGCGCAGCTGGATCGCGGCCGCCACGTTGAGCGCCGGAGAATCCCGGACATCGTCGCTGTCCGGTTTGAACGCAGCACCCAGCACCGCGACGTTGCACCCGAGGAACGAGCCACCGACCAGCTGCCGAGCCACCTCGACCACGTGTTCCCGGCGCCGCATGTTGATCTCGTCGACCTCTTTCAGGAAACCCAATGACTCACCGACGCCCAGCTCTTTGGCGCGGGCGGTGAATGCACGGATATCCTTCGGCAAGCAGCCACCGCCGAAACCGAGTCCCGCGGACAGGAATCGGCGTCCGATGCGGTCGTCATGACCGATCGCATCGGCGAGCGTGACCACATCCGCACCGGCTGCCTCACACACATCGGCGATCGCATTGATGAACGAAATCTTCGTCGCCAGAAAGGCATTCGCCGAGACCTTGACCAACTCCGCGGTGGCCAGATCCGTCGAGATGTACGGGATCCCCTGTTCCAGTATCGGCGCGTAAACCGAACGCAGGATCGCGTCGGCCTCAGCCGATTGGACGCCGACTACCAGTCGGTCCGGCCTCAGTGTGTCCTGCACCGCGAAACCTTCCCGAAGGAATTCCGGGTTCCAGGCCACCTCGACCTCGGCGGGTGCGAGCCGAGCCACCCGGATCGCCAGCGCGGCCGCGGTCCCGACCGGCACGGTGGACTTGCCGACAATCAAGGTCTCCCGGTCCAGATGGGGCGCCAACCCGTCGATCACGGCGTGCACATGCCGCAGGTCCGCGGCGTATGAGCCCCGCTCCTGCGGAGTACCGACGCAAACGAAATGGACGTCGCCGAACTCGGCGGCTTCGACCAGCGATGTCGTGAATCGCAGCTTGCCGGAGCTGACGTTGCGCTCCAGCACCTCGGAAAGGCCGGGTTCGAAGAATGGCGCTCGGCCCGCGGCAAGCACTTCGATCTTGCCGGCATCGAGGTCGACACCGAGTACTTCATGACCGATGTCGGCCATGCAGGCGGCATGGACCGCTCCCAGATATCCTGTTCCGATCACAGTAATCCGCATGTCGTTCTCCTGAATGGAAAATCGGGGTGTTGGACAACCCGTCGTAGCCGTTGGTTGAGCCGTTGAAACCGTTACGCGTCATTTGCATATAGCGGCCAGATTTCGGTGGTTCGCCAACCCCATTTCCGCTCGACCCGGCTCACGTCGGCGATGAGGCGCGCCACGTCATCGGGGCGGCGATCCACGATCCGATAAGGAGTCTCCTTGCCTTTCTACATTCACTTCCGAACCACAAACATGGCCATCGCCGCAGTGGCGGGAGCAATCGTGGGTGCAGCTATCGACAACGGGGTCAGCCACGTTCTCGATAGCACGGCGAGAACTCACTCCAGCCGCCTTGACGGTTTCCGCGGCATGTAGCAGACATACTGCGAACGTCACCGCGATAAAGACCACCGCCCCCGATAGCGAAAGGAAGACGTAACTTGCCGTCGCGCCGGACAACTCGCCGATGAGCGCGGCAGCGGCCAACGTCATTCCGATCACGGCATAAGGTGCGATCAGTTTGAACGGAAGCGGCTCGAGCCCGCCTGCCTCTTTGGGAGTCACCTTGGTCGTGATCGTGCCGGGCCGGAACAGTTGCCGGACCGCCGCACCCACTCCCCGGGCGATGAACGGCCACCTGGTCAGGCGATACAGCCAGTTCTCCCAGCTCAGGATCGGTGTATCGATCGGCCGGAGCAGTCCGGCTCTCCGCAACACCGCAGTGCCCAGGACGAGCCAGAGCGAATTGGCCACCCAGTACAGGAGCACCAGAACCGGGTTGGCGGCGAACCACTCCACCCCGGTGACGGCACTGATCACCAGGACCGCTGTGCCGCATCCGATGGCCACGATCAACGCGGAGTGAAAAAGCATCGCGTACAGATACCGCAACCGCAACCGCCAACTGAGGCGGCCGAAATGTAGCGGCACCACCCGCAACAACAGGATGGTCAGGCTTCGTGTCCATTGAAATTCTTGGACCAGCATCGCCGAAAACGTCAGTGGCCCATTCCCGTGTGTACCGGCCGCAATGGCGAAGGCGCCGCGCCAACCCGCTGATTCGAGCAGGAAACCGGTCGAGAAGTCTTCCAGGAGCTCTGGACCGATACCACCGATCTCAGCGAGGGACTGTGTTCTGAGCGCCCAGAGAGAGCCGATGGGAATGGGCGCCAGTCCACGGTTGTGACCCAGCTGAACAGGACCGTGGAAGTACGCTTCGCGATGCACCCGTCCCCGAGCCGACCAAGAACTGGCCGCGTTGCGATCGCAATTATTCGGTGCCGCGACATAACCGACGGCGGGATCGCCGAACGGCCGGACCATCTCGGCCAGCGTGGTCGAGTCCGGCACGTGATCGCAGTCGACGTGGACTGCGACGTCATAATTCTCGTACCCGACACGATCGTAGAAGTACGCGAGGTTGCCCTCCTTGCCCCGAGTGCGGCGGGGCCAGGCGTCACAGTGGTATTCCTCGACACCGAATCGACTGGAAACCTGGACGCCGTGCGCCGCACACCAATCGGCCACCTCTGCGGTCGGCTGCTCGTCGCACAGCCACACGTCGTAGGGGTACGGGAACTCTTGCGCCAGCATCGACGACAGCGTTGTCCGCGCGACGTCCCATGGTTCCGACGGTGCACGGGTGACGACAAACGCAACCCGAAGCTTGGGCACCGGCAATCGCCGATCGACTTGCCACAGCCGGTTCGCCGCGGCGAGATAGGACAGCGGCTCCCACGACAGGTACAGCGGTACCGTGCTGGCGACGAGGAACCCGATCCATCCCACCCGGTTTTCGGGCCGCAGCCACCACCACCAGAAGGCCAGGACACCGGCGAGCCAACCGATGGTCAGGCCTGCGACGAGGATGCGCTCCGGGAGCTGCAGCGCTGGCACGAAGGTCTTCGGATGGAAAGTCCGTTGCGGTTTCGTGCCACGATCGAATATCGGTCCACGCGAAGAGATCTCGGTGACATTGCCGCCGGACAGTCGTCGGATCGCCGCAGTGCGGTCTCGATCATCGGAGTCCCGGTGAGCCCGGGTCTGTGACTGTGTAGGACCGAGTGGGTTCACAGCTGTTCCTGGTATTCCGGCAACAGGTTGTCGCATTGCCCGCCGGCAACGGCGGCGGCGGCCGCGGCCACCTCCTCCGGCCTGGACCGGAACCACTCCACCGTGCGGCGCAAACCGTCCTCGATATCGACTCGCGGTGACCAGCCGAGGGTCGTGAGCGCCTTGGTGATATCCGGGCGACGTCGAGTCGGGTCGTCGGTCGGCAGCGGGTGGTACTCGATGGGCGAGCGGGCGCCGGTGATCGCCGAGACCAGCTCGGCGAGTTCGGCCACGGTACGTTCATTCGGGTTGCCCAGGTTGACCGGGCCCGGCTCGGACGAGTCGATCATGGCGACGATGCCGCGGATGAGATCATCGACGTAGCAGAAGCTTCGGGTTTGACTCCCGTCGCCGTAGATGGTCAGCGGGTCACCATTCAGAGCCTGCGTGATAAAGCTCGTCACCACGCGACCATCATGCGGACGCATCCGAGGACCGTAAGTATTGAAGATCCGAATCACACCGGTATCCACGCCCAGCGTCCGTCGGTAGGCCGCGGTAATCGCCTCGGCGAACCGTTTGGCTTCGTCGTACACGCTACGTGGGCCGATCGGATTGACGTTGCCCCAATACTCTTCACGCTGCGGATGCACCAGTGGGTCACCGTAGACCTCACTGGTCGATGCCAACACGAAGCGAGCCCCGTGTCGGTGCGCCAGCCGCAGTGCGTTCTCCGTTCCACGGCTTCCGACCGCTAGCGTCTCGAGTGGCAGCCGGTGATAGTCGGGTGGGGAGGCCGGGCTGGCCAGATGCACAACCGCGGAAACCTCGCCCCCGACGTCGAGTCCGGCGCTGACATCGGCCTCATAGAATTCGAAGGAAGGATTTCCGAGCAAATACTCGACATTGGATCTGCTGCCGGTCGACAGGTCGTCCACACATATAACCTGATCACCTCGACCGAGGAGTAACACACATAGATGGGAGCCGATAAACCCAGCGCCACCCGTTACCAGAACACGCATCGATCACCTCGGGTACACAGGTTTTGAGTTGGCGTCACATCGCCAACCCGATGCGAGAAGAATAAGCCACGACTACACCTCGATGCGCGACAGACTGACCGGTTTGCTTTGACCGAAACCCGTACTTTGCCCGCGCTGGCGAACCTTCAACTACCTAAGCATATCGATCGAGCTGCGCTTTTCTGGCCATCAACAGACATGGCCGCGATCTCTCTTTGTCAGTGCATGCGCCCAGTATGGCACCTGACCCCGAAATAGCAGCGATGACGAGTGGGCCCCACCACGCTCGCGGGTAAATGAACGAAGGTTGAAATTCATTGAGCGGCGATTCAGTCGGACTTGATAGCGTATTGCAATTACAGACCGGCCAGTTCGAAAATGCCGAGACGATAGATCGAAGCCACTCGACGACACGCCTGGTACGCGATCGCGTCACCTGGCTGCACTATGCACAACAAGGCGCCTTCGGATATTTCCAGTTCGGATTCGGTCCCTCCGTACTCCTCTTCCGGCAGGAGGCGGATTTGAGCCGTACCGTCGCCGGCCTGTACGGACCGGCGCTCGCGGTCGGCGCGGTGATCGGCGGCGCACTGTTCCCGCACTTGACGCGGCGGTTGCCACTGGCTGTCGTACTGTCGATCGCCCTCGGCGGACTGGCCTCCGGCGTGGCAATGTTCTGCCTGACGCCATCGGTGGTCGGCACCCTTGTCGCTGCCGCAATCGCTATGGGCTTCGGCATCCTCGTGCTGAGCGGAGTCTCCACCGGACTCTCCGACCACCACGCAACGACTTCCGGAGCAGCGATCAGCGAAGCCAACGCGGCCAGCGCCGGCATGGGGATCATCGCCCCATTGCTGATCAACGTCGCAGTGGACGCCGGACTGGACTGGCGCGCCGCGATGGGCCTTTCGATCGTCTTCGCCTGTGTGCTCGCTGCGGTAACCGCGCTGACCCACCGACACTCGACCGCCCAAATCCGCGTCGTTCCCGATCGACAGCATTCCGAAAGCGAGGGCTTGCCACGGCGATACTGGCTGGCGTGGACTTGCCTGCTGGCCACCGGTTCCGTCGAGGCGGGCCTGATGCTGTGGTCACCCGAGCAACTCCGAATACACACCGGAATGGCTGCGGACATGGCTGCCATCGGAGTGTCCGCGGTACTCGGCGGCATGCTGGTCGGCAGACTCGCGGGAGGATGGGTAGTGGCGCGGATCCCCACCGCACCCTTGATGTTCGCCGCACTGACGATCGCGGCCGCCGGATTCGCAGTGTTCTGGTCCACCGCCGACCCGGAAATCGCCATGGCCGGCCTCATCTGCTGCGGATTGGGTATCTCGCTGCACTTCCCGCTCGGCGTAGCCCTCACCATGAAAACGTCGAATCAGCAGCCCGAACTCGCCATGTCACGCAACTCCTACGGCATCGCATTCGGCTTCGGGGCCGCACCCTTCCTCCTCGGCGCCCTCGCCGATCAACTCGGGATACGCGCAGCATTCGGATTAATACCCCTCTGCCTGCTCGTCGCAGCCCTATCGGTCGCACAACTGAAGCACCTGGAGCGACGCGACCACCTGTGAGGGAATCCGGTGACCAGCGGGTCGGCGGTCGCCGTCTGCTCATCGATCCGTGAAGTCAGGCGGTCTGCGCTCCAGCATGGCCGCGACGGCCTCCCGGTGATCCTCGGTGTGATGGGCGGCGGCCTGCATCGCTGCGGCCAGCTCCAGGTGGCTTTCCATGCCCTGGTGCCGGCCCTCACGCAGTAGGCGCTTGGTCATCCGCAGCACATGCGGCGGGTTGGCGCTCACCCGAGCGGCGAGCCGGTGGGCCGCGTCGAGGAGGACATCGGGTTCGACGACCTGGGAGACCAGGCCCCAATCGAGAGCGGTGTGCGCGTCGATCGGTTCTCCGGTGAAGGCCATTTCGCAGGCTCGGGCCATGCCGATCGCCCTCGGCAGCAGCCAGGAGCCGCCGTCGCCGGGAATGAGACCGACTTTCACGAAGCTCTCGGCGAATACCGCGGTGCTCGCGGCGATCCGCAGATCGCACAGCAGCGCCAGGTCACAGCCCGCGCCGATAGCGGGACCGTTGACGGCGGCGATCGTGGGAATCTCGCAGTGGTACAAGGCTTTCGGGATGCGCTGGATGCCGTGCCGGTACCCCTGACGCAGCTCCGCCGGTGTACCGCTGAACATTCCGGCCCGATCGCGCATCTGTTTGACGTCGCCGCCGGAAGAGAACGCCGACCCCGCACCGGTGAGAATCACCGCCCGCAGGCTGTGGTCTCGATTGGCCGCCGTCACCGCGTCTTCGAGTGCGGTGACGGTGTCGGCTTCGGATATCGGATTGCGCGCCGACGGGTTGTTCAGCGTCCAGACGACGACGTGGCCAGTTCGGTCGATCAGGAGCGGTTCACGCATCGCCATCTCCTGATAGGTTCTCTGACAACACGATTCGGACATCGGCAAGGAAAATTCCGGAACTCGAGACGATCACCGGATTGAGATCGAGTTCGACTATCTCCGGGTGCGCGGCGACGAAATCGCCGATGCGGACAAGGAATCGGGCCAGCCCGTGCCGGTCGACCGCCGGGAGGTGACGGTAGCCGTCGAGCATGCGGGAGACGATCGTCTCGTCGATCATTTCGCGGGCCTCGAGCTCGGTGAAGGGAGCGGCCCGGAATGCGACATCCCGCAATGCCTCGACCAGCACCCCACCGCTGCCGAAGGCCACCACCGGTCCGAAGATCGGATCGCGAGTGGCGCCGACAAGCAGCTCGACCCCGGCATCGGCGATGGGGGTGATGAGCACACCGTCGATGCGGGCGTCGGGCACGTGGGCACGGACGGAGTCGATGACCGCTTGGGCGTGCTGGGCGGCATCGGAGGCCACCACCCCGAGCCTGACCCCTCCGACGTCGGATTTGTGGATCACCTGCGGAGAAACGACTTTCAGCGCACACGGCCGTTGGTGCTCGGCGACGGCCGCGACCACTTCCGCGACGGTGCGAGCGAATGTCCAGGCGCCGACGTCGATTCCGGCGGCCGCGATCACCTGCCGTCCGGTCGGCTCGTCGAGAAGTCCTGATCCTTCGATGGCCGGGGCGGGGGGCGGAAGTACGAGCGAGGAGCGTTGCGCGGTATCGGCCAGCAGGCGGCCACGCCGCTCCAGGGCCGCCACCACCCGCACGGCGTGATCGATGGAGCTGAGCACCGGTATACCACCGGCCCGAAGGCGGTCGTGGTTGGCAATCTCGAAACCGGCGTAGCAGCTCTGGACCAGCAGAGGGACACCGTGTTCGGCGATGAGCGCGAGCAACACGCCGCCTGCGGCGTCCTCGATCTCGCGCAGTTCGGGATCGAATCGCAGGTGGTAGCCGCCATAGAGGCCGATGATCAGCACGAGACCGACCTCGGGATCGCGCATGAGGACGTCGGCGGCCTCGGCGAACACCATCGGGTCGGTGTCGGTGGCGCCGGCCACGTCGACCGGATCGGCCACCGCTGCGGCGTCGCCGAGCAGTTGCCGCAGCCGCAGCCGGGTCTGCTCGCCGAGCCGGGCCAATTCGATGCCACGGGCCGCCAGGGCATCGGCGGCCAGCGTGGCGTGGCCACCGCCGTCGCTGAGGATCGCGACCTTACGCCCCGGGGCGATCGGGGCGCAGGTGGCAAGGGCGCCGGCGACGACCGCGAGCTCGTCGGAGCGGTCGACGAGCTCCACCCCCGCCTGCCGCAGCACGGCTGTCGCCACATCGTCCGAACCGGCGATCGAGCCGGTGTGTGAGCGCGCCGCACGGCGCCCCACTTCCGATCGTCCGCCACGCAGCACGGTAACCGGTGTGTCCGGCACGGCATGAGCCGCGGCGGCCAAGAACGCCCGTCCGTCGACGAATCCCTCGGAATGGATCGCCACAACGCCGGTGCGCGGATCGCGAGCGAGTTCGGTGAGGCATTCGTCGTAGCGAACATCGGCCTGATTGCCCAGCCCCACGTAGGCGTGGAAACCGGGGCCTTTGGTCGCCCGATCGTCGTTGACCAGGGATAGCAGCATGTTCCCGCTCTGGGTGATCACACTGATCGGCCCGCACGGAACATTCTCGAGGCCAACGAGATTCGCACCCGAGGAGACGTTGAGCAGACCCGAGGTGTTGGGACCGATGACCCGAATGCCGGTCTCGGCGATCGCCGCCGCGAGCGCAGCGGCGAGTTCGGCGCCGGCTTCCCCGATCTCTCCGAAACCGTTGGCGAGCACAACGGCTCCGGCGATACCGGCGGCGGCGCACTGGCGCAGCATGTCGGGGACGGCGGCGGCCGGCAAAGCGATCAGCGCGACGTCGACGCCGCAGGGGAGCCGATCGATCGACGAGTACACGCCGAGGCCGAGGATCTGCGGTGCTGTCGGGTTGACCGGGTAGATGGGATGGGCGTAGCCGGATTGCTGTAGGGCCCGGATGGCCTGGAACCCGCGCTTGGCCCTATTGGCGGATGCGCCGACGATGGCGATGGAATGTGGGTCGAACAGCCGCTCGAGCGCGGTGCGGTCGCGAGCGTCGAGAAGGGACGTGTGCTCGTCGATACTGGTCATGCCTATTTTCCTTCGAAGATTGGGGTACGGCGTTCGGCAAACGCGGCGACACCCTCTGCCCAATCCCTGGTCGCCATCAATTCGAGAAGCTCCCTCGGCTCGGTGGCGAACGCGACATCGGGGGGATCGTCGCGGCGCAATGCCGCCTTCATCCGGGTCAGTGCGAGTGGCGCCTTCGCCGCGAGAGTTTCGGCGAGCGCTTGGGCCGAACCGAGCAGGAGATCCTCAGGTACCACGGCATGGGCCAACCCCCATTCGAGTGCCTGCCGACCGGTGAATCGCTCTCCGAGGATCAGCATGTCCGTGGCCCTGCGCAGACCGACCAGACGCGGAAGCCGGTTGGTCACGCCACCTCCGACGAAGGTGCCGATGCTCACCTCGGGAAACCCCATCTGCGCGTTCTCGGCCATGACCAGGAAGTCCGCGCTGACGGCCAGCTCCGCACCGGCGCCGAGGGCATATCCGTTGACCGCCGCCACCACCGGAGTGCCCATCGTCTGGATCTGCTCGCAGGCGCGCTGACCCAGCTCGACGTAGTGCGCCTGCTCCGCGGGAGTCCTGGTGCCGGACTTGTGTGCTTTCAGGTCGGCGCCGACACAGAACGCCCGTCCGGTGCCGGTGAGGACGACACAGCGGATATTCGGATCGAAGTCGGCGGCATTCAGTTCGTCGACCAGTGTCCGGTACATCTCCGCACTGACTGCGTTGAGCCGTTCGGGGCGGTTGAGAACGAGTGTTGCGGTGGAACCGGATCTGCTCACCAGCACGGTGGACATGAGCCTCACTTCTTCCTGATCGCTGCTTGACGCGTTGCGGGACAGGCAGATCGGCCGACCCGCACGCCCCGCGATCCGCGGCGCCGGGCTGCCCGGCCCGCGGTTCAATGCCTTCACTATGCCATCAAATTTGCACTCCGCAATCTTTATGCAAAATCTATTGCATGCGTTGGGTCGGGCGTGTTTCATGTCACTATCAGCTATCGGGTCACGGCCCACGGAAGAAGGCATCGTGCCAACCTCGGGGAATCTGCAGCACAACATCAACACTCGTCAGCTGACGATGATCGGTATCGGCGGAGTCATCGGCGCCGGGTTGTTCGTCGGCAGCGGTAAGGCGATCGCCGCGGCAGGGCCGGGCATCGTCTTCGTCTACCTGCTCACCGGCCTCGTCATCATCCTGGTGATGCGCATGCTCGCCGAACTGGCCACGGCCAGCCCCGAGACGGGATCGTTCTCGAGCTACGCCTCCCGAGAACTCGGTTCCTGGGCCGGGCTGGCGGTCGGGTGGGTCTACGCCTACCACTGGTGTGTCACAGTCGCTTTCGAGGCCATCGCCGGTGCGGCGATCGCCAACCAGCTGCTGCCTTCGGTGCCGACCTGGCTGTATTCCCTGATCTTCATGAGCGCCCTGACCGGCGTGAACCTTGCGGCCGTGACTTCCTTCGCGCGTTTCGAGTTCTGGTTCGCAATGATCAAGGTGATTGCGATCGTTGCCTTCATCGGAATCGGTATCGCGGCGTTCTGTGGCTTGTTCCCGCACTACGACGCGCCAGGAACGGCGAACCTGCTCGGGCAGGGCGGCCTGTTCCCGAACGGATTCACGCCATTGCTCGTGGCGTCGTTGACCGTCTTCTTCGCCTACTTCGGTACCGAACTGGTGACGATCGCCGCAGGTGAGGCGAAAGATCCGGTCAGTGCGGTTCGCGCAAGTATGCGCAGCGTCGCTGGACGCATCCTGATCTTCTACGTCGGCTCCATACTCGTGGTGGTCACGCTATTGCCATGGAACGCAACGCAAATCACCCAGAGCCCCTACGCCGCGGTGCTGAACCTGCTGGGAGTTCCCGGCACACAGACCATCATGAATCTGGTCGTGCTCACCGCGGTGTTGTCGTGTCTGAACTCGGGTATCTACTCGTCTTCACGGATGCTCTTCGCACTGTCGCGGCGCGGCGAAGGCCCCCGCCTGCTGGGCAAGACCACCCGCTCCGGGGTGCCCGCCGCTGGTGTTCTCGCCGCCTCGAGTGCCGGATTCCTTGCGGTAGTGGCGAACTACTTCCTGCCCACCGGAGCGGTTTTCACCTTCTTGCTCAGTTCCTCGGGCGCGATCGCGGTCGTGGTCTACCTGTGCATCTGCGCCACCCAGATCGTCGGACGTCGCAACAAGACCGCGGCGCAGATCGCCGCCCTTCCCGTGAAAATGTGGGGCGACCCATACCTTTCCTATGCGGTCGGAGTCATCCTGCTGGCCATCGTCGTCGGGATGGCACTGACCTCCAGCACCCGGACTCCGCTCGCATTGACCATGGTGGTCACCGCCACCGCCGTCGCCGCAGGCCTGATTCATCAGCGTCGAGCGGTCGCGGTACAGCTGGCGACGGCGGAGTAGACCACCACGTCCGCGTTATTCGCCTGCGGTATCGGAGGCATAGACGCCGAACTCGCCCAGCAGTTTTTCCTCCTCGAGCAGCGTCGAACGCACCTGATGCCCCAGGAGGTGGGCGACCTCACCCGTCATCGCCTGAGCGAGCGAGGTGAAGGCGGTCATCGATCGCAGCACGCTGGCACTGGACGCCTCGATGTAGAACGTGTCGTGCGCCGAGACCGCCAGCGGTGAGACGGCGGTATCGGTCAATGCGACAACGTGGGCACCGCGCTGCCGAGCCCACCGCGCGGCACGCACGGTGTCGAGGCTGTAGCGATGGATCGACATCGCCACGAAGCAGTCGCCCGCCCGCACCCTGCGCAGTTCGTCGGTCAGGGTGCCTGCGGCGGCATCGATCGCCGCCACGTCCTCACGCAGCATGCGCAGCAGGTAGCTCAGCAGATACGCCGGGGCGTGACACTTGCGCAGACCCATCACATGCACCCGGGGCGCATGGGCCAGCCGATCGACGGCCGACTCCCACATCGCGTTTTCGATGCGCGCGAACGTCCGTGCGATATTCGCCTGGTCCAGCGCCACGGTCTGTTCGCGCACCCCGGCCCCCTCGGCTACGAGGTGCTCGAGATTGTCGAAGCGGCGCAACAGTTGCGCCTGCTCCTGCAGCCGTTCGCGACACAATCGCGTCAGCCCTGGATACCCCTTCAAACCAAGACCATTGGCAAAACGTACGACAGTGGCCTCGTTGACTCCGACCGCGCTCGCGAGTTCGGAGACTGTCATAAACGCCACCGCTTCGGGATCCGACAGCACGCGCTGAGCCAGCTTCTTGTGCGAGGTGGACAGCGAATTCATCCGACCGCGGATTTCGACCAACAGCTCGTCGAAGGTCGCAGGACCCGCGTTCGTGTCCACCGAGCCTCCTCCGAGTCACCCGCGCCGTCTCCCTTGTAATGGCAGTACTCTGCCAATTTAGCCGATTCCGGCGGTTGCACAGCCACCCGAAGAGGTCGGCGTCGAGCAACCCGGAACGCAGCCGGGCTGTGCTTGCTTTCGAAGAACCCCGACCGTATCGGCAGCAGACGACGACGACCCATGGGAACCTTTCCCCGCGCTGCAGCGAGAAGCGGCCGTTTCCGCTGCAGCCCAGTGCAATCCAGGTTTCCGACGAGGTGCTCACCGATTTTCGGCGGCGACTGGAGCTGACCCACTGGCCGCTCGACGGTGGTAATGCAGACGGGTACTGCGGCGTGCCTCGGAGCTACCTGCAGAAACTTGTCGAGTACTGGCCGCACCGACTACAGCAGCGCCGCGGATGTTCCATAGGTGCCCATGGCAAATCCGCGAGAGTGGGCCGGCGTTCGCGCCGCTGAAACACCGCCGGTCCCGGACTCGGCGCTCGTCGAGTCCGGGACCGTGGACCGTGGTCACCGCGGCGCGTTGGCCGGATCAGCCAGGGTCGGATGCAGACCTTCGCGGTTCGCGCGCCGCGCGTCCTCGAAGAACTCGCGCGAGAACATCGCGGACAGGACCGCGATGCCGCCGCGGTGCACGCGGAACTCGCTCTTCAGGCCGGACCCGGTCAGCCGGACGACCCGTCCGGCGGCGTCCCGCGGCCGTGCCATGTCCTTCACCCGACCGCGACCGGTCCATCGCAGCGCGGTCTGCTCGATGACGGCGTCGTCGGGAACGAGCAGCTTCACCATGGCGTGGTCCAGGTCGGCGTGCACTTCGATATCGCCGCCGCCCGCGATCCGCGGCGAGCGCAGGTCCAGGACGAGCGCGCCGTAGCGGGCGGTCACCTCGAATCGGGTGGCGTCGGTCCAGTCGCCGAGCCGCTTGACGGTGTCGTGGTCCACGTGGATTCGGGCCGGAGCGGTCGTGAGATTCATGTCGGGTCCTTTCGGGCGGTTCCGCACTGCTGAGTCATAGTGCCACACAGACTAGTTACATTGCAACTAGTCTGTTGCCATCTAGTTTTCGCGCAACCATTAGAATGGGCGTCATGACGGCATCGGCGCAGATCAAGCGGTCTCCCCTGGCGATGGCACTGCTCGGGATCCTGCATCTGGAACCGATGCACCCGTACGCCATCCAGCGGCGGATCAAGGAATGGGGCAAGGACAAAGTCGTCAACGTCACGCAGCGCGCCGCCCTCTACAAGACGATCGCTCGACTACAGGACGCCGGACTGGTCACCGTTCGCGAGACCGGGCGCGACCAGCTCTACCCCGAGCGGACCGTCTACGAGATCACCGATGCGGGACGCGCGGCCTTCGGCACCTGGCTGGCCGAGATGCTCGGCGAACCACGCAACGAGTACCCCGAGTTTCCGGCCGCGCTGTCCTTCCTCATGCTGCTCGGGACGGACGCCGCCCACACCGAACTGGAGCGGCGCGCCAAGGCGCTGCGCGACCAGCTGGCCGAGATGGCAACCGAAGCCGACCAGGCAGCGAACATGGGCCTGCCGCGCGTCGTGATGCTGGAGGACGAATACCTGCGCGCCGTGACCGAGGCCGAATTACGTTGGCTCGAAGGCGTACTCGCCGATCTTGCCGCAGGGACGCTCACCTGGTCCTTCGAGTCGCTCGCGCCGTTCCAGAGCGACACCCCCGAGCCGCCGCAGGCGTGAAAACGTAGGGTACCGATCATGGTGCCCACCGAGATGTCCGAGCTGGTGCAATCGGTCGTCGAGTCGTATCTGCTCGACGGAACGCGCCGGTACAACCGCCCCGAGGTCGCCGAGCGGACCGGGACGACGAAGGCGCTCACCCGGCGGCTGTGGATGGCGCTGGGTTTCCCCTCCAGCGTGGACGACGACGCGGTCGACTACACCGACGCCGACGTCGCGGCAGTCCGCAGCTTCCAGCAGTTGAACGTCCTTTCCTCGGCCGACAACCGTCGGCAGGCGGCGACCGTGCGCACGCTCGGGCAGGGTATGGCGCGGCTGGCGGAATGGCAGGTCGATCTGGTGCTCGCGGAGATCACCGAGCGCATCGAGGAGGCGGGCCAGGGAGCCGACCCGGTCGAGGCGGTGCGCGCCGCGACCGAGGGCGCCATCGCCACGCTGGAGCAGCTGAACAGCTATGCGTGGCGGCGGCATCTCGCCGCGGCGCTGTCCCGCTCGCTGGACCCGGGAACGACGGCGGGCGAGTCGATCCGGGAGCTGGCCGTCGGCTTCGCCGACATGGTCGGCTACACCCGGCTGACCAGGCACCTGCATCCCGACGAACTGTCCATGCTGCTGGAGGCGTTCGAGTCCACCACGACCGCGGCGATCACCGAGAACGGCGGCTGGGTGATCAAGAACGTCGGCGACGAAGTGATGTTCGCCGCGGAGAGCGCGGCCGACGCCGCCCGGATCGCGCTGGCGATCCAGGAGTCGACGATGATGGTCGGCGGCACTCCGGAGCTGCGCGTCGCCGTCGCCTACGGCCCGGTGTTGCAGCGCTTCGGGGACCTGTACGGCTCGGTGGTGAACATCGCGTCCCGACTGACCGGTGTCGCACGGCCGGGCACCGTGCTGATCGATGATGCCGCTGCCGCCGCACTGGACGGCGAGCCGGAGTTGGACATCAGGAACCTGCGCAGCGTCCGGGTGCGTGGCTTCAACCGGCTGCGCCCACACGTGCTGCGCCGCAATGGCATGAGCAAGTAGGTCCCGCGCCGAGACCGCGCCGGACGGACCCTAGGCGGCTGCCTCGCCTTCGCTCGACCCGGCGCATACACGGCTACCTCGAGCCTTCGCTCGACCCGGCGCATACACGGCTACCTCGAGCCCTCGCTCGACCCGGCGCATACACGGCTACCTTTCCTCGAGCCTTCGCCTGGCCCGGCGCGGGCTGCGGGCGGACGCCGTCCGACTGCGCCCATTAGGCTCGTCCGGTGGAGACCTGGTCACAGCTGCGCGCGCGTTCCCTCGTCGAGGAGGACGCGGCGATTCTCGCGTTGCACAAGCCCGCCGGAATCTCCGTCACCGGCGAACGCCATGACACCGACATGGTCGAACTCGCGGCCGCCGCGGGCGAAACGCTGTATCCGGTGCACCGGATCGACAAGGTGACCTCCGGCCTGATCCTGTTCGCGAAGGAACTCGGCGCGCACGGTGAGCTGACCAGGCAGTTCAACAAGCAGACCGCCGACAAGGCGTACCTGGCCGTCGTCGCGGCCACCGGGCTGCCCGATACCGGCGTGATCGATCTGCCGCTCAGCGTCGGACGCAAGAACCGGGTGCGGATCGCCGCGCCGCGGGAGCGCATACATCACGAGGCGGATCGGTGGTTCGTCGAGGAGGCCGATCTGCTCGACGCCAAGAACTATCCGTCGGTCACCCACTTCGCGACCGTGCTGCGCGGTGCCGCGCACACCGTCCTCGCGCTGCGGCCGGTCACCGGCCGCCGCCATCAGATCCGGGTCCACCTGGCCTGGACTGGTCATCCCATCGTCGGTGACCCACTGTTCGACCGATCGGGAACGCATGAGCGAACCTATCTGCACTCCTGGCGTCTCGGTCTGACCGCGTCGTGGCGCACGCCCCCGGAACTCGTGCTGGCCGCCCCACCCGACACCGGATTCTGGCGACCGATAGCCGGATCGGATGAGGCAGCGGCGCTCGAGCGAGCGAGCGAGCTGCTGCACACCGTCCGCTGAGCCGCTCGAACGGACACCCAGCTCAGTCCGCGCTGTCCGGCCAACTCGGCGAACGACCGAGCACGAGCAGGATCCGATCCAGCACCGACATCTGGTCCGGGACCATCGATCCCGGCGCGAAAGCCGCGCCGGGGGCCGAGCGTTCCGGACCGTCCGGGACGGCGAGCGCGATGCGCAGCGCCTCTTTGCCCAGGGCTTCGTCCAAGGTGATGGCCTCCCCGATCGACTGCGCGACGTCCCAGGCGTGCACGACGCTATCGATCAGGTGGAAGCCGATCGCGAGGCCGGCGGGGAAACCGTAGCCGGGCAGGATTTCCGGCAGCAGCAGCGCGCGCTCGAACACATCCTCGGCGGCGAACGCGGCGATCAGGTCGTCGGCCGAGGCGCGATAGTCCGCGACCGGATCGGTAGCGGGGCGGACCGTCCATAGCCCGGGATCGTCGCTGCCCCGCGCGGCGGCGGCGAAGCCGTGGTTCTGCGTGATCATGTGCTCCAGCAAGACTTGAAGATTCCACTCTGCACAGGGTGTTTCGGCGCCGAGCCGGTCGGGGGTCACGCGGTTGACCGCGTCGACGCTCAATCGCACGGCACGGGCATGAAGGTCGCGCAACTCCTGCCCATTTCCAATAGTAAACATAAGCCTATCGTATGCTGATGCTTACTATTTGCCAAGCAGTATCTTCGATCCATGCCAGAAGCCCGTCCCGACCTCGCCGCGATGATCATGCCGCTCGGACGGGCGCTCATGGCCGCGGAGGCGCCCGTGCTGACCCGTCACGAGCTGTCGATGTGGGGATATGTAGTGCTGCTCGGCCTCGACACCGAACCCGTCTACACCCAGGCGGCCCTGGCCAAGGCGATCGGCGCGGACAAAACCCGCATCATCGGCGTACTCGACGAGCTGCAGCGACGCGGGCTCATCGACCGCGCACCGGACCCAGCGGATCGGCGGGTGAACCTGGTGTCGCTCACCGAGGCGGGCCGCGCGCTGCGCGACCGTGCGCAACGCGAAATCCAGGCGCAAGAGAATCGGCTGCTCGATCAGCTCCCCGCCGCAGACCGGCGAGTATTCCTGCGCGCACTACGCACCCTCTCCGCGGCGGTCACCGAGCAGCCGAAGTAAGACCGACCCCGAGGCGGGCTGTGGCACGCCGCCCTACGCCGCGAACTCGGCATCCCGATCGTCGCCGACTTGTGCGGCAGCCCGGCCCGCCGATACCGGCCACTATGACCGCACCCATATTCCGCCGAGTAGGTTTCGACCGGTGGTGAGCCTCATAACGACGCGTAATACGCAGGTCATCTAGCCTGATGACGTGCCGCGGACGCGACGTGAGCGCACTCTGGCGCACTGCAGCGATCCCCTAGTGAAAGCGAATGCCGATGATCCTGGTGGCTCAGGTCAGCGACACCCATTTCGATCTCGGCATCCGCAACGCCGAACGTGTGGAGCGGGTCATGGCTTTTCTCGCCGACCTCCGTCGCAAGCCCGATGCCATCCTGGTGACCGGCGACATCACCGAGTGCGGAAAGCCGGAGCAGTACGCCGAGGCCAGGCTCGCCTTCGACGTCGACATCCCGGTGTACCCCATCCCGGGCAACCACGACGACCGCGCGAGCTTCCGCACCGCCCTGCTCGGCGAGCCCGCATCCGACGCGCCGATCAACCACACCCATCACATCGGCGACCTCACCGTCGTCCTGCTGGATTCGAGCATTCCCGGCGAGGCCGGCGGGCAGCTCACCGACGACACCTACGACTGGCTGCACGGCGTCCTTGCCGCGGCGCCGGCAGCCGAGCCGGTCCTGCTCGCGCTGCACCACCCGCCCGCACACCTGTTCAGCCCGGTCGTCGACGAGATCTCGCTTGCTGACCCAAGGCGGCTCGCCGATCTGGTCGCGGGCGACGATCGCATCGTCGGCGTGCTCACCGGCCACGCGCACTCGTCGGCGACGACCACGTTCGCGGGGCGTCCGCTGCTGGTGGGGCCGAGCACCGCGTCCGTGCTGGGCGGCGAATGGGAGCTCGAACTCCCCGACCATGTCATGGACTACGCGCCGGACCCAGCGGTCGCTCTGCACGTCATCGATGAGAACAACCGCCTGACAAGCCATTTCCGCACGATCCCGATGGGCGGCCGGATCGGGGTGCAGCCCGGCTGAGTTCTGTTTACCCGCCGGGAGCCGGGGCAATCGGGAGACGACAGGAACGCCTACCCCGGAGGGCCCGCCATGGTCGACCAATCAGCCGCAGTGGTGAAAGGCGCGTTCGCGACCGGAGCGCGGCTCCGGCACGCGCGATTGTGCTACGCCGACGGCGTGCATCTGTCCGGCCGGCTGCACGCGGAGAGCGAGTTCGAGCCCCTCTTCGGCGGTGGCGAACGTGCCGTTATCGCGCGATTGTCCAAGTGGGCGGGCACGCCGTCGGGCATGCCCGATGTGCTCGGCTTCGCGTTCCGGGTGCTCGACCGCGATAACGAGCCATGGGACTTCGCCTTGGCCACGACCGGTGGTGGACCGTTGAGCCGATTCGTGTTCACGCCCGCCCGAGGCTGGGCCAGCGCCCGCTACGGCAGCCTGCTGCCCTATCGGGTCGGAAAGTCAACGCCGACCTGGTTCTTCGCCGAGCCGGACGCCGATCAGCCCAGCTCGGCGTCACTCGACGCGATGAACGAGCACCTGCGTGAACACATGGTGACCTTCACCCTCACCTCGAGCGGCATCGGTGCGCCGCGCCTGCGGCTCGCCGAACTCACGCTGCGCCACGAGGAACCCGCCGAGCACCGGACGGACTATTTCGATCCCATGCTCAACCATCCGCCCGAGGTGAAAATGTTCCCCGAGGCGGTCGGCAAGATTCGCGAGCTCGCCTACACCGGCAGTCGAAGCGGACGTGGCGAAGCGACCTAACGTCGCGCGGCGCGTTCGCGCCGGTAGGCCGCAGGGGTGCCGCCGGTCCACCGCTTGAACGCGTAGATGAACGTGGACGCTTCGGCGTAACCGAGGCGAATCGCGACATCGCTCACCGAAAGCGGGGTGGCGGTGAGCATTTCCTCGGCCAAGGCACGGCGGACTTCGTCCAGCAGCGCGCGGTAGCTGGTCCCGGCCGCGTCGAGGTGGCGACGCAGAGTGCGCGTACTCATGTTGAGATCGCTTGCCACGGTGTCGATTCCGGGCGGTGCGGCGAAGCCGTCAGCGCCGCCGCGCGGCACGAGACGCGCACGCACCTCTGCGGCGATGCCGGTGCGGGCCCTGCGGCGGTGCACCAGGTCCCGGCACTGGGTCAGGCACATCGTCCAGGTGTGCTCGTTCGCCTGGGGCAGCGGCTGCTCCAGCATCACCGGATCGATGGCGAACAGGTTGTGCGGCATGTCGAACTGCGGCCGCACCACCGTGACCGCCCTGATCCGGTCGGCGTAACTTGGTGCGGAGAAACGGAATTCGGCCCTGGTCAGCGGCAGATGGGTACCGAGCAGATCGCTCATCACCTGGTGCATCGCGGTCACATCGCGTTCGACGAGGAACTGCCGCACGTCGGCGGGCACCGACTCGTCGCGCACCCACGCGACGAACTCGCCCTCGCCCCACTCCGCCACCGGCAAGCAGAAGGTGAAGCTCAGGTCCAGGTAGCGCAGCGCGAAACTGATCGCCTCACCCAGCGTCGGGCTGCTGACGCAGGCGAAGCCGAAGATGCCGAACGTGGTGATCCGATAGCGGCGGCCGACCTCGATACCGAGCGCAGGCAAGTCGGGCAGTGCGCGGACGAGATTGCGGATCACCGTGAGCTCAGCGTGCGCGTCGATCTGCGCGTCCGGGTCGCGCAGCTGCTGCTCGGTGAGACCGGTGCCGTGCAGCATGCGCGCGGTGGGGACGTCGCGCTCGGCCGCGTAGCCGGCCATCAGCGCCACGCTTGCCACGCCGCGCGGAAAATTCCAATCGCGGATTTCCGGACCCTGTACCCGCTGCACGCGGACATTATGGCCGAATATCTCGATACGACGGGTAGAGGCTCCTACAGTGAAGTCATCCATGGTCCCGTGAGGAGCGCCATATGACAGCAGACAATGGGCCATCGATCCTCATCGTCGGCGCGGGCTTCGGCGGCATCGGCATGGCGATCGAATTGCGTCGCAACGGTCTCGACAACATCACAATCCTGGAGCGCGCCGCCGACCTCGGCGGTGTGTGGCGGGAGAACACCTATCCCGGGGCCGCGTGCGACGTGCCGTCCCCACTGTATTCGTACTCGTTCGAACCCAAACCGGACTGGCCGCAGCGGTACTCGGGGCGCGTCGCCATCCATGACTACCTGCGCGGCGTCGCCGAGCGGCACGGTGTGCTCGACACGATCCGGTTCGGCACCGCCGTGATCGACGCGGAATTCGACGACGCCACCGGCCGCTGGACGGTCCGCACCGCGGACGGGGATACCCGGGTCGTAGACGTGCTGATCTCGGCGGTGGGCCAGCTGTCCCGCCCGGCGATGCCGAGCATACCCGGCATCGATACCTTCACCGGCCCGTCGTTCCACTCGGCGGAGTGGAACCACGACGTCGAACTCACCGGCAAACGCGTCGCCTGCGTCGGTACCGGGGCCAGCGCCATCCAGTTCATCCCGGAGATCCAGCCGCAGGTCGCCCACCTCACACTGTTCCAGCGCACGCCCGCCTGGGTGGTCCCGAAATTCGACACCGACTACTCGCCGATCCAGCACAGCCTGTTCGCGCGGGTGCCCGGCGTGCTGCTGGTCGAGCGGTTCGGGTGGTGGTCGATCTGCGAGTTCTTCTCGCTCGGGCTGGTCGAGTTCCCCGCGATCACGCGGCTGGTGGCGCGCATCGCGTCCCAGCACCTGGCCAGGCAGGTCGAGGATCCGCGGCTGCGGGCCGAGCTCACCCCCGACTATCCGGTCGGGTGCAAGCGCGCACTGTTCTCCAACGACTATTATCCCGCCCTGACCCAGCCGAACGTACAGGTGGAAACCACCGAGATCACCGAGATCACACCGGAGGGCGTACACACCGCCGACGGTGTAGTGCACGAGGTGGACGTGATCATCTACGGCACCGGATTCAAGGGCACCGAATTTCTCTGGCCGATGAACATCTACGGCCGCGCGGGCCGCAAGCTGTCGGACGCCTGGGCCGACGGCGCACACGCCTACTACGGCATCTCGGTGCCGGACTTCCCCAACCTGTTCCTGGTCTATGGGCCGAACACCAATCTCGGCGTCGGCTCGATCATCTACATGATCGAATCGCAGACCCGCTACATCCGCCAGGCGGTCCAACTGCTCGCCGACCGCCCCGGCCACTGTCTCGACGTGCGCGCGGACCGGGAGGCGACCTTCAACACCGCCCTCCAACAACGCCTCGCCCGCACCCCCTGGAACTTCTGCTCCAGCTGGTACCGCAACTCCGCAGGCCGGATCACCAACAACTGGCCGGGCTCGCAAACCAGCTACCGCCGCTCCACCCGCAAACTGGACCCCACCGCCTACACCCTCACCCCCGTCTCTGAGACGTAGCACTCCACGCCAGAGCCCCACTCGTATTGCCGAAAACCCTGCGCCGCTCGCCGGGCTGGCAGACTTGTTCCGTGAGTGCACTGCCCTTTGAGGGCGATCCGGGAGAGCAGGGCCCGCTGCGTCCGATCGAGCTGGCCACCGGCGCCGTGCTGGGCGGCGCGACCGTCGGGCTGGTCACCGTCGGCTCGGTGATCCCGTTCGCGGCCGCGCTGCAACTGGTCGCCGCGGTGCCGATGGCACTGATCGCACACCGCTATCGGCTGCGTGCCCTGGTCACCGCCACCATCGCGGCCACGCTGGTCACCTTTGTCGCAGCGGGTGTGGTGCCCGCGATCGGATTGATCTCGTCGGCGACGCTGGGCGGGATCATCGGCACGGTGAAGCGACGCCGCGGCGGTATCGTCGCGGTGTTCGGCCTCTCGATGCTGACCGGACTGGTCTGGGCATTGTTCTCCGTCGGGTCACTGCTGCTGCTCTCCGCGTCCCGCCACCTGCTCTTCGACAACATCCGCAACGCCTCGCGCGGCGTACAAGATCTCGCGGCGCGTCAGACGCAGCTGGAGCCCATCGGGCGGGCCGCCGCCGACCTCACCGACTCGGTCCTGCGCTGGTGGTGGGCCTGGATCGGCGGCAGTGTCGCGATCGGCATGGTCGCCACCGGACTGTTCTCCTGGTACGTACTCGGCTCGGTGCTCGACCGGCTCGTCTGGCTGCCTGGCCGGGATCGGCTGGACGCGCCACATGACGACCGGCCCATCGCGCCGCTGCCGGTCGAGGTGCGCGGCGCCGGATTCCGCTATCCGGGCGCGACGCGCGACGCGCTGTGCGACATCGACCTCACCGTCGATGTCGGCGAATTCGTCGCGGTGGTGGGGCACAACGGATCGGGCAAGTCGACGCTGACGCGGCTGCTCGCCGGGCTGCCACCCACCTCGGGAACGGTCGAGCGTCCCGGGTCGGCCGGCCTGGGACGTCTCGGCGGAACGGCGCTGGTGTCGCAGCGGCCGGAGAGTCAGACCCTTGGCGTGCTCGTCGCCGACGACGTGGTGTGGGGTTTGCCCACCGAGCTCGCCGCCGACGTGGATGTCGACGGACTGCTCGGTGAAGTCGGTCTCGGCGGCATGGGCGCGAAGGAGACCGCCGCGCTCTCCGGCGGGCAACAGCAGCGTCTCGCTGTCGCCGCGGCGTTGGCCCGTCGCCCCGGCCTGCTGATCGCCGACGAGGCGACCTCGATGATCGATCCGGACGGACGCAGCGAACTCGTGGAACTGCTCGCGGCACTGCCGAAACGGCACCCGATGGCAGTGGTGCTGGTCACCCATCACGAGGCCGACGCCGCCGCGGCCGATCGAGTCGTGCACTTGGCCGCAGGACGGTCGGTCGAGCACCTGCCCGCCTGGCCGCGCCCGGTGCGCGACGCCAGGCGCAGGCCGATGGGCGAGACGATCCTCGAGCTACGCGGCGTCCAGCACACCTACAACCGAGGAACCCCCTGGGAGGCACCAGCTCTGCACGGCGTGGATCTCTCGGTCCGGCGCGGCGAGGCGCTGCTCGTCGTCGGCGGAAACGGATCGGGAAAATCCACCCTGGCTTGGATCACTGCCGGGCTGATCGAACCGAGTTCCGGCCGGTGCGAACTCGGCGGAAAGTCGATCACCAAGCAGATCGGACGCGTCGAGCTGGCCTTCCAGCATTCCCGCCTGCAATTGCAGAAGCAGACGGTCGGCGCGGAGATCGCGGACTGGGGCGGTCGGGCCACCGGGTCGGGCGCGGTCGGGCGCGCGCTGGACGCGGTGGGGCTGGATCGGTCCCTGGCCGCACGCTCCATCGAGGAACTCAGCGGCGGACAGGCCAAGCGGGTCGTGCTCGCGGCCATTGTGGCGAGCCATCCGCAGGTCGTCGTGCTCGATGAGCCGCTCGCCGGCCTCGACCCCGAAGGTCGCGCCGACATCGTGGAACTGCTGGCGCGGCTGCGAGATTCCGGCCTGACGCTGATCGTCATCTCCCACGACGTAGCCGACATGGCCGCAGTGTGTGACCGGACGGTACATCTGCGGTCCGGACGGATTCTGGCGGCCGAGTCCGCACGCGATACCGCGCTGCTGGCGCACAGCCGCGTGCCGCACCGCGATTACCCGCCCGCGCCGCTGCGCCCACCCGGCGACGCGGCGTGGCGGCTCGAGCACGGAGGTCGATGATGTCCGCCGAATCGCCCCGCGAACTGGAAGTCCGCCGATGAGCGAGCGAACAATCAGCACAGCCACCCAGTTGGTCATGGCGGAGCCGAGCGCCAGCGAGGTGGAGTCATGAGTTCCATGCTGTTCCGTCAGGTTCCCGTCGCCAGCCCAGTGCACCGGCTGTGGGCGGGCACGAAGATGATCGGGGCGTTCCTGATCAGCCTGCTGCTGATGTTCCTGCCGTCCTGGCCGGTGCTCGGCGTGATGGTCGCCTTCCTGGTGTTCGTGGGCGTGGTCGCCCGGCTGCCGCTCGGCACGCTGCCGCGTCTGCCGTGGTGGTTCTGGGCGCTGCTCGCCGCCGGAGCCCTGATCAACGTGCCGGTCGGCGGCGCTGCGGTGCTGCGGTACACGCAGGTGGTGGTGTTCGGACTGATCCTGGTGGCCGCCTCGTTCCTTATCGCGTGGACCACACCGATGAGCGACATCGCGCCCGCCCTGGCCAAACTCGGTGCGCCGCTGCGCAAGCTCCGGGTGCCCGTTGACGAATGGGCTGTCGTCGTCGCACTGACCCTTCGCGGCCTTCCGCTGCTGCTGGAGGAAATCCGGGTGCTGCGTGCCGCCCGCCGACTCCGCCCCAAGGACCGCCTGCTTTACCGCGCCGCCGAAAACCCCCTGATCGACATTCTCACCGCCGCCATGGCGGTGTGCACCCGCCGCGCAGGCGAACTGGGCGAGGCGATCACCGCACGCGGCGGCACGGGGCAGCTCACCGCCTACCCCAGCACCCCCGGCCACCGCGACACCATCGCCCTCGCGGTGGTCCTCGCCGTCTGTCTCGGCGCCATCGGCCTGCACCTGCTGCTCTGAACCCGGCGACGAGCAGCATAGACAGCGCCCGCTCGACGCCCCCACAGCCAGGTGGCCTCGGTTGCGGGTGGCGCGGTGCCACCGATTGTCGGAAGCGGCCGACGTGTGGTTCGCAAGGCAGCCGATGCCGATATGTGGCGCGGACAGTATCGACGGCCAATCGGCAACGGCTATAACAAGACTGATGCGATCAAAAACAGGAAGATTACCCGTTCAATTCGCTGCCTAAACCTTTCAGCCACAGTACAGTTACACATCGGGAGCTGTCTTCTTGATCACATCACAGCTGTACACGCTTGCGGGGGAAAGAATTTCGGCGCGCGCGGCGTTCTCTAGTGCTTAGAACCTGATGAGATTGGAACCGGAAATGATTGTCCATAGAATCGCAGCGGCTGTGGTACCACTCGTCGCCACGCTGACGGTGGGCGCGGGCACCACCCACGCGGAACCAGCCGCGACCCCTGTCCCGAACATCGAGTACGAGACCCAGTTGATCGGCGAGAAGATCGTCACGACCCTCACCGGGGGCACGTTCTCAGTGTCCGGCGGTTCGGTCGACGTCAAGGATGAAGCCGGAAACGCAGTGGTCACAATGCCGCTGGCCTTCCGGCAGGACGGGCTCGAGTTCCCACTGCCTTATGCAGTGCAGGACGCAGGCCGGGTGCTGGAGCTAACCGCAGTCAGGGATGCCGCGCACGCTCGCCCAGCCGCCACACCAGTCGCTTCCCCGTACGAGAACCAGCTAGCTCAGCAAGCCTTCTTGACTCAGTTCGGCATTGCCACCGCCATCGGTGGGTTCATCGGCACTGCCATTGGAGCGGCTGCCGGACTGATCGGGATCCTCGGTGGTCCGTTAGGTATCGGCACAGTGCTTACCGGTGCCGCGATCGGGGCCGCCATCGGCACCCTGGTTGCCGGTGGCCCCACCTTGATCGTCGCCGGTATCGACCTGATCAATACCCTCAACGCCCCGCCGGGAACCACCAAGTGGATGGAGACCACCGGCCGCTAGAACGACCGCCGGGCTGTCCTCTCGGCTACAGTGGTGCGAAATACAGCGTGTCTCCCAACCGGTGAGGGTCGGTAGACACCGTCCTTCTCGGACGTCCTCGACTCACGCCGATACGGCGTGGGTGTTGGTTCCCGCGTCGTTCGGGCCGGTTTCACCCACACGCGTGTGTGGGCCAGTGCCTTCCCGTCGGCGGGCGTTGATGACCGGGGCTCGCGCTTCGGGCTCCCGGACCTGGGATACATGGTGTTGTTCGCCCCAGGTGGCGAGGTTGACCGCGGCATTGTGATCGCGGTCGAGATGGTGTCCATTGCCGCACTGAAAAACCCGGTCGGCCAGTGTCAGCTCACGGTTTCGGGCGCCGCAGCGGGAACAGAGCTGGCTGGACGGATACCAGCGATCAGCGAGGGTGACTGTGCCGCCGCGCCAAGCCTGCTTGTAGAAGACCTGGCGGGCGAATTCAGCCCACCCGGCGTCGCTGATCGCCCGCGCCAGGTGTCAGTTGCGCAGCATCCCGGCGGTATTCAGGTCTTCCAGGACGAGCCGGTCGTGGGTTTTGACCAGCTTGTTGGAGGCCTGATGCAGGAAATGGTGGCGAATGTTGCGGACGCGTGCGTGGTGGCGACCCAACCGGGCGGTTGCCTGTCGTCTGTTGCTGGAGCCCTTGTGTTTCCGTGACACCGCCTTCGCGAGGCGGCGTTGCTTGCGCATCCCGGCCGCCAACGCTTTCGGCGGATCAGTGATTCGGGCGAGCTCGTGCCCGTCGCCGGTCGCGGCGACCAGGAACGCCGACAACCCGCGATCGACCCCCACCCAGCCACCATGGTCCCCATCCCCGCGGGATGGGTGACACAGGCCGGGGTGCAGGTCGGCAGCTTCCACATTCAACGTGACACGCCACCGTCCGGCCCGCTGGGAGAGTGTGGCGAACAGGATCTGCGCCCGACCGGTCGCCAGCATCCGCCGAATGCGGCGTGTGTCGTCCTGCACCCGCACCGTCCCGATTCCCGGCAGGGTCACCGATCGTGGACAGTTGTTGTCACCCACCCGGATCGCTGGACGACGGCCCCGAGAATGCTTGTTACGCAACCGGAACGATCGAGATGCTGCGGTCTTCTTCTTGAACCGAGGAAACCCGACCCGACAGCCCTTGCGGGTACCGCGACGCGAGTCCGCCCAGCCCGCCAGCGCCCGCCCACAATCGATGGCCGCTTCCTCGAACACCTGCTGACACACCTGATCACGCCACACCAAACCGGTCACCACCACCGTGGCGGTGCCGTCGGTATCGACGGCGAAGACCCGCCCGGCATCCTGGGACTTCTTCCACCGGTTGAAATGGTTGATCAGATCGAACCCCGACCACGGCACCGACACTGTCGGATCGGCCTGACGGGCAGTCAACGCCGACTTCACCGCGAACAAGCACTCATTGAACGCGAACCGCGCCGCCCCGGCATGTCGCGACAGCACCATCCGCTGCTCGACCGTCGGGTCCAAGCAGAACCGGAATGATTTGTGCCGCACCACATCAACAGCATCACACCAGCCACCGACAACAACGGCCCACACCGACCCCACCGAACAAATTAAGGTGAGATACACCTAGCGCAACCCGATCGCCGCAAGTTCCGCGCCGTCGGCGACCAGAACGCAACGAAGAGGAGTGGCCGAACATGCGGCATGGCAACGGATTGGACATCCCAGAAGGACTCGCCGATGTGTGCGCGCCGGACCGACTGGCAGTGATCGTCTACGACATGCAGGTCGGCGTGCTCAGCCAGCTGCCGGACGGCCCGGAGATCATCGAGCGGGTGGTGCGGGTGGTGGACGCGGCGCGGGCGGGCGGTTACCCCGTGGTCTTCCTGCGCCACTTCTTCCTGCCCGAGCGCCTCAGCGGAACGTTCGCGCTGCGCATGGCCATGAGCTGGCAGCAGGTGGATTCGGTGGACAAGGTGCGCTTCATCCTGCAACGCGACACCCCGGCCTTCGAGCTGGTTCCCGAACTGCGGCCGCGCGAGGGCGAGGTGGTGTTCGACAAGACGTCGATGTCCGCGTTCGAGGGCACCCCGCTGGCTTCGATGCTGCGCGACCTGCGCGTCGGCGCGTACGCGATCGCGGGCGTCGCACTGGAGATCGGAATCGCCCCCACCGTCACGCACTCCACCGACCTCGGTTTTGTTCCGGTAGTGATCAGCGATGCCTGCGGTGGCCGAGACAAAGAGGCGATGGCGCGCGCCTACGACGACTTCGAATTCCAAGGCCACACGCTGGTCACGGACATCGCCACCATCACACCACTGCTCGCGGGCACCAACTGACGAAGCAGCGGGGACATGGCGGTACGGCCGGAATCGGGCCCGCGCCATGTCCCGTTCGGCGTCACTCCTTGCGCAGGGCCTTCTTGGCCGCTTCCTGGGCGGAGTCGACCTGGCTGACGAATTTGCCGTCGGTCTTCTTGTCGACGAGGTCGCCCGCCTTGTCGATGACCGCGTCCACCTTGTCCGCGTTCTTCTGGGCAAGGTCGATCGCCTTGTTGGCGAGGTTCTTGAAATCCACCGTGCACTCCTCGTTCTCGCGCTGGTACCGCCGCGAACTCACCCTACCCAGCACCACCGCTTCTGGACGGGCGCCGAGACGCGGAGCGACCGCGCTCAGTCCGAGCCGCCAGCCATGCCGGATGCCACAGCCGACCGGTTTCGGTCCAGTTCATGAACCGCACCGTGCCACCGAGCTTCGGCGTCACCCACACCGCCTCCTTACGCTCCTCGGCGGTGAGATCGTTGTCGAACGGGCAGGTCTCGCGTTCCAGCTTGCTCAGCCGTTCGGCCAGATCCCGCATGTCCGGCTCGGTGAACCCGGTGCCGACCCGCCCGACGTAGTACAGCCGCCCCTCATGCGGAATGCCCATGAGCAGCGACTTGAAGTTCCTGGCCTCGCTGCGCCGCCAACCACCGATCAGCACGTCCTGAGTGCGCCAGTTACGCTGCTTCACCCACGAATGCCCGCGCTTGCCCGGCAGATACACCGAGTCCTTGCGTTTCGCGACCACGCCCTCCAGCCCGTGTTCCTGGCTGTAGCGCACCGCGTCGGCGCCCGAACCGTCCAGCCGCGGCGGCACCAGCAGCGACGGGGCGTTCGCCGCCAGCGCCTCCAGTACCCGGCGGCGGTCCGCGTACCGTTTGCGGACCAGGGAGGTTCCGTCCAGGTAGAGGACGTCGAAGGCGACGAACACGGCCCGCGCCGCATCGGCCTGCAACAACCCGAGGGTGGCGACGCCGTGATCGTCGAATACCACCGCCTCGCCGTCCAAGACCACGCTGTGCCCGGCCAGTTCCCGCGCAAGCTTCCGTATCCCCGGGTAGCGATCGGTTACCACGTTCCCGGCCCGGCTGCGCACGGTGAACGCGCCGGAGTCGATCTCGGCGATCAGCCGGAACCCGTCCCACTTCGTCTCGAAACACCACTCGTCGGCGTCGAGGTCGGCGACGGCGCCGGGAGTAGCCAGCATCGGCGCGAAGCCGCGCGGGAACGGCGACGCCCCGCTCGACGGGCGGATGATTCGACCGGCAGACGCCTCGGGTTCAGCACCTGAACCGTGCCTCGCGTCGTCCGGCCCCGCACCGTCCTGCTCACGCATGAGGTGCATCAGCCACTGGTTGCCATTGGTCTGGATCAGCGCGTACCGCCCGTTGAGCCGTCTGCCATGGAACTGGACGATCACCTCGTCGTCGCGCCACTTCTCGGTGTCGTAGGTGCCGGAATCCCAGATCGTCATCTCGCCCCCTCCGTACTCCCCCTTCGGGATGGCGCCGTGGAAATCCAGATACTCCAGCGGATGGTCCTCGGTGTGCACGGCGAGCCGGTTCTGGTGCGACGAGGTCGGCGGGCCTTTCGGTACCGCCCAGGAGACCAGCACCCCGCCGCGCTCCAGCCGCACGTCCCAATGCAGCCGCCGCGCATGATGCTCCTGCACGACGTACCGGTTGTTCTCCGCCGGCTCCGGCCGCTCGGCGGGAATCGGCTCGGGGGTGCGCGTCGGATCGCGCATCGACCGGTACTTCGCCAGCGCATCAGCGCCCGATTCCGCCGAGGCCGAGTCGAGCGGCGGGTCGAGCTCAGCCAGCAGATCACCGTCCGACCGGTGCCGAGCGAGCACTTCATCGAACCGCAAGTGCCGCAGCTTCTTCCGGTTCTCGATCTCCTTCCAGGTGCGTGGTGCCGCGACAGTGGGCTCCTGGCGCCCGCGCAGCGAGTAGGGAGCGATGGTGGTCTTTGCCGGGTTGTTCTGGCTCCAGTCCAGGAAGATCTTCCCGCCGCGCGCCGACTTCGCCATCGTCGCGGTGACCAGATCCGGGTGCAGCTTCTCGAGATTCGTGGCCACCTGCTTGGCCACCGTGGACGCGCCGCCAGGGCTCAGCTCCCGATCCAGCGGCACGTAGAGGTGAATTCCCTTGCTGCCACTGGTGACCGGGAACGTGCGCAGGCCGATCCCCTCGACCATGTCGCGTACCGCCAGCGCCACCCTGGCACATTCGGTAAGCCCGGTCCCCTGGCCTGGGTCGAGATCGAACACCAGCCTGGTCGCCGGACCCATTCGGTCTCCGTCGAAACGCCATTGCGGCACATGGACTTCCAGTGACGCCTGCTGACCGAGCCAAGCCAGCCCCGCCTCGGAATCGATCACCGGGTAGACGACCGAGCGGCCGGAATGCCGCATCGTGTGTCGCTCGAGCCAGGACGGCGCATGCGCCGCGAGATTCTTCTCGAAGAAAGGGGGCTCGTCGACTCCGTTGGGCCAGCGCTTCCTGGTCACCGGACGCCCCACGATATGCGGGAGCATGGCGGGTGCGATCGCCGAATAATAGGCGATGACTTCGCCTTTGGTCGTGCCGGTTGCCGGATACAGCACCTTGTCGAGGTTGCTCAGCTCAACCTCGATACCACCGAAATTCCGGCGGGACACCATATCCGCAGTGTAGAGGCGGAGACCGGCATTCGGCCCCCGCCACGACCTCAGGCCTGCGGCCCCTGCTGGCCGGACTGGTCGGGCGGGACCACCTTCTTGGCGGCCTCTTTGCCCTTCTCGATCTTGTCCGAGTACTTGCCGTGCGTCTTCTGGTCGATGAAGTCACCGGCCTTGTCGACCGCGTCGTTGATCTTGTCGGCGTTCTTGGCCGCCGCTTCCTTTCCCTTGCCGACCAGGCCCTTCAGAGTGTCCGCGAAACTCATCGCCGTCATTCCCTTCCTGTCGCCACTATCCGGAGTTATTCAACCAACATTCTCCCACCAGGAATCCCCTGGGGAGACACCCTGCGGATCCACACGCTGCCCCGGCATCGGCACGGCGACGGTGGTTCCTGCGGCCCGAGCGGCCGCCACCATCCGCTGCACCGGCTCGGACCACCCATGGAACGCTAGGTTGAATGTCGCCCAGTGGATGGGCACGAGCAGGCCGTGCCCGGGATCGCCGACACACAGGTCGGCGTGCGCCCGGACCGCCTCCTCCGGGTTCATGTGCACGTCCGGCCAACGCTCGTCGTATGCGCCGATCGGCAGCAGCGTCAGATCGAACGGACCGAGCGCCGCACCCGCCTCGGCAAAAGCCTTGGTGTATCCGGTGTCACCGCCGAAGTAGGCCCGCCGCGTCGGTCCGACGATCGACCACGACGCCCACAACGTGGTGTTACGGATCAGGCCGCGGCCTGAGAAGTGCCGTGCCTCGGTACAGGTCAGCACCAGATCAGCACCGTCCCGGCCACGACCCAGCGCGGAGAGCGATATCGAACCGCCCCAATCCAATTCGACGATCCGATCTTCCGGGACACCCCAGTGCCGCAGGTGCGCGCCGATGCCGATCGGGACGAGGAACAGCGCGCTCTGGCGCAGCACCAGTTCCCGGACCGTCTCTTTGTCCAGGTGGTCGTAGTGATCGTGCGAGATGATCACCGCGTCCACCGCGGGCAGCTCGGACAGCGGCTGCGGCACCGGGTGCATCCGCGCGGGTCCCACCATGGCCGAGGGCGAAACCCGATCGCTCCATACGGGATCGGTGAGAATCCGATAGCCGTCGACTTCGATCAGGGTGGTGGCGTGGCCGTACCAGGTGACGGCGAGGTCGGCCGCCTCGGGGGGTGCCTGCGGGGTCTGCAAGGGAATCGGCCCTGGCGGCCTGCCCATGTTGCGTTTGGTCAGGGCCGAGACCAGCAGGGAGGGAGCCGAACCCACGGCCAACTGGCTGCTGGGCTCGGTGTTGTGGAACTGGCGGTCGCGGTAGCTCGTCGCGCCCGCCGCGTACGGCTGGATCGCCGAGATCGAAGCGCCCATCGCGGAGGGGATACCCCACACCGCCCGGACCACCCAGGTGATGCCGAGCGCACCCGCGGCCACACCGGCGATACGTCGAAGGTCCATCATCGCCCCACAAACTTCGCCGCACGCTTTTCTTGCCTTGCCAGCCGACCCTCGCGGGCGTCCTCGCTCCTCCACGCCGCCTCCAGCGCCTCGCGCTGCTGCGCGTTCTCCGGGTCGCGGGTTCCGTCGTCGTTGAGCACCAGCTTCAAGTGGCGCAGCGACAGCGGCGCAAGCTCGGCGATCTGCTTCGCCCAGACCTGCGCGTCGGCGAGGGGGCCGATCCGGTTGGCGAACCCGAAGGCGTAGGCGTCCGCGGCCGACACCCGTTCCGCGCCGAGCAGGACGGTCCTGGCCGGACCACCACCGATCAGCGAGACCAGCCTGCGCACGGTCCAGGGGTTCACCGTGATGCCCAGCCTGGCGGCCGGGATCGCGAGGTAGGCATCGGGCGCGAGCACCCGCAGATCCGAGGCCAGCGCCAGCTGCACACCCGCACCGACCGCACCGCCGTTGATCGCCGAAATCACCGGGATCGGCGCCGACTCGATCGTGTGCAGCATCTCCAGCAAGCCGGAGAGGAATTCGTCGGAGTCCATGCCGGACAGGTCGGCGCCCGCGCTGAAGATCGACCCGCGCCCGGTCAACACGATGACCCGAGCCTGGTCGGCGACGGCGGCAAGAACGGCTTCGCGCAGCAGCGTCACGAGTTCGCTGTCGAGCGCGTTACGGCGCTCCTCCCGTTGAAGTTCGATGGTGACCACGTCACCATCGCGGCTGACGCCGAGCATGCGACCTCCCCAACTGAACGGTCCTTCTGATTCCCTTCACTCTGCCACAGCCGACCGCCCATTCCGTGGTGGGCGATACGATCACCGGCTGCGCCTACAGACTTCGATATCCTGGTGATCAGCGCTGGTCAGGCGGGGCTGTCGGCCGGTTACCACCTCCAGCGTCTCGGGTTGCGTCCCGAGCGGGACTTTCGCATCCTGGACCATGCACCGGGCCCCGGCGCCTGGCAGTTCGGCTGGCCCTGGCCGACCCTGGCACGGTCAACCGGGTGCACGACTTGCCAGGCGGCTCGCCACACGGGTAGCCGCCGATCCTCGGATCCATCTGATCGGTTACGGGCCGTCGGCGAGCACCATCAGCGCCAGGGGCACGCGGCGGCGATCGAACTCGCCGACCACCTCGGGCCGCACTGACCGGCCGAACCGGCGACCGAATGGGTCAGTCCGACAATCCCATCGTGAACGTGTCCGGGTCCGGACCGATCCGTTCACCGCTGTCGAGCGCGTTGATCGCGTCCATCTGCTCCGGGGCGAGTTCGAAGCCGAACACGTCGAAGTTCTCCGCGATGCGCGAAGGTGTGACCGACTTCGGGATGACGATGTTGCCCAGCTGCAGGTGCCAGCGGATGATCACCTGAGCCGGGGTGCGATCGACCGCGGCGGCAACCGAGACAATAGTGCGGTCGTCGAGCAAGGTGCCTTGGCCGAGCGGACTCCACGCCTCGGTGGCGATCGCGTTCGCCGCGTGGAACTCCCGCAACTCGCGCTGGGCCAACCGGGGGTGCAGCTCGATCTGGTTCACCGCAGGGAACTCGCCGGTCTCGGCGATCACCCGCTGCAGGTTCTCGACCGTGAAGTTCGAGACGCCGATCGACTTGACCCGCCCCTGCGACTTCAGCGCCTGAAAGGCGCGGAACGTGTCGACGAACCGGCCGGCAGCGGCCACCGGCCAGTGGATGAGGTAGAGGTCGAGGTAGTCCAGGCCGAGCCGGTCGAGGCTGGCGTCGCAGGCGCGCAGCGCGGAGTCGTAGCCCTGCTCGGAGTTCCACAGCTTGGTCGTGACGTGGACCTCGTCACGAGGTACGCCGGACTCGCGGATCGCACGGCCGGTGCCCTCTTCGTTCCCATAGATCGCGGCGGTGTCGATGCTGCGGTAGCCCGCCTCGAGCGCGGCGGTGACGGCCGGGACGACACCCCCGGCAGGCACCTGGAACACGCCGAAGCCGAGTTGCGGGATCACGTTCCCGTCGCTCAGCACGATCGAGGGAACGGCGCTGGTCTCGCTTCTGAAGGTCACATTCCGACGGTAGAAGTGCGGCGGCGAACCGTCAATCACGCCATCGGGCGTGTTGGCTTACAGTTTGCTGGATGCACCCCAACGTCCTTACCAGCACGCGCCCGCCCGGCTCGGGTCCAAGAACGCCCTGATCACCGCACTCCCAGCCCTCTTGGGTGCGAGTCTTATGAGCCCGTTCGCGGCGCCGCAGGCGCTGCAAAGCACGGTCAGTCCGCCACTCCGGGCAGCCCCAGCCTCCGGTAGCGCGCCTTCCGCGCCGCGAGCAACTCCGGTTCGGATCGGGCACGCAGGCTCGCGAGTTCGCCTGCGACCGCGGCGACCATCCGTCGCGCGAAGTCCACGGGCTCGTCGGCGGCATCCGGATACTCGGGCACGATTCGGTCGACCACACCGTCGGCGAGCAGATCGGCGGCGCTGATCCGTTGGGCCGCAGCGAGTTCCGCCGCGTGGCCGGTATCGCGGAACACGATGGCGCTGGCGCCCTCCGGCGGCAGCGGAGCAAGCCAACCATGCGTGGCGGCCAGTACCCGGTCGGCGGGCAACAGGGCCAGCGCGCCCCCGCCGGTGCCCTGACCGAGCAGCACCGAGATGGTCGGCGTATCCAAGGTCACCAGGTCCGCGATGCAGCGTGCGATTTCGGGTGCGAGGCCACGCTCCTCGGCCTCCTTCGACAGTGCCGCGCCCACCGTGTCGATGACGAGCACAAGGGGAAGCCGCAGCTCCTGGGCAAGCGCCATACTGCGCCGCGCCTCGCGCAGCGCCGCCGGGCCCATGGTGTTCTCGCCCTGCTGCCCGCGCCGATCATGGCCGAACACCACGCATGGCTGACCCCGAAATCGCCCGAGCGCGTGTGCAACGGTGCGATCCGACTCCCCTTGCCCGGTGCCGCTGAGCGGAACCCGTTGTGTCACATGACGCAACAGGTCACGGATGCCCGGGCGTTCCGGGCGGCGCGAGATCAGGACCGACTGCCACGCAGGACCGCCCTCGGACGGGAGCGACGCGCCACCACTACGATTCTGTTCCGGCACGGGGGTTTTCGAATGGCCGTCTGGGCGTCTCGCCGCGTCGGACAGCTGTAGCGCGGCGTCGTGTGTCGCTTCTTGTCGAGACTCCGAGGCAATCGGGTCGCGATCCTGTGTTGTGTCAGGTTGAGCAGCAGCGGAAGCCGACAGGTTGACGCCGCTGAACACGCTCAGAGCGCGATGGGCTATGCGGCGGAATACCGAGATCGGGAGGACTCCGTCGATGACGCCGCGGCGGTAGAGGTTCTCCGCGGTCTGCACGCCTTCCGGGAAGGGCCTGCCGTAGAGGGCCTGATAGACCCGGGGACCGAGAAATCCGATGAGGGCGCCCGGTTCGGCAAAGGTGACGTGCCCCAGCGAACCCCACGAGGCGAAGACACCACCCACCGTCGGGTTGCGCAGGTAAACCAGATACGGATACCCGGCGGACTTGTGCGCCGCGACCGCACCCGCGATCTTCACCATCTGCACGAAGGCCACGGTGCCCTCCTGCATCCGGGTTCCGCCGGAGGTCGGCGAAGCGACCACCGGCAGGCCGAGTTCGGTGGCACGCTCGACCGCCGCGACGATCCGCTCCGCCGCGGCAACCCCGATCGAACCCGCCAAGAACCCGAATTCACAGGCAATCACGGCCACGCGGCGACCACGCAGCAACCCCTCCCCGGTGAGTACCGACTCATCGGTGCCGGCCGCTACCGCCGCATTCCACAGCGCATCGCGATACCGCGGAGTCGCAGCCACCGTCACCGGTGGCCGGTCCCAACTGACGAACGATTCCGTGTCGAGCAGTTGCTCGAGCAGCTCCCGCGCCGAAATACGCACCGGGCGAGCCTATCCGGCCGAACCCGATGCGCCGGGGTGCCGCGCGAGCACTCAGTAGCCCTGCATCACCTTGCGCAGCGCGTACTCGGTGAGCGTGACCAGCGCATGCTTGGCGGGCTCGCGACGCCGGGCATCGATGGACAGAATCGGCACATCAGCGGGCACGGCCAGTGCCTGCCGAATGTCCTCGATCGGATACCGCGGTGCGTCGTCGAATTCGTTGAGCGCCACCAGGAAAGGTAGACCGCGCGCTTCGAAGTAGTCGACCGCCGCGAAGCTGTCCTCCAGCCTGCGAGTGTCGACCAGCACCACGGCGCCGATGGCGCCGCGGATCAGGTCATCCCACATGAACCAGAAGCGGTACTGGCCCGGCGTACCGAAGAGGTACAACACCAGATCGTCGGCGAGACTGATGCGGCCGAAATCCATCGCCACCGTGGTGGTCGACTTCATCGGAATGCCGGTCAGGTTGTCGATACCGGCACTGGCATTGGTCACCAATGCCTCGGTGCGCAGCGGAACGATCTCCGAGACAGCACCGACCAACGTGGTCTTGCCGACACCGAAGCCACCCGCGACCACGATCTTCGCCGAGGTCGGCTTGCTGGTACGGGTGTCGACCTGCGCCGTCGAATTAAATACGCCGGAGTCCACTGAGAACCCTTTCGATCAGCTCGCGACGTTCATCGTCGCTGGAATCGTCTTTCAAAGTTGCCGAAACGCGCACGTGCCCGGCCTCGATCAGGTCGGCCACGAGCACGCGGGCCACCCCGATGGGGATACCCAGTCGGGCTGCTACCTCGGCAACGGACGGCGATTCTCTGCACAACTCCACGATTGACGTCTCGATGTTGCTCAGTTCGAACTGCCGCTCCAGGGCGACCGGATGCGATGCGACAAGGGCCTCCAACGCCAACTCGACCGCGGGCCTGGTGCGGCCTGCGGTCAGCGAGTATGGCCGTACGAGGCTCGGCTCGACGCTCCTCATGCGGTGATCTTCTATGTCCATCCCACCATCAGGAACCCATCGTGACGCGTGGCGTGGCCTGAACCGACTGCCCCACACGCTCGACCAACAGAGCCATCTCGTAGCCGACCTGACCGATGTCACAGGACGTGTTGGTCAGCACCGCGAGATAGGAGCCGTCGCCAACTGCCATGAGTAGCAGGTAGCCGTGCTCCATCTCGACGACGGATTGCAGCACGGTTCCGCCCTCGAACAGATTCGAGACGCCCACGGACAGGCTGGCCAGGCCCGCCGTCACGGCCGAGAGCTGTTCGGCACGATCGACGGGCAGCTGGGCACTCGCGGCCATGAGTAGGCCGTCAGCCGAGACCAGGACAGCATGGGCTACGCCAGGAACCTCGTTGGCAAAGTTCGAAACCAGCCAATCCAGCTGACGATTCGTACCACCTAGATCGGGGTTCATCGGTCTCCTTTATCTCCGGTTAGGTTCATTGCTCTCATTGCGCGGCCATCCCGGACGCCCTGCTGGTGACGACTCAAGCTGGACCTGATTGTTTCTGGATCGCGATGCGGCGCCCGGTCCACCGCACCGCTTACGGCGCCCGGGACAAGCCTTCCGCCCGGATTGCGTTGCGGCAACCCCGCCGCCGTCTTTGTTTCGGACTGCGCCTCGCTCGCGCGACGAGCCGCCTGCCAGCCTTCGTCGCCCGGGGATTCGAACGACGCGGCCATCTGGGACCGGTCGGCGTTGGGATCCGAAAGCCACGCCGACATCATCTCAGCGAAGATCGGCGTACCCATCGACGGCCCCGACTCGGGCGCGGGTTGCAGCCTCGTCTGGAAGAAAGAGGCTGTCTTCGCCGGGTTGGACCGGTAGCTGTGCTTGCCGGGATCGCGCCCCTGCGAGGCGGCGGGCTCCTCACCACTGACACTCGCCGCGGGCTGGATGCTGCGATCCTGTTGTGGCAGAGCGACTCCCGGCGGAACGGGCTCACGCCGCGGCACCTGGGCGCCCGGCTTCCGCTGCGGCAGGCCGGTCGGCGCGGAATCGCGCTGCGGCAGGCTCGCCGCTGTGGACGAACGCTGCGGCAGACCACCTATACCCGGCTCACGCTGCGGCAGAGAATCGCTTGCCGACTCGCGGCGGTGCAGACCATTCGCGGCAGAATCCCGCTGAGGCAGACCATTCGACGCAGACTCACGCTGAGGCAGACCGCTCGCGGCAGGCAGCGCACCCGAACTCGGCTCGCGGCGGTGCAGACCATTCGCGGCAGAATCCCGCTGAGGCAGACCGCTCGACGCGGAATCCCGCTGAGGCAGACCACTCGCGGCAGAATCCCGCTGAGGCAGACCATTCGACGCAGACTCACGCTGAGGCAGACCACTCGCGGCAGAATCCCGCTGAGGCAGACCATTCGACGCAGACTCACGCTGAGGCAGACCACTCGCGGCAGAATCCCGCTGAGGCAGACCATTCGACGCAGACTCACGCTGAGGCAGACCACTCGCGGCAGAATCCCGCTGAGGCAGACCATTCGACGCAGACTCACGCTGAGGCAGACCGCTCGCGGCAGGCAGCGCACCCGAACTCGGCTCGCGGCGGTGCAGACCATTCGCGGCAGAATCCCGCTGAGGCAGACCGCTCGACGCGGAATCCCGCTGAGGCAGACCACTCGCGGCAGGCAGCGCACCCGAACTCGGCTCGCGGCGGTGCAGACCATTCGCGGCAGAATCCCGCTGAGGCAGACCGCTCGACGCGGAATCCCGCTGAGGCAGACCACTCGCGGCAGGCAGCGCACCCGAGCTCGGCTCGCGCTGCGGCAATCCGGTGGGAGCGGAACCTCGCTGTGGCAGACCATTTGCGGTTGTGTCGCGCTGCGACAGACCACCTGGCGCCGAGTCACGCTGCGGCAGACCTGATGCGGGCTGACGCTGCGGCAAGTCGGTGGCGCCCGGCTCGCGCTGCGGCAAACCACCCGACGCAGACTCACGCTGCGGAAGGCCGTTCGGCCCCTGCTCACGCTGCGGCAAACCACCCGACGCAGACTCACGCTGCGGAAGGCCGTTCGGCCCCTGCTCACGCTGCGGCAAACCACCCGACGCAGACTCACGCTGCGGAAGGCCGTTCGGCCCCTGCTCACGCTGCGGCAAACCACCCGACGCAGACTCACGCTGCGGAAGGCCGTTGGCGCTCGGCTGGCGCTGCGGAAGGCCGATGCTTGGCTGCGGCGCACCGTTGGCGCCAGACTGACGCAGCGGTAGTTCGCCCGAATTCGCCTCGCGCGGCGGCAGCCCGGTGCCAGTCGGCTCGGACGGACCATCGGGCCTGCGCGGCGGCGGACCACCCGGTCCGAGGTTGCGTTTGGGCAGGTTGGCAGCGGCCAGCTTGCCGCGCTGCGGCACGCTCGAAGTCTGGCCGGGCGTTCCCGGCGCGGGACGCAACGACGCACCCGACTGCTGAGTGTCCGAACGCGAACCGGACGACATCGACGAACCCGGCTGCCGCTGCGGCAGACCGCCGGAGCCCGTCGGGATCGGCCCGCTGGATGGGGCGCTGGTCGTGGGGTTGGCTGCCGGAATCGGACCGCTCACCCCGGGATCGACTGTGACCATGACATTGCCCCCAGGGGTGCGCGTGATCGCCCGCGTCTGCATGGACGACTGCGCCGACGGCCGCTGCGGCGCGGAGACCTGTGGTGAGGGTTGCGGGGTGATGGGCTGCCCCGCGATCGGCTTCTCCGCGACGATCAGACCGATCGGCACATGCACCGTGACGGTCACGCCGGGATCGCGGGCGGTGTCGAAGGTGGGCCGCAGCCGCACTGTGAGGCCGTGCCGCTCGGCGAGCCTGCCGACCACGAAAAGACCCATATGGCGGGCGGTGTCGGGCCCCGGCTCCGCGGTCTGCTCGAGCCGCCGGTTGATGTCGGCCATCTCGGCGGGCGGCATACCGATGCCGCGGTCGGCGACCTCGATGAGCAAACCCTGGTCATGCGCCTGCGCGAAGGTGAACTTGACGTCGGTCTCCGGCGGCGACGCTCGCAGCGCGTTGTCCAACAGCTCGGCGAAAAGGTGCGCGAGGTCGGAGGCGGACGGCTCCTTCAGCGAACCGCGCGGCGTGGCGCCGAGTTTCACGCGCTCATAGTCCTCGACCTCGGAGATCGCGGCACGCAGCACGTCGCCGATCTCGACCGGAGCCGACTTCGCACGGCGCTGTCTGGTACCCGCGAGAATGAGCAGGTTGTCGCCGTTTCGGCGCATACGCGCAGCGAGATGGTCCAGCCGGAACAGGTTTTCCAGCAGGCGCGGGTCCTTCTCGTCGTACTCCATCGCCTCGATGAGGGTGAGCTGGTGGTCGACGAGCGACTTGGACCGCCGAGCCAAGGTCTCGAACATATCGTTGACCTGCGAACGCATCTTCGCCTGGTCGCTCGCCAGACGCAACGCCTGACCGTGGATGTCGTCGACGGCGCGGGCCAGCTGACCGATCTCCTCGGTGCTGCGCACCGGCATCGGCTCCAGCGGAACCTCCTCCGGCGAGGCACCGTTGCGCAGTTCGGCGACCTCCTGCGGCAAGTCGCTCTCCGCCACGCGCAGCGCGGCGAGACGCAGCCGGTGCAGCGGGACGATCATCGAACGGGCGACGAAGACCGCGAGCAGGAGCGCGGCGAGGATGGTCAGGATGACGACCGCGGTGTAGGTCCACGCGCCGCCCTGGGCCGTGGACACCAGCTCGTTCATCGCGGAGTCGATGTCCTTCGTCGCCTTGCCGACGACATGCTCGTAGACCGCAAGGCTGTCGGTCATCGACTTCTTCAGGTCACCGACCGGGAGCTGGCCTGCCTGGGCCTGCGGGCTGGTCAGCAGCGCGATCCTGGTGTCGATGCCCGCGCGCAGGTCGGCGATCGAGGTGTCGCCGTCGGAAAAGCGGTGGGAAAGCACGTTGAGCAGCGCACGCTCGGTGTTGGAAGCGACCAGGAAGTTCTGCACGCCGGACTGTGGGTTGCGAAGCACCTCGGAGAAGGCGGCAACTGCGCTGACCAGCGTGGCACGAGTGTTGAGCGAGTCGACCAGCCGCAGTTTGGCGGTATCCACAGCGGTGTCGCTGACCTGGCCGACCGTGGTCTCGACGGTGCGTACGCTGTCGTTGCGGACGCGGTCGATCAGCGCGAGAGTGTCCGATGGCGGACCGGCGGTGACCGATTTGCCCTGGGCACGTACGGCCTTGGCCTGGGTGAGCATGCTGTCTACGGCCGTGCGTGCGCCGGACACGCTGTCGAGCCGGCTTACCGCGTTCTCGGCGTTGGCGATCGCCTTGTCCAGATCCGCGAGATTCTGATCAGTCGCGATGGACTGGTTGGTCCCCAGCGAGACCATCTGTGAGCCCGCGGTGGTCGCGGTCTGCGCGCTGAGCGCGGTGACCGCCGGGATAGCGGCGACGTTCTCGGCGATTTCGGCGAGCCGGTTCGAGTCCGCGAACTGCGAAGAAATTCTCGACACGCCGAGCCCGACCGCGACCGCGAGCGGAACGGCGAGGACCGCCGTTACCTTCCAGCGCAGGTCCCAGTTGCCGAGCGCCCAGCGCTTACTGCCGGACCTAGCGGCGTCACGCATCTCCCACTCACTTTCCAAACTGGCCTCTACCACGCGCCATCAACCGAACCTCCACAATCGCGTGCTTGGCTCGACAGGTGGAGCTGGCCGAGAGCTGCGGCTGGCCGAGAAATTGCGTCTACGACGGCCCAAAATAAGTGACATCAGATTCTAACGGATCAATAACTTCTTGGGCGACTTGGCGTGATGTTGCGATCATTGACCTGCCAGTTCCAGGCAAAACCAAAGGTCGCGGCACCCACCCGGGCGTCGCGTGAAGTCTGCCACAATCAACCAGATCTATCGAGGCGGGCATCGAGGCGAGGCTAGGGAGTCACGGGTTTGAACGTGAGGCACGAGTACCGACCGGCCTACCAGACCAGCTTGGTCGATCCCGCTGAGTTCTGGACCGCGGCGGCCACGGCGATCGATTGGGACGTGCCGCCGACGCAGATCGTCGACACCAACGCCCGCCCGGCGGCCAGGTGGTTCCCGGACGCTCGCCTCAACACCTCGTTCAACGCGCTCGACCGGCATGTGCATGGAAGCACCCCCGACGGGGAAAGTCGCGCGCATCAGCCCGCATTGATATACGACTCCGCTATCACCGACACCAGAGTCGTCATCACCTACGCCGAGTTGCTCGAGCAGGTGTCCAGGTTCGCGGGAGCGATGGCCGGGCTGGGCGTCTCGGCGGGCGATCGCGTGGTGATCTACCTGCCGATGATCCCCGAGGCCGTGATCGCGATGCTGGCTTGTGCGCGAATCGGAGCGGTGCACTCGGTGGTGTTCGGCGGCTTCGCCGCGCCGGAGCTGGCGGCGCGTATCGATGACGCCGAGCCCGTGCTGATCGTCACAGCGTCGGGCGGCCTCGAACCGGGCAAGAAGATCGAGTACCTCCCGATCGTGTTGCAGGCTTTGGACCTTGCCGAGACCACCGCGCCGCGCACGGTGATCGTCAAACAGCGGCCGCAGTTCCAGACCATCCCCTTCCCTCCGCCGCAGCCCGCCACCGAATCCCTACCGAGCTCCACCCACACCATCGCGGCACAATGGCTCGATTGGGACGACGCTGTCCGCGATGCGCCACTCGCCGATCCGGTCTCGGTCGCCGCGACCGATCCGCTGTACATCCTCTACACCTCCGGCACGACCGGGAAACCCAAGGGCGTGGTCCGAGACAACGGCGGGCACGCGGTCGCCCTCGCCTGGTCCATGCGCAACATCTACGGCGTCGACGCAGGTCAGGTGATGTGGGCGGCGTCCGACGTCGGCTGGGTGGTCGGGCACTCCTACATCGTCTACGCGCCGCTGCTGGTCGGCGCGACCACCCTGCTGTACGAAGGAAAGCCGATCGGCACCCCCGATGCGGGGGCGTACTGGCGGGTGATCGCCGAGCACAAGGTCGACGTGCTGTTCACAGCGCCGACCGCACTGCGCGCCATCCGCAAGGCCGATCCCGACGCCGAGCTGGCGCGCGATTACGACCTGTCCTCGCTGCGCGCGCTTTTCTGCGCGGGCGAACGGCTGGACCCGGCCACCTACACCTGGGCCGACGAGGTCCTGCTCGCGGGCCGCTCCGACTGCCCCGTGGTCGACCACTGGTGGCAGACCGAGACCGGGTGGCCGATCTGCGCGAACCCGCTCGGCCTGCAGCAGCTCCCGATCAAGGCGGGGTCGGCCTCGGTGCCGGTGCCCGGCTATCGACTACGTGTGCTCGATTCCTCCGGCAACGCGGTGGCCCCGAACACCGAGGGCAATATCGTCATCGGACTGCCGCTGCCGCCCGGCACGCTCACCGGACTGTGGCACGACGATGCCCGCTACGAACGGTCCTACCTCTCCGCCTACCCCGGTCATTACCTCACCGGCGACTCCGGCTACTTCGACGAGGACGGCTACCTCTTCGTCCTCGGCCGCAGCGACGACGTCATCAACATGGCCGGGCACCGGCTCTCGGCGGGCAGCATCGAGGCCGTGATCGCCGGTCATGATGCGGTCGCCGAATGCGCCGTGATCGGTCTGCCCGACGAACTCAAGGGCCACCGACCCCTGGCCTATGTGGTGCTGAAGTCCGGCGTCGAGATCGATCCGGCACAGCTGCGCGACGAACTGATCCAGCGGGTGCGCGACCAGATCGGCGCGATCGCCACCCTGCACGACGCGGTCGTCGTGACCGCGCTGCCCAAGACCAGATCGGGCAAGATCCTGCGCAAGACCATCCGGCAGATCATCTCCGGCGAGACATTCGAGGTGCCATCCACCATCGACGATCCCGCGGCGCTCGTGTCGCTGGCGGAGCAGATCCGCACGGCGCGGCCCACGCTGGAGGAGTCGGTGCCGGACACCATCGAGAACCCCGACGATGTGGTGGCGCCCGACGTGGACTCGGTCGCGCGGTCCTGAGGTTGCGGTCCGGCAACGCTTCTCAGAGTTTCCTCAGAAGGCGTTCACCCGTGCGCCAATTGCCCGCAATAACCTCGAGACCGAACCCATCGATGATCTGGAGGCAACATCCATGAAGCTTTCCGTAGGCCGTCCCGCCGCCGCCCTCGCCGCGGGCGGATTCGCCACGGTTGCGTTGTTCCTCAGTCCCGCGATCGCGGCCGCCGATCCGATGGAGCTGGCCGCACCACTGCTGGACTCCACCTGTTCCTTCGCCCAAGTCGACGCCGCGCTGCACGCGAAGGCGCCGCAGCTGGCATCGATGCTCGATGCCAACCCGACGCAGAAGGCCGAGCTGCAGCGCAAGTTCGATCAGCCGGTCGAGCAGCGGCGGGCGGAGTTGCGGCGGACCATCGACGCGAACCCGGAGGCGGCGCGTGACGCGGAGAACGATCCGCGGACCACGCAGTTGCGCGACACCCTCCGTGTCGTGGCCGAATCCTGCCACAGCTATTGAGCTGCGAGTAACCGATGTGCTGACGAAATCAGCCGTCAGCTGACCGATAGCTTCTCCACATGGCGGCACAATGGATGACGTGACAACCCCGATCCCGGCGGTCCTCGTCGTCGACGACGACGAGGACGTGCTGGCGTCGGTCGAACGCGGACTTCGCCTGTCCGGTTTCCACGTCCTGGTGGCAAGGGATGGCGCGCAGGCGCTGCGCAGCGTGAACGAACACGCGCCGGACGCCATCGTGCTCGACATGAACATGCCCGTGCTCGACGGCGCGGGCGTGGTCACCGCTTTGCGCGCGATGGGCAACGAGGTGCCGATCTGTGTACTCAGCGCCCGCGCGTCGGTGGATGACCGCATCTCCGGGCTGGAGTCCGGCGCCGACGACTATCTGGTCAAGCCATTCGTGTTGGCGGAGCTGGTTGCGCGAATCCGGGCGCTGCTGCGCAGGCGGTCGGACACCTCGGCTCCGACGACCCCTGGCGCGATCACGATCGGCCCGCTCGAGGTGGACGTCGCCGGGTATCGCGCACTGCTGCACGGTCACGAGATCGAGCTCACCAAAAGGGAATTCGAGCTGCTGGCCACGCTGGCCAGGAACGTAGGCGTGGTGCTGAGCCGGGAACGGCTGCTGGAACTGGTGTGGGGCTACGACTTCGCGGCCGACACCAACGTAGTCGACGTCTTCGTCGGATACCTGCGCCGCAAGCTGGAGGTGGACGAAACGCCCCGGCTGCTGCACACGATCCGCGGTGTCGGGTTCGTCCTTCGAGCGCAGAAATGACCGTGCCCGCGTCCCGCCCGGCTCGCGAGGCGGAACCGGGCATGTCCGCCGCCCCGCCGAAAACCCCTCGGCAGCGTTCGTTTTCGCTGCGCACCAGGGTAGCGGGCGCCGCGGCGGCAGGCGCGATCGTCATCGTGACGCTGATCAGCCTGCTCAGCATCCGCGCCATCGAACGCAACAACGTGCAGCAGTCCGACCAGCAGCTCGCCGTCGCGGCGCGCATCGTGCTGATCGAGCCGGTCATCGCGGTCAACTTCATCAGCATGACCGGGCTGAACAACGATATGGCCGTCACCGTCCGCGACAAAGGTGCGATTACGGCGAGCACAACGACCGAATTGCCCACGCTGCCCACCGGTTCGCGCACCGCCACAGTGGGCGGCACCCCGTACCGGATCCTGACCACCACAGAGAATCAGCCTGCGGGACGAGTGGTTTCGCTCGGCATACCCGCCGCGGGCGCGGCCGAGGCCACCGCGGAGCAGCAGCGCTGGGTGCTCGGCGGCGCACTGCTGTCCATCGCCGCCGCGGCGGCGCTCGGCTGGCTGCTTGCGGGCGCAGCGGTGCGCCCGATCGTCCGGCTCACCCGGCAGGTCGGCGCGCGCAGCGCGTTCCCCGACCCACACAATCCCAAGACGCCGGTGGAAGGCTCGGGCGTGCGTGAGGCGGAGAAGCTGGCCGACGCGGTGAACACAATGCTGCAGCGGGTGGACGAGGCGCAGGCGGAGACTGCGGCCGCGCTGGAGACCGCGCGCGACTTCGCCGCCGTGTCCGCACACGAACTGCGCACCCCGCTCACCGCGATGCGCACCGACCTCGAGGTGCTGCGCACCCTCGATCTGAACGAGGCGCAGCGCGCGGAGATCCTCGGCGACCTGCAACGCAGCCAGGGCCGGGTGGAGACAACACTCACCGCACTGGAGCGGCTGGCCACCGGCGACCTGACCAACGAGCACGACTACGTCGCCACCGACGTGGGCGATCTGTGCGACCAAGCAGCGCATGACGCCATGCGGCACTTCCCCGGCCTCACCGTGCGCATCGACTCCGACGCCGAGCTGGTGACCCGCGGCCTGCCCGCCGGGCTGCGCCTTGCGGTGGACAACGCCCTGGCGAACTCGGTGAAACACGGCGGAGCCACCGAGGCCCTCGTCTCCGCGCACCGTGCGTCCAACGGCCACATCATCATCAGCATCGACGACAACGGGCGTGGCATCCCACCCGACGAGCGCGAAGCCGTCTTCAACCGCTTCTTCCGCGGCAGCCAGGCAAGCAAGGGCGGCTCCGGCCTCGGCCTCGCCTTGGTCGCGCAACAGGCCCTATTACACGGCGGCCGCGCCTATTTCGACGAGGGCACCCTCGGCGGCATCCGCCTGGTCCTCGTACTCCCTGTTTAATTGCGGCGGCTTCGCCGCCGCGTGTTCGCGGCCCGGCTCACATCCAACCGGCTGACGCACCTGCGATGAAATGGCGAGCAGGCGGCTACGCAACCGCAACGCCCGCGCCACGAAATGCTGCTGAAAGGGCCCCCCGGTCCCGGCCCAGCACAACCACATCGGCCTCACTCCCACTTCCGAGCGAAGCGAGACCTAGCATTGCCCGTTCGCGGCCCGGCTCGCATCCGAGCGGCCGATGCGATTGCGACGAAGTCGCGAGGATCGGCCGCTCGGATGCGAGCCACAAAGGGGCCGCGAACACGCAGCGCCGCAGGCGCTGCCAAACTATTCAGCGTTCAGCAGGTCGATCACGAAGACCAGCGTCTTGCCGGACAGGCGGTGGCCGGCACCGGCCGGGCCGTAGGCCAGCTCCGGCGGGATGGTCAGCTGACGACGGCCGCCGACCTTCATGCCGGGTATACCATCCTGCCAGCCCTGGATCAGGCCGCGCAGCGGGAAGGTGATGGACTCGCCTCGGTTCCACGACGAGTCGAACTCCTCGCCGGATTCGAATTCGACACCGACGTAGTGCACCTCGACGGTGCCGCCGGGCACGGCTTCCTTGCCCTCGCCTTCGATGATGTCCTTGATCACCAGCTCGGTGGGCGCGGGCCCCTCCTGGAACTCGATCTCCGGTTTGGTCATTCGGCTATCCCCTTCGATAGGTGGGTGGGTGGAAACTCGTCAACGGCTGGCGATCTCGCCGTAGTCGCGGGCGCCGTAACCGGTGTAGATCTGCCGCGGACGGCCGATCTTCAAAGGCTCACTGTGCATTTCGCGCCAGTGCGCGATCCAGCCGGGGAGCCGACCCATCGCGAAAAGCACGGTGAACATACGGGTCGGGAAGCCCATCGCCTTGTAGATGACGCCGGTGTAGAAGTCGACGTTCGGGTACAGGCGCCGCTCGATGAAGTAGTCGTCGGTCAGCGCGGCCTCTTCCAGGGCCTGGGCGATCTCGAACAGCTCGTCCGCGCCGCCCAGTTTGCTCAGAATGGCGTCGGCGTGCTTTTTGGCGATCGAGGCGCGCGGGTCGTAGTTGCGGTAGACGCGGTGCCCGAAGCCCATGAGCTTCACGCCGTCTTCCTTGTTCTTGACCTTGCGGATGAACTCCTTGACGTCGCTACCGTTGGCCTTGATGCCGTCGAGCATCTCCAGCACGGCCTGGTTCGCGCCGCCGTGTAGCGGACCCCACAGCGCGTTGATACCGCCGGATACCGAGGTGAACAGGTTGGCGTCGGACGAGCCGACCAGCCGCACGGTCGAGGTGGAACAGTTCTGCTCGTGGTCGGCGTGCAGGATGAGCAGCATGTCCAGGGCTGCGGCAACCTCGGGGTCGACCTCGTAAGGCTCGGCGGGGAAGCCGAAGGTCATCCGCAGGAAGTTCTCCACCAGGCTCAGCGAGTTGTCCGGGTAGAGGAACGGCTGGCCGACCGACTTCTTGTACGAGTAGGCGGCGATGGTGGGTAGCTTGGCCAATAGTCGGATAGTGGATAGCTCGACCTGCTCGGGGTCGCGCGGGTCCAGCGAGTCCTGGTAGTAGGCCGACAGCGCGTTCACCGCGGACGACAGCACCGGCATCGGGTGCGCGTTGCGTGGGAAGCCGTCGAAGAAGCGCTTGAGGTCCTCGTGCAGCAGCGTGTGCCTGCGGATCCGGTCGGTGAAGTCCTCGAGCTGGGCCTGCGTCGGCAGCTCGCCGTAGATCAGCAGGTAGCTGACCTCGATGAAGGTCGAGGACGCGGCGAGCTGGTCGATGGGGTAGCCACGGTAGCGGAGGATGCCCGCCTCACCGTCGATGTAGGTGATGGCCGACTTGGTGGGTGCCGTGTTCATGAAGCCCGGGTCGTACGTCACGTACCCGGTGCTGGCCAGCAACTTTCCCAGCTCGATCCCGTCGTTGCCCTCGGCGGCTTTGGTGACCGTCATCGGGAATTCCCCGCCGGGATAGGAAAGGACCGGCTTGGCGTCGTCGTCGACGTTGATGATGTTCTCAGCGGGCACGGAAGGATCCCTCTCAGGTTAGAACCAAAGGCATCGGCGCGGTCAGCACACGATGCGCTTGCCCCAACGCTAGCTGTTCATCGACACGGACAAATACGGAGGGTAGTCCTGCGGCACCTCACGAACACGTCCTGGAGCAGTGAGGTTTCGCAGGTGCTCCTGTCGTCGTCGTCCAGCGCCGCGGTGCTGGTCATGCTGGTATTTCGGCACGGGCGCGGCCGACACGGTAACGCGTGAACGCGGGGAAGGCGACCGCCGCGACGAGCACGCCGACCACCACGAGCCCACCTCCTCCGGCCGCGGCTACAGCAGTACCCAGGCTCGCCGCCGCGAAACCGTGGGCAACATCACCGATGCGCGGACCGCCCGCCACGACGACGATGAACACGCCCTGCAACCGCCCGCGCAGGTCGTCGGTGGCGACCGTCTGCAGCATGGTGACCCGGAGCGCGGCCGAAATCATGTCCACCGCACCGCCGAATGCCGAGCACGCCAGCGCGATCCACAACCCGACGCCGAGGCCGAGACCGTGTCCGGTGTATCCGACGGCCACGCCGAACCCGACCATGGCCAGGCCCCACAGCACAATGCAGATGAGCACGGCGAGGCCCTGACGGCGGATGCGCGGAATCCAGCCGGAGAACACACCGCCGAGCACCGCGCCCACCGACATAGAGGCGAACAGCAACCCGAGGGCGACGCCACCGGTGGCCGGGTCACCGAAGGTCTCGTGCGCGATCTGTGGGAACAGCGCACGCGGCATCCCGAACACCATGGCGATCACGTCCACCGCGAACGACGCGAGCAGCACCCGCTGGGTCGCCAGGTAGCCGAAACCGTCCAGCACCGTCCGGAATCCGGCCCTGCGCACCGACCCGGTCGGCGGCAGTGCGGGCAGCCGCCAGACCGCCCAGAGTGTGGCGAGCAGTGCGACGGCGTCGATCAAGTAGAGCGTAGCCAGCCCGACCAGCGGGATCAGCGCGCCCGCCAGCACCGGTCCCGCGATCGCACCGAACTGCATGACCGTCATGCTCAGCGAATTCGCTGCGGCCAGTTGGCCTTCCGGCAGCAGGCGTGGGATTGTCGCGCTGCGCGTCGGCTGGTTCACCGCGAAGAAGGCCTGCTGCACCGCGAACAGGCCGAGCACGACCCACACACTGTCCACCCCTGCGGCCGCCTGGATCCAGAAGGCCAGTGCGGTGGCACCGGTGCCTGCGTTCGTAATGAGCATCAGCGTGCGCCGGTCCATCACGTCGGCGAGCGCGCCGCCCCACAGACCGAACACGATCAGCGGCGCGAGGCCGAACAACCCAGCCAGGCCGACATAGCCGGAACTACCGGTGATCTGGAAGATCTGCTGCGGCACCGCGACGACGGACAGTTGCGCGCCGATCATGGTGACGATCCCCGAGGCCCACAGGCGTCGAAAATCCGGATGGCGCAGCGGGGTGGTGTCGGCGAGCAGTTTCACCGGCCGCAGCGTAGCGAGTCCACCCAGCCCGGCTCGACGCGATATTTCTCACGCGCCGAGCGGGAATACGTCAGGGCTGCAGTCGCTCGACTGTCATGGTCTCGTCCACGATGCGCACGTGGATTCGGTTGTGCAGTCGGCCGCGCCGCCCCTGCCAGAACTCGACCTCGTCGGGTCGGAGCAGGAAACCACCCCAGTGCGGTGGCACCGGGATCTCGTCGATGTCGGCGAACCGCGCGGTCGCCTCGGCGAGCGTGCGATCCAGCTCGGCCCGCGAACCGATCGGCTTGGACTGCTGCGAGGCCCACGCGCCCAGTTGCGAGTCCCTCGGCCGAGATCGCCAGTAGACCGCGGTCGTCTCGGCAGGCACGCGTTCGACCGCCCCGCGCAGGTGCACCTGTCTGCCCAGCGCGGGCCACACGAAGGTGACCGCGGCGAACGGAACGGCGGCCAGCTGGGCGCCCTTGGCTGAGTCGTAGTTCGTGTAGAAAGTCACACCTTCCGGCGAAAGCCCTTTGCACAGCACCGTCCGCGCCACCGGTCGTGGCATACCGCCGACCAGCGACACCGTGGCGAGCACCATAGCATTGGGCTCGGCGATGCCGACCGCGGTGGCCTGTTCGATCCAGTGGCGCAGGAGCGGCTCCCAGCCCCCAGCCAACCAGTTCTCGTCCAGGTCGACGTCCTCGCCGCTGCCGTAGGGCACACCGCCGTACTCGGTCCGCATGGCGGCGAGATCGGCGCTGGGCAGGAAGTCGGCCGTTTCCTGGCCGCGGGGTGAATTGTCCAGGTCACGCATGGGCCAGACGTTACTCCGGGGTAGCAGCGAGCTAAGGTTTTGATTATCGGCATGTACTCGTCAAGTCCGACAACTTCCCACCGACGAGAACATATGACCCGAAGTGCAAGGAGAGTCGCAACATGACTACCAGCCCCGCGGTTTCCGGTGGACACGCCACCGTACCCAGAGATTTCGTCAGCGGCCTGGAGGGCGTGGTGGCATTCACCACCGACATCGCCGAACCGGACAAAGACGGCGGTGCGCTGCGCTACCGCGGCGTGGACATCGAGGACCTGGTCGAAGGCCGGGTGACCTTCGGAGACGTGTGGGCGCTGCTGGTCGACGGATCGTTCGGCCGGGGCCTGCCGCCCGCCGAGCCTTTCCCGCTGCCGGTGCACACCGGCGACGTGCGCGTGGACGTGCAAGCCGGTCTGGCCATGCTCGCCCCGATCTGGGGCTACCAGCCGCTGCTCGACATCGATGACGAGACAGCGCGGGAGGACCTGGCCCGCGCCTCGGTGATGGCGCTGTCGTACGTGGCGCAGTCCGCGCGCGGTATCTACCAGCCCGCGGTCCCGCAGAAAACGATCGACGAGTGCACCACGGTCACCGAGCGCTTCATGACCCGGTGGAAGGGTGACCCGGACCCGCGCCACACCGAGGCCATCAACGCCTACTGGGTGTCCGCCGCCGAGCACGGGATGAACGCCTCCACCTTCACCGCCCGCGTGATCGCGTCCACGGGCGCCGACGTGGCCGCCGCGCTGTCCGGCGCGATCGGCGCCATGTCCGGCCCGCTGCACGGCGGCGCGCCAGCGCGCGTGCTGCCGATGATCGAAGAAGTCGAGCAGAGCGGCGACGCACGGGCCCTGGTCAAGGGCATCCTGGACCGCAAGGAGAAGCTGATGGGCTTCGGCCACCGGGTCTACCGGGCCCAGGACCCGCGCGCCGGCGTGCTGCGGGCCACCGCGAAGCGCCTCGCCGCTCCGCGTTACGAGGTCGCCGTCGCACTGGAGCAGGCCGCACTCGCCGAGCTGCGGGAGCGCCGTCCGGACCGCGCCATCGAGACCAACGTCGAGTTCTGGGCCGCGGTGATCCTGGACTTCGCCGAGGTGCCCGCGCACATGATGCCCGCCATGTTCACCTGCGGCCGCACCGCGGGCTGGTGCGCGCACATCCTGGAGCAGAAGCAGCTGGGCAAGCTGGTCCGCCCCGCCGCCATCTACACCGGGCCGGGCCCGCGCAAACCCGAAGAGGTCGCGGGCTGGGCCTCGGTCTCGCACACATAGGCGATAGCCGCACGACATGATTGTGCGCAGGAGACGTTATCCGCCGTCGCGTTCGGCTCGAGTAACATCCGGGGGACGCCGGAAAGAGGACGTGACGGATGCTGGACAGAGGAATGGCGCGGCGGCGGATGCTCGGTATCAGCGCCGCGCTGGCCGCAGGGTTCGCCACCACCGGATGTGGCACGGCACAGAACAACACCACCACCGCACAGGCGACTTCGGCCACTACGCCCCCGGCCACGAGCGGGCGGGTGGCGCCGTTGTCCACGGCCCCGCCCGCTGTCTCTCCCACCGCGGTAGCCGATAGGTACGCCGGTGCGCAGCCGAGGCAGTGGGGCGTGGAGATGCGGGGCATCACAAGTACTTTCGAGGCCACCGGCAAACAGATGGCACTGACTTTCGACGCGTGCGGCGGGCCGGGTAACAACGATGTCGACGAATCGCTGGTGAGTTTCCTGATCACTCAGCAGATTCCGGCGACGCTGTTCCTCAACAAGCGGTGGATCGACGCGAACCCGGCGCGGGCAGCGCAGCTGGCGTTGAACCCGCTGTTCGAACTGGCCAATCACGGCGTCGCGCACAAACCGCTCTCGGTGACCGGTCGCGCCGCCTACGGCATCGCGGGCACCGGCTCGGTACGGGAGGCGGCCGACGAAGTGTGGGCCAACCACGAGCGGCTGACCACGCTGGTGGGCAAGCCGCCGCGATTCTTTCGCGCGGGCACCGCGCATTACGACGACGTCGCGGTGGCCATCGTGAAGGAATTGGGCGAAGCTCCGGTCGGTTACAGCATCAACGCCGATTTCGGTGCGACGGCCTCGGCGACGCAGGTGCAATCCGCGATGAATGCCGCTGCGCCTGGCGCCATTGCACTCGCCCATATGCACCGGCCGCAATCCGGAACCGGCGCGGGCATGATCGCGGTTCTGCCGAAGATCCGAGCCATGGGTTTCACGTACGTGCATTTGTAGGCAGTGCCCGAGTACGCGAGGTTATTCGTCGCCGAGTGAGGCGACCCAGTCGACGGCGACAGATTCGCCTCGGTCCACGGTGAAGAAGGCGACCTCCAAGTGCTGACCGAGGTCGACGAGACCGAGGGCACCCAGCGGCACCGGCTGGACGAGCCGGACCCGCCACGGCTTCAGCTCGTCCCAGGCACGCAGTTCCAGGTCGAGGCGCAGCACTGGGTCGGCGCGGCCGGTGTAGTCGGCGGCGACCGGTGCGGCGGCGAGCACCGTGGCATCGGCGCGGCGTCCGTCGGCGAGGATCTTCGCGATGCTCGCCCGTCCCGACACTTCGATGTCGGTCACATACAGCAGCACGCGATCGCGATCGCGTGGGTCCACCCGGCAACACACGACGTCGCCCGGCTGCATCCATTCCAGGTCAGCCTCCGTCGTATGCTGCCGCACCCTGGTCTCGTAGGGGAGCTCCCCGTCCAACTGCACCTGAACCCAGAACACGTGCCCTGGTTCGGTGCGCCGCGGCCGCACGCCGAGGATCGTCGCCGAACCCGTCATACCCCGAATCAGCAACTCTCGCCTGACCGAGTCCGAGACCGTTGCGAAGCGCAGTCCGAAACCCCACGCCGCCCGCCCGCGCAGTCGCCACCCTGAGTTAGCCGACACCATGCTCATGGACACTTAGGTTAGCTGGAGTGTGGTCAGCGACACAGCAATACCACCGTCTACCCTGTACCGCATGACCACTGCGTTCCCGACCATTCCCGACGACATCAAGCCCGCCGACGGACGGTTCGGTTGCGGCCCCTCCAAAGTGCGACCGGAGCAGTTGCAGTCTCTGGTGAAGGTCGGCGCCTCGGTGTTCGGAACCTCGCATCGACAGAAGCCGGTGAAGGACGTAGTGGCGCGGGTGCGCTCCGGTCTGCGCGAACTGTTCGGCCTGCCCGACGGCTACGAGGTGGTGCTCGGCAACGGCGGCACCACCGCGTTCTGGGACGCCGCGGCGTTCGGCCTGATCCGGGAGCGCTCGCTGCACCTGATCAATGGCGAGTTCAGCTCGAAGTTCGCCGCGGTGGCCAAAGGCAACCCGTTCATCGGCGACCCGATCGTGGTCTCTGCCGATCCGGGCAGCGCGCCGGAGCCGGTGGCGGACCCGTCGGTGGACCTGATCGGCTGGGCGCACAACGAGACCTCCACCGGTGTCTCGATCCCGGTGCAGCGTCCCGCGGGTTCGGAGAACGCGCTGATCGCCATCGACGCCACCTCCGGCGCGGGCGGCCTGCCGGTGAACATCACCGATGCCGACGTCTACTACTTCGCACCGCAGAAGTGCTTCGCCTCCGACGGCGGCCTGTGGGTCGCACTGATGAGCCCGGCCGCATTGAACCGAGTCGAGGAGATCAAGGCGTCGGGCCGCTGGACCCCCGATTTCCTCTCGCTGCCGATCGCGATCGACAACAGCACCAAGGACCAGACCTACAACACCCCGGCGCTGGGCACCCTGCTGCTGTTCGCCGACCAGATCGAGTGGCTCAACGCCAACGGCGGTCTGGAATGGGCGGTCAAGCGGACGCTGGACTCCTCGTCCCGGCTGTACTCCTGGGCCGAGTCGAGCGAGTACGCCACACCGTACGTCACCGACCCGACGCACCGCTCGCAGGTGGTCGGCACCATCGACTTCGCCGACTCGGTCGACGCGGCCGCGGTGGCGAAGGTACTGCGCGCCAACGGCATCGTAGACACCGAGCCCTACCGCAAGCTGGGGCGCAACCAGCTTCGCGTCGGCATGTTCCCGGCAATTGATCCGGACGACATCAGCCAGCTGACCCGTTCCATCGACTGGGTCGTCCAGAATCTCGGCTGACAGCCGCGACACGCCCGGATTCGACACGCCGCACAGAAAGGCACGGCACGTCGAACAGAGCAGATTAGCGGGGCGCGGGAGTCTCTTCGGAGATTTCCGTGCCGCGTGTCCTACCCCATGAATCTCAGATCTGCACTACTGTTTCGGAAAGTGGGCGGTGTCGCGAGTCGACGCGATAAGGAGGTAACGGTGCGTGAACTTCGAGTGATCGGGGTGACGCCCGACGCCACGCACATCGTGTGTATCGACACCGAGTCCGGTCAGAAGTTCCGGCTTCCCGCCGATGACAAACTACGAGCCGCTGCGCGCGGAGACCTTGCCCGATTCGGCCAGATTGAGATCGAAATGGAAGCAACTATGCGTCCCCGCGATATCCAGGCCCGTATCCGCGCCGGCGCCTCCGTAGAACAGGTCACCGAAGAATCCGGAATGCCGGCCAGCCGTGTCGACCGCTTCGCCTATCCGGTCCTCCTCGAACGAGCCCGTGCCGCCGAGCTCGCACAGAAGGCGCATCCGGTCCGCCCCGACGGCCCCGCCGTGGAAACGCTCATCGATGTGGTCACCGCCGCGTTCACCGAACGCGGTCACAACATCGAGGGCGCCGTGTGGGACGCCTGGAAGGACGAGAAAGGCTACTGGGTCGCCCAGTTGCAGTGGCAGAACGGACGTTCCGAGATCGCCGCGCACTGGCGTTACCAGCCGGACGCGCACGGCGGCTCGGTCTCCCCACTCGATGACCCGGCCTCCGACCTGATCGATCCGGATTTCGGTCGTGCCCTCCGCGGACTGGCAACGATCCTGCCTGCCGAGCCAGAGCCGCCCGCACCGCAGCCGGAGCCGGTCGTGGAGCCCCGCCCCGCCGCGGCCACGCCGCCCGCGCGCCCGAGCAGGCAGCAGGGCCAGTCCACCTTGGACGAGTACTTCGAACAGCGTGCGGTCGCCGCGGGTGGCAGCGGCGCCGCGGTCACGGCGGGCACCAGCGCGCCGGCGGCCGCGTCGAGCACGGGGACCCCCACCGCCGGTAATGCGGCGTCCGCCAACGGCGCTGCGGCCGCGACGGCCTCCGGTGCCACCCCGGACACGACCCCGACGGCTCCCGCCGCGTCGACGGCTCCCGCCGTGGAGGAGCCCCCGAAGCCTGCCGCCAAGGCCCCCGCGAAGCCGAGCCGCAGCAAGCGCGGCAAGGCCCCCATGCCGTCCTGGGAGGACGTGCTGCTCGGGGTGCGTAGCTCGGGCCACTGAGTGCTAGTCCGCCTCTCCGAGTATTCAGGCCGTACTAGTCAGGGGATACAGGATTCGCGTTCAGGTCCTGCGTTGGGTGCCGCTCGGGTTCGGGGCGTTCCCGGTGAGTTACCCATGTGCTTGCGAAATCAGTAATTGCGATCTGATGTTCGATCGCCCGTCCGATGTGGAACTGTTGCCTGCACCGGCACAGGAGTGGGCGCGGAAACGGATTGGCACACGGCCGCCGGGCGCGTCGCGTGTTGGCGGTGCGAAGCCACTCCGCAGCCAGTGTGGGGCGAGTATGTTTTTGGTGTGGTCGACGACGTGCGTCGGCGCCGAGTAGGTCACCTCAGCGGGTGCACCGATTTCGGCACACCCGCGCGTTGCTCGAAGTTCGCGGAGTTGATTCGTGCAACTATCGGGAGGTGCCGGACATGCTTTCGAAGGCTTCGACGCTCTGGTACATCGACGCACCCGATCCATTGGCGGTTCTACGCGCGAACCACGACCCGGACCCTGCTGCCGCACTGGCACTTGCGAAACAGTTGCACAGTGACCACGACGTGCTGCCGATAATGATCGGCACACTGGCCGGCTGCGCGGGCCCTGAGGTCGACGAGGTGTACATCGGCTGCTATCCCGGCGTGACCGTGGTGTGCTCGACCCAGGCCGCGCGCGTCCACCCGACCGAGATCCCGGAGTTGCTGGTGCGTCCGTTGGCCTCCGAGCACACCTATCTGGTGTCGTTCGACACGGCGCACGGCTGGGGCGCGTTCGCGCATTGGGAGCGCGGGGAATTCCGCCGGGCGTTCAGTTCGACCCGGGTGAACATCCTGGAGGACGAGGGCCTTCCGCTGGTGTGGGAGCGGCCGTACTGGGCGGGCGATCATCCGGTGCGTTGGCACGCGGGCGAACTGCCCGACCCGCAAGCGCTGCCGTTCGACCCCCCCGATTTCGCCGACGCCGCCAACAACGAATGGCTCGGCTTCCACTACCGCGCACCAGCCGCAGACAGGGCGCTGGTGCCGAGCGACGTCGCGGTGTGCGGATTCACGCTGTACCCGAAGGGCCAGGCACCCAACCCGTCCGCACGGATACCGCGGTCCGACAGGCGCGGACTGTTCGGCTGGTTGCGCGGACACGACCGCGTCTCCTAGCTCGCGGGCGCTGTCGCCAAGGCGGCTGCCTCGCCTTCGCTCGACCCGGCGCATAATCGGCCACCTCGAGCCTTCGCTCGACCCGGCGCATAATCGGCTACCTCGAGCCTTCGCTCGACCCGGCGCACAAGCGGCTACCTCGAGCCTTCGCTCGACCCGGCGCACAAGCGGCCACCTCGAGCCTTCGCTCGACCCGGCGCACAAGCGGCCACCTCGAGCCTTCGCTCGACCCGGCGCACAAGCGGGCTGCCTCGCCTTCGCTCGACCCGTCGCACAAGCGGCCACCTCGAGCCTCCGCTCGACCCGTCGCAGGGTGCGGGGGCGGACTTCGTCCGGCCGCGTCCGTCAAGCCGCCAGTGCGCTCAGTAGCAGCGTGACCCATCCGAGCAGCACTCCTGCCGCGCCGCCGCCGAGCACCCATCGGGTCACCGGGGCACGGCGCCACCGCCACGCCGTCGGCGCGGCGCCACCGACCGCGACCAGATTCACCGCGACCGCGAGGAGCGGGTGCACCTCGGCCAGCGCAGCGCCGAAGGAGTACACGGCGACCGCGGACAGCAGCGCCACCATGATCGCGACAGTCAGCCCCGCCCCCCAAGGTGTCGGGTCATGATAGGACGGGTACGGCCGATACAGACCGGTCACGAGAGCCTCACCCGCTCATAGAAGGCCATCGCCGCCGCGGTCGCGACGTTGAGCGAATCGGTGCCGGGCGACATCGGGATGCGCGCACGGATATCGGTGGCTCGCATCGCCTCCTCGGTCAGTCCCGGCCCCTCGGCCCCGAGCAACAACGCCACCCGCTCCCCGTTCATCGCGGTCGCCAAGTTCACCGCCGCAGGGTTCGGCGTGAGCGCGATGATCTGGAATCCCTTGCGCCGCAGTATATCCAGACCCCGCGGCCAATCCGGCACGGACGCGAAGGGAACTCGGAGAACATGCCCCATCGACACCCGGACGGCACGGCGGTACAGCGGATCGGCACACCGATCACCGAACAGGACGGCCTCGGCCCCGAGTCCGGCCGCGTTGCGGAACATCGCGCCGAGATTCTCGTGGTCGTTCACGCCCTCGAGCACGACGACGGTCCGCGCTTTCTCGGTCACCTCGTCCATGCCGAGATCCGCGGGGCGGGGCGCCACGGCAAGCACTCCGCGATTGAGATGGAACCCGACGACCTGGGCCATGATCTCAGCCGAGGCCCGGTAGTACGCCACATCGACGGCGGCCAGGTCGTCGGCGAGTTCGGCACGCCTGCGCTCCACGCCCAGCAGTGCGGCCGGCGCGAACCGCGAATCCAGCATCCGCTGGACCACCACGACACCCTCGGCGATCACCAATCCCTTGCGCCCGGGTAGGTCGGGTCTGCGGTCGGCGGACTTGAGGTCGCGGAAGTCATCGACCCGAGGGTCTGCGGGATCATCGATATCGATCACTTCGGCCACCGCTACATCCTGCCGGGGCGGTCCTGCCGCGCCGTCACCGGCGTTCGCTCCGCCGTCGCGGGACATGGAGAAAATCCGGTGCATGCGTGTGATCGACCGTGAGATGGTCGAGGCATGACCCTCCCGGAAATCACCATCCGGTCCGCGACCGAGGACGACGCGCCCGCGATCCGGACGCTGGTGGAGACCTCCTTCGGGACCCGCTACGACCCGGCGGAGCTGGAGCGGGTACCACGGCTGTTCCCGCAGGAGCAGGCGATCGTGGCGGTCGAGCGCGGGCGGCTCGTCGGGCACGTGCAGTCCACCACGATGACGGTGACCGTGCCCGGCGAACGGACCGTCGAGGTGTGCGGTATCGCCGGTGTCGGGGTGGCGCCGACGCATCGGCGCCGCGGCATTCTCCGGGCCATGTACACCGAGCAGCATCGGCGCATCGAGGCGGCCGGGTTGCCGCTGACCATGTTCACCGCCAGCGAGGGCGGCATCTACGGCCGGTTCGGCTACGGCCCGGCGACACGGGAGAACGCGGTCGGCATCGACCGCCGGTTCGCCGAATTCCTGCCGTGCGCACCGAATCCTGGTGGGGTCACACTGCACGAGCCGAGCGAGGCACGCACCGCGGCGGAGGCGATCTACGACCGCTGGCGCAGACTGGTGCCCGGCGCCCAGGTGCGTCCCACGGCAAGCTGGGACATCCTGTTCGACGATCCGCAACGCTTCCGCAACGGCGGCAGCGACCTCTTCGCGCTCCTGCACGCCGACGGCTACGCGCTGTACCGGTTCTACCGCCACGACCGGGAGACGACGGCCGAGGTCGTCGAGATGCGAACGGTCACCGGTGAGGCACACGCGGCGTTGTGGCGCACCCTGCTCGGGCTGGATCTGGTACAGCGGGTGGAGGCCGTGCTCACCGACCACGACCCGCTGCCCTATCTGCTGACCGATCCGCGGCTGGTGCGCACTACGGCCCGCTATGACGGATTGTGGTTGCGGCTCATGGACCTTCCCGTCGCGCTGTCGGCGCGCTCGTACGCGGGCGATCTGGATGTGGTCCTCGCCGTGACCGATCCGTTCCGCGACGCGGGCGGCACGTTCGCGCTGCGCGTGCGGGACGGGCAAGCCCGCTGCGAACCGACCACTCGCGCGGCCGATATCGAACTCGGCATCGACGTTCTCGGCAGCATGTACCTCGGCGCGGTTCCGGCACGGGTGTTCGCGGCGGCGAACCGGTTGCGAGTCAAGGATCCCGCACGGCTGCACGCGATAGACGACGCCTTCCGCGCGGAGCGAGACGCGGTGCTCGGCTGGTTCTTCTGACCGCCGTCCCGGCGTCCCACCGGCGCGGGGAAGGAAGATATGTCCGAATCGGCCCGAGGCTGGCATGCTGGTGACATGAAGCCGATTCAGCTGGTTCTCAACATCCTCTGGTTGATCTTCGCCGGATTCTGGCTCGCGCTCGGCTACATCGCGGCAGGGATCATCTGCTTCATTCTGATCATCACGATCCCGTTCGGGATCGCGTCCTTCCGGATCGCGGCCTACGTGCTGTGGCCGTTCGGCCGGACCACGGTGGAGAAGCCGCGTGCGGGGACGGGTTCACTAATCGGCAACATCATCTGGTTCATCGTGGCCGGATGGTGGCTGGCACTCGGCCATCTGTTCACCAGCATCCCGCTGTTCGTCTCGATTATCGGCATCCCGTTCGGTTGGGCCAATCTCAAGCTCATTCCGCTCTCACTGTTCCCACTCGGGCGCGAAATTGTAGACAGCGATCGACCATTCGCTGCTCGAGAGTGAAATAAGTCACATTCGAGTTAACGGAACGACCCCTTCGTGCGAAAGGTAGCTCAAGAGTAACCGGCATCGGTGGCGTCTCTCTCGTCCCGATTCGGCTCCGAGCCGACCGCACCAGGAGAGCTCCGCCATGACCGACCGCCCCGCTCGACCTGCTGACGACCCAAGCACCGCGCCCCTCGCACCGATCGCAATCGCACTCGGGCTGCTGCTGGTCGTCGCCGCGTGCACCCAACTGAACCACCTACCGGGCTGGGCCGACGACTACGGCGCCGTACTGGTCTATCTGGCGTTCGTCCTCTACCTGTCGATCGCGGGCCGCCTACTGTGGTGGGGCGCTGACACCATCATCCGGCTCGGCAGAGCGGGGCACTGAGCCGGTGCAGCTGTTCCGCTCGAGCGCGGAGCGCGAATCACCCTGCGGCCGTGGCTGCTACTCGGATTCCGAGACGATCTGCTTCATGATCGCCACGGCGCGGGTCAGCACCACGAGCTGCTCGTCGGTGAGCGTGGTGAGCTGCTCGGTCATCCACGCCTCGCGCGCACTGGTTTCATCGGCGATGAGCGCGCGGCCCGCGGGAGACAACGAGACGATGATCTGACGGCCATCTGTCGGATGCGGCTTGCGCTCCACCAAGTCGAGATCGGTCAGGGAGGCGATGACGCGGGTCATCGACGGCGGCTGAACACGCTCCTTCGCGGCTAGCGCCCCCGGCGTCATCGCGCCGTCCCGTGCGAGGGTGGCGAGGGCCGAGAGCTGGGTCAGCGATATCTGCGAGTCGGCGCGGCGGCCGCGTAGGTGTCGCGTCAGTCGAACGACCGCCAGCGAGAGTTCACCGGCAAGGGCTCGAACATCCGATGGCGTTGTCACAGTGGCAAACGATACGGGACCGGTATCGGCCGGACCCGAGTTGCCGCCGCTAGGCTGGGCCCGTGACACAGAAAGTCCCGCAGATTCCTCCGCGCCTGACCGATCCGCGCCCCGTGCTCGCGGTCGGCAGCGCGCTGTGGATGATCGCCACGGCGGTGGTGTGGGCGGCTGGCGACCGATGGGTGTCGGCACGTCCGGTCTGCCTCATGGGACTGGTGGTCGGCATCCTCGCGTTCGGCATCTTCCTGGTCCAGCGGCGCGGCGCGCGACGCGGCGACAAGGGCGCCCAGACGGGACTTTGACGTCCCCCTTCGCCTGAAGGCGGGGATTCCGGTCTGGGCAGCTTACTACGCCGCGCTTCCGGTGGGTTCCTGATTCGACGCCGACTGCTCGACCGAGGTCGAGTCTGACGTCAGCTCCACAGGCGTTGGGCTGTCCGTACGTCTTGCGGCCAGTATGTTCCTTGCGGCGTTGAGGTCGCGTTCGTGGGCAGCGCCGCACGGGCAGAACCACTCCCGAATATTCAACGGCTTCGGCCCGTCGATCCGACCACAGGCCGAACACCGTTGCGACGAGGGAAAGAACCGGTCCACCTCGCCGAACACGCGCCCGTACCGGCAGGCTTTCGCCTCCAACATGCGGATGAACATGCCCCAGCCCGCGTCGTGAACCGACTTCGCCAACCTCGTCCGCGCCAAACCCTTCACGCACAAGTCCTCGACGAATGCGTCTTCTTCTTGCGCGCCCACGCGGGTGCCGGCCGAACAGCGTCGACGCGCCCTCGTACTGCTGCTAGTCGTATTCCTCTGGCGTGGTGACGTATTCGTGGAGAGCGTTCGCATAACCCTGCATGAGCACCTGGTCCAGCGGAATGTCCAGTGCCGCGGCAACCGCGCGGCGGATCCGCAGACCCGAGGTGATGGTGAATTCGGCACCCGTGCCACCGGGGGGGCAGCAGGGCGAGCGCCTTGGGCGCCTGCGTGTCCGCCGGCCAGTCCGGTGCGGCCCGGCCGGGATCGCCGAGCGACTCGAGGAACGGGTTGCGCACGCCTTCCGGAATAGGGCCGCCGCGCAAGCCGGGGCTGTCCTCGATGCTGCCCGCGATCAGCGAAACGCCCGCCGCGGCAGGCGCGGTTGGCCGTCCGGGGGAAGCGTCCGTCCACCACGATCCGCCGCCCGGCGCTGCCGATGATGAACGCCCTTGCTCGCGGACGCAGGTGGATGCCCGCAGTCTGCTGCTCGACCTCGGAGTAGCCCACCATCCCGCACTCGGCGGCCGGGCCGGTGATATCGGAGAGCCCGACGCCGATCTCGTAGCCACCGGAATCGGGTGTGGCGCCGGCCGGAACGCCGAGCGTACTGGTCGTCCCGGCACGGTCGCGGTGGCGAACGCCGCCGAACCGATCACGCTCTGGGCCAGAACTGTTCTGCGCGACACCGGCATACCGGTCCCCCTTCGGTCTGATGGCAGCGAACCACACAACTGGTCACTCGTCCAGTCGAGAATTTCGGACCCGCGAATTGACTGCACGCGCCGCGCGCGCTTAACTCGCTTGGGTGTCCTCCCGATTGAGCGTTGAAGAACGACGGGCCCACCTAATCGAGGCCGCGATCGGCCTTGCCGAAAAAAAGGGCGTTGCGGGCGTGACCACGCGTGATGTCGCTCAGGCGGCGGGCGTCTCGCTCGGTGTGGTGCATTACTGTTTCGAAAACAAGGACGCGCTGATGACCGAGCTGGTCAAGGCGTTGTCGATGGAATTACGCGATTCGGTCGACGCAAACGAAACAGTATGGCAAGAAGTCGGAAGTGGAAAAGAAGCTCTTCAAAAATTGATCCGTTCCGGACTGGAACTCATGTGGCTCAACATCGAAGCCACTCCGGAACGGCAGCTGCTCACATACGAAACAACCACTTACGCACTACGCGAAGGGGAACAAACCCCAGCAAAAATCGCGATCGCGCGCGAACAGTACAACTTCAACGACTCCACCGTGGCCGACGTCCTGGAACACGCGCGCGACGCGACCGGGAATCAGTGGTCCGTCCCGGTGCAGACGCTGAGCCGCTTCACGCTCAACGTAATCGACGGCCTCGTGCTTCGTTGGCTGGTGGACAATGACAGCGAAAGCGTGCGCGTGCAGCTGGATCTGCTGAGCGAAATGATCACGGGATACGCGGCCTAACGGACGCAGCCGGACGAAGCCCGCCCGCAACCCGCGCCAGGCCGAGCAAAGGGCCCGAGGCAGCCGCTTACGCGCCGGGCCGAGCGAAGGCGAGGCAGCCGCCTAATAGACCCGCGAGTCAGCTCTGCGCCCGCGGGGCGCGGACGTGGAAGGTCGAGCCGATACGCCACCAGGGTACGGAGACCGTGGTCTCGATCGCGCCGCCCAACCGCACCAGCAGGTCGTCGTGCAGGACCAGCTCGCCCTCCGGCTCGGTCAGGGTGAACAGTTGGCGCAGAACGACTCCCAATGGTTCCGCCGCCCATGTCGTGCGGCGACCAACGCCGACCACCTCGGCGGTGACGGACTCGGAGACCAGCGGCAGATCAAGCAGAGTGGCCAGGGCCGAGGCGGTTTCGATATCGCCCACCACCAGCCGGCCCGACGGCACTGCCAGGCCGAACCACGGCTGGTCGAGAACGAAGGCGTCACCGGAATCGATCACGGCGCTCGAGAGCGCGCGCACGCGGCCGGGCGGTTCGAGATCGGTCAGGTCCAGCCGATCTGCGGCGACCGCGGCGGCCAAGCGTGCGTGCGTGCGTGACACAACATCCGGCACAGGCGTTTTCGCCGGGTCGGCGAGCGCATCCAGCAACGCGACGCCCAAGTCATCGGTGATCAGGTCCGGGTTCGCGAGAACGGCACGGAAGGCGTCCGCGTCGATGTCGACGAAAGTAGGCAGCAGGCCCGCGAATTCGGTGTCGGCCGGGTGGCGGAGCAGCCCAAGTGGGGTGCCGTCGATGCGCGCGTATCTGCGCAACCACCATGCGGTGTAACCGTCGGCATCCATGAGCAGGCGCCGGGTGCCCGGCGTGGCGGCCAACTGCCGTAACGCTTCCGGCCATGCGGCGTCGTCCACCAGATCGAGGTCGCGGACCGCCGCCAGCTCCGGCGGATCGTCCAGGAGGGTCGACCACCAGTGCGCCTCGTCGTCCAGATCGTGGTCCGGGCCGGTCGGATCGGCCTCGACGACCACGCTGAAATCCCAGCCGACGCCTACGGCGCGCAAAGCGTCTGGGCCGTAACGATCGACCAGATCAGGGTCCAGCGTGCCGAATGGTGCGTTCGAGACCAGCAGATCGCGTAGGGGAGCGCCGGGCAACAGCAGTTCGTCAGCGGGTAGCAATTCGCCTTCGGTGTCGGGTAATTCGAGCAAACCGAGCCAAGACGGCAATGTGGCCGGATCGGCGTGCGCGGCGAGGCGGAGGATGGCGTCGGCGGTGTCGGGCTCGCCGGGGTTGTCCTCCAGGTCGACGCGCAAACCTGGGTCGCTCAGCAGGTCCTCGGCGGTGGCTGATCGCGCGCCGAGCCGAGCCAGCAGCGGGTGCGCCGCCTCGGGATGCACCACTCTTGCCCAGTGCACCGGGATCGCGACCTCGAGCTGATCGTCCAGTACCACCGTTCGCGGTCCGGTGACCAACCTGCCGTCGGCCAACGGAACCGCCAGCGCGCCCAGCTCTTCGGACGCGAGCGGATCCACCACGAACGGCTCCAGCGCGGAGTACAGCGACCACCACCAGGTCGGCGGTCGCGCCAAGCCGCCCGACAGTTCCGCGAGGCGCGCCAAACCGAGACGATGCACATCCAGCACGCTCATAGCCTCCGCCTGCGCACGGCCGGAGAGGTCAGGGATCACCAACGGGCCGACCACGTCATCGAGCAGGGCGGCCAATTCCTCGGTGAGGCCGGTGAATACGTGCGTGCCGGTCGGAATCGCGACGCGGTTCGCGACAGACATCGAACTGCCGAACACGTCATCCGGTTCGCCGACGAGCGCGGCGGTCGGCGCGGCTACGTCCCCCGTTTGCTCGCCGGCCGAGGTTGTGGGGCCGGAAGGGCCGTCGGCATAGGCCTCTCGCGCAACCGGGTCGAGATGCGGAAGGGTTCCGGCCAGGTCTTCGGGCGCGGTGTGCCGGCGCGTGGCAACGACAGGCAGCCATGGCTGGGTCTGCAGCTCGCGGATCAGAGCTTCGCGGAGGAGACCGTCGGCCTCGCTGCGCGCGAAACCAGGCGCCGGGACGAGCACGAGACGGTCGCGGGGTGGGAGCGCACGGGCGAAATCCGCGTAGCCCTCCGCCAACTGGGCCAGGCGGGCGCCGGGCAGCAGCCTGCGGCGATCCGGCTGCATGGGGATGTCGGCAATGAGCAGGGCAGGGAGGGAGAGCTCTTCGTCCGACCTGGTCGGCGCCCGCAGCACATCCGGCGCGGCCGCCACCGGCTTGCCGTCCCGCACCGGCAGCAGCCAGCGGGCGCGCGACGCTCGGTACTGCCACCATGTCCGCTGCTCGCTGCCCGGACCGTCGACGTACACCTCGTGCAGTCCGTCACCCATATCCTCGGCACTGCTGACGAATTCGTCCCTGTCGATGCGGATGCGGTGCAACGGGGGCAGTTCCAGCAGGAGGTCGATAGCTTCTTCCCGCATCCCGGCAATTAGCGCTTCGGCGTCCACATCGTCACGCAGCCGCAGCACGACTTCCGCGTTCAGCCCGTCCGCCGGGGTCGCCTCGATCGGCCAAGCCAGCCGCAGCACCGGAGGGGCGAGCTCGCCTCCGTCCGCAGCGGGAATTCGGATATCACTGTGGCGAAGGGCATCCCGAGTCAGATCGCGAGAGAACCGCAGCGACCCGGTGGTGGAACGCAGCTCGACGTCCTCGCTCACCGCGAGGACCGCGGTGAAACCGACACCGAACCTGCCGACCGTGCCGACGTCGGACTTCCCCGACGCGCGCAGCGCGGTGAGCGCATGTACGCCGGAGAGATCGAGCGGCGCACCGGTATTCCCGATGTGCAGATCGCGACCGACGAGGCGGACGACGAGGCGACCGGCCACGCCTGTCTTGGCAGCGGCGTCAGCGGCGTTCTGCGCCAACTCGGTGAGCAACCGATCGCGGTATCCGGCGCGCACCAGGTCGGCTTCGGTGGCGGCGTCCTCCCGCAACCGGGTCGGCGAATCACGCCATGCGGCGAGGACCGCCGCACGCAGCGCCGATGTGCCGAATGGATCGGCGATCTCGGTCAGCTCCGCGGCGATGACTGGGACTCCGGCCGCTCTTGGGAGTCCGACTCGTCACCGGTGTCCTGCTCGGTGCCCGAATCGGCCTGCGCACCAACCCCTTCCGACCCGGCCACGCCCTGCTCTCGAGCAGGCTCGGCGGCCACAGCCTCGGTAGCCGCCAGCGTCGGCGCGGTGACGGGCTCGGCGGCGTCCTTTTCTCCCGCGGGTGCGCTGGCATCGACGATCCGGGGCTCGGACACGGGTTCCGCCTCGGACACCCCGGACGTCTCCGCAGCGGCACTATCCGGCCCTGCCGCAGCCACCTCGCCGGCATCGACGGCGGAAGCATCGCCAACCCCCGCGTCGGCATGCTCGAAACCTTCGCCCGCGGACATCGGCGCGGCGGCTGTCGAAGGCGCGGCGGGAGAATTCTCCTCGGTGGCGCCGGGCTGGGCCCGCTCCGACTCGATCGAGACCATCTCGACGGCGGAGTCGTCATACGCCTCGTAGAGCGGGGAGCCGCCGCCGGTGGGGAGCACCGTGTCGGAATGGGCACCGCAGCCATACGCGACGTGCACGACGCGACCGTCGGCGCCCATGGCGTTACCGCAGACGCCGAACGTGGCGCGCAGCGACCCGGCCAGCGGCAGGTAGAAACCGCAGAGTCCGCAAGTGGACGGTGCGGACTTGGCCATCTCGGAATCGGGCCCGTGTTCGGTGTACCAGCGCTCGGCGGCCTCTGCGCGACCTTCCCGGCTCATCACCTTGGTACGACCGAGACCGACCTCGTAGGCGACCTCGTCGACGACCGGATCTCCGGTAGCGACGTAGCCGGGCACCAAGCGCGGATCGTCGGCGGGCGGCGCCAGCAGATCTCCTGGCGCGAGGTCACCGGGCCGGATCCGCTGCTCCCACGGCACGAAGTCGGGCGCGACCAGGGCATCGGGCCCTGGCAGCAACGCCGACTCACTGACCGTCGCGTAGTCCGCCTCCGGCGGGGCCGCCACCACGACCGCCCACTGCCATCCGCGGTAACCGGGCAAGGTGGCCTCGAACCGGTGGGTCGCCGCGTTCTCGTCCTCGGCGGTCACGCCGAGATGCGCGCCGACGGCTGCTGGTTCCAACTCCAGGAGCGCACGACGGGCCAGGTCAACGGCATCAGCCAGGATCGGCCGCACGCCGGACTCCGAAACAGAAACTGCGCTCACGGTCTACATTTTGCCGTATGGAGCGCAATAGGGGTTCGTTGGCCATCGGTGCCCTGGTCGGCTTGCTCATTGTGAGCGGATGCGGCGACGCCGGGGACACGACACTCAGGATGAATATCGAGGTGGTGGGCACCAGGCCGCACGACCCGAAGGCGTTCACCCAGGGTCTGGAAATCGATGGCGACATCCTCTACGAAGGCACCGGCCGGCCGGGCGCGTCGAGCGTACGCACGTCCAACCTTCCGACCGGCGACGAGCTGGCCAGGGCGCAGCTGCCCGCCCCCTACTTCGGCGAGGGCATCGCCTTGGCCGCCGGCACGCTGTGGCAGCTCACCTGGCGGGACCACGTCGCCATCGCGAGAGACCCCGGCACCCTGACCGAGCGCCGCAGGGTGTCCTACGACGGCGAAGGCTGGGGTCTGTGCGCCAGGACCGGGCGATTGGTGATGAGCGACGGCACCGACCGGCTGACCTTCCGTGATCCGGTCACCTTCGCATCGACCGGCTCGGTGCGGCTGACCAGCCATCACAACGCCCGCCTCAACGAACTCGAGTGCGCGGCGGACGGTTCGGTCTACGCCAATGACTGGCCCACCGACACCATTGTGCGCATCGACCCGGAGTCCGGCCGCGTGCTCGCGACCATCGACGCCGCCGGTCTGCTCCCCACGAACGCTCGGGCGAACACCGACGCGCTCAACGGCATCGCCCAGCTGCCCGGCACCGACCGGTTCCTGGTCACGGGCAAGAACTGGCCGACCATGTTCGAAGTCCGCTTCACTCCGGCTTGAGCGCAACCGGCTGGCAGCGACGACGGTCACCTTCCGTCGACATCCACGGAGCGTGGGTGAACGCCCAGCACGGAAGTACGACAGAATTGACGGCGTGACTACTCCCCGCGAACCTTCCGGTCCCGACCGTGATCGGTGGGAAGGCGAGGAGCACCCGCCGATCGAACGGCATCCCGGCTTCGACCGATATCCGCCACCCAACGCGCCGCGCCGCCGCGGGCCACTTCCACCGCTCGGACCGGACTCCGGCAACACCCCGCCCGGGTACGACGACCGGCGGCTGGACGCGCAGACCCGGCGTCACGAAACACCGCCCGGTTCCGAGTACCCGGAGACCCGGCGCCTGCCGAGCGGCCGACGCGACACCGAGCACGGTCCGACGCCGCGCCGCGTGTTTCCGGGCCGCTCGAAACCGTCGCAGCACGCCGAATCGGACTACTCCGAACCCGCTGGTCAGCACCCGAGCGAGCCGGAACCGCGCGAAACCCCGACTCCGCCCGGCACCCAGCGTGCCCCGAGCAAGCTGACGGTTACCCGCGTTGCCGCTATGCGCGGTAGACAGCTGACCGAGAAGGGGATCGCGACCTTCCAGCGCGCGGCCAAGGCGGATGGCGCGGACGAGTCGGGCCTCACCGCGCTCACCTACGCGACCATGGCGAACTTCGCCCTCGACGCCGCCATCGCGGTGGCCCTGGCCAACACCCTGTTCTTCGCCAGTGCCACCGCTGAGAGCAAGACGAAAGTCGCGCTGTACCTGCTGATCACGATCGCACCGTTCGCGGTGATCGCTCCGCTGGTCGGCCCAATGCTCGACCGCCTGCAGCGCGGCCGACGACTGGCGCTGGCGACGTCGTTCGCCCTGCGGGCGGTCGTCGCGGTCATACTGATCCTCGAGTTCGACACCTGGGCGCTGTATCCGCTCGCACTGTGCATGATGATCGGCAGCAAATCGTTCTCGGTGTTGAAGAGCGCGGTGACGCCGCGCGTCCTGCCGCCCGATATCGATCTGGTCCGCACCAACTCTCGGCTGACGGTGTTCGGTCTGGTCGGCGGCACCATCGGCGCGGGGGCGGTGGCCGCGCTCGCGGCGAGCATCGCCGGTTCCAACGGGGCGCTGGTCTTCGCGATGCTGATCGCCTGCGCGGGAACCTATCTGAGCCTGCGCATCCCGTCCTGGGTCGAGGTCACCGAGGGCGAGGTCCCGGCGACGCTGAGCTATCACGGCCCTGACGAGCACACCCAGGTGCTGGCGTCCGCCAAGGAATCGGCGGTGCCGCCGCGCAAGCGCAGGCAGCCGCTCGGCCGCTCGGTAGTGACCGGCCTATGGGGCAACAGCGCCATCCGCGTACTGACCGGATTCCTCACCTTCTACGTCGCATTCGTCGCCAAGGCGACCGAGCATCGGCCGGTGCAGCAGGCCGCCATGCTCGGCGTGGTCGGCGCGGCAGCGGCTGTCGGCAACTTCACAGGCAACGCGACCGGTGCCCGGATCAAACTCGGCAAGCCGTCGCTGATCGTGCTCGGCTGCACCGCGGCTTGCGCATTGGTCGCGCTGTTCGCGACGTTCGCGAACAACCTGCTCGGCGCGGCACTGGCCACGTTGGTCGCGGCCGGAACGAGCGCACTGGCCAAGGTGTCGCTGGACGCCGCGATCCAGGACGACCTTCCGCCGGAGTCGATCGCGTCCGGCTTCGGCCGCTCCGAGACGGTTTTGCAGCTCAGTTGGGTGGTCGGCGGCGCGGCGGGCGTGCTGCTGCCGACCGATTATTGGAAGGGGTTCGCGGTCGTCACCGCGATACTCGTGATCGGCCTCGTACAGACCTTCGTCAGCTTCCGAGGACACTCGCTGCTGCCCGGACTCGGCGGTAACCGTCCGCAGCACGCGGGGCAGGAGGTCCCGACGGCCCGGCAGGCGGGTCACTCCACGAGCACATACCGCGAGCACGGCCCGAGCGGGCCGCGCCGCGGCGGCGACACCGCACGGATCCGACGAGGGCAAGGAGACCCCACCTGGTGAGCAAGCTCAATGCACGCACAATCGTCGCGCTGGTCGCGGCCGCCCTGCTCGTGCTCACCGTCGCCTTCGTCGGCGTTCTGGTGGTCCTGGTTCGCAGTGCCGACAAACCCGACGTCACGATCACCGCCTACGCGCATGGCAAGACGGTCACCGTCCGGCCGTTCAGCTATTGCACCGTGACCATGGAGGACTGCCGCATCCTGCCCGCGGGCAGTGCGGAAGGCACGGTGTTCGCCACCCTGCCCTGCGACCGGCAAACCCCGGATTGCCACCGCGGCCGGACGGTAGAACTCGAGGTCCCCGCCGGTTACCCGTTACAGCTGTCGCTGCCGAAGAGGATCGCCGACGCACCCTGGCTCGCCCAGCTCGTCTACGTCCTGCCCACCGGCGAGAAGGTGGATCGGGTGATCAGCCGCAACGACTACCGCGACGGCGCCCTAGCGCTCACCATCGATTCCAAGCCGGAGCCCGACCTACGCCTGATCGGCGTCGAACTCCAGCTGCCGATCCTCGCCCGCGACGAAACCGGCAAGGAGTTCTACGTCCCGCACGCCGCTTGGTCGATCAGCTGTGTTTGATTGGCCGCGGCTGTGTTTGATTGGCCGCGGCTGTGTTTGATTGGCCGCGGCTGTGTTTGATTGGCCGCGGCTGTGTTTGATTGGCCGCGGCTGTGTTTGATTGGCCGCGGCTGTGTTTGATTGGCCGCGGCTGTGTTTGATTGGCCGCGGCTGTGTTTGATTGGCCGCGGCTGTGTTTGATTGGCCGCGGCTGTGTTTGATTGGCCGCGGCTGTGTTTGATTGGCCGCGGCTGTGTTTGATTGGCCGCGGCTGTGTTTGATTGGCCGCGGCTGTGTTTGATTGGCCGCGGCTGTGTTTGATTGGCCGCGGCTGTGTTTGATTGGCCGCGCCTGCGGCGCGGCGTGTTCGCGGCCCCCTCTTGGCTCGCGTCCGAGCGGGCGAGACTCGCGACTGCGTCGCATGCGCTTCGCCCGCTCGGACACGAGCCGGGCCGCGAACGGCGCTCGTAAGACTCGCACCCGACGGGGCGGGAGAGCGCGCATCGGGCGATTGACGAGTGGACCGTAACCCCGACTCATCGAAGTCACCGCGCATCCCCGCGACAGGTGAATCTTGCACCCGCACACAACCTTACGGACCATTCACCCACCCGTTTCGACTCCGATGTCGGCACCGCTCGCCGCCACGTCGTGACATAGGGGGCCACGAATATTCAACGCCGCAGGGGTTTCAACGGGTACCGCGTTTCCCACCCCAGCGCAACCACACTGGCCCACCCCCACTTCCGAGCGAAGCGAGACCGAGCATTCCCCGTTCGCGGCCCGGCTCGCGTTTGCGCGGCCGCCGCGTCCGCGACGAAGTCGCCAGCGGCGGTCGCGCAAACGCGAGCCAAGAGAGGGCCGCGAACACGCCGCGCCGCAGGTGCGGCAAGGAAACTCAGTGATCGAGTTCGCGTGCGACCGCCCGGACGACCTCCGAGATGCGTTGCGCGGTCTTGCGATCCGGGTACTTGCCCTTGCGCAGATCGGGCTGCACCGTCGCCTCGAGCAGGGTGATCATGTCCTCGACCATCCCGTGCAGCTCGTCCGGAGTGTGCCTGCGGGCAGCGGGTTCCTTGCGCGTGTTGCGTTCCTGGCCCTGCCGGACCGAGGGCGGCGCCTCGAGCAGCTTCAGGCTCAGCGCCTGGGGGCCGCGGCGACCGGCGGCCATGCCGAACTCGACCCGCTGCCCGGGCTTGAGGCCCTCGACGCCCTGCGGCAGCGCGGACGAGCGGACATAGACGTCCTCACCCTCGTCCTGGGAAAGGAAGCCGAAGCCCTTTTCGACGTCGTACCACTTAACCCTGCCGGTCGGCACTGCGCTCACCCGTTCATCATCGAAAGCTCGAACCCCATCGGCCCGAGCACATCCGTCTACCGGACCTGTCCTGCGGCGGCGCCGCGACCGGTCCCGATCTCTGTGCGAAAAGAACGCGCCCAGCAGGATTGCGGGACGCGGTTGTTTGGAGTCTACCCCGGTGCGAATAACGCAAGCACATCAGTTTTACGGTCGAGCGGTGACGAACCCCTCCGCTCCGACCCCTTCCGGCGGCGTACCGCGCAGGTCCGGGGATTGGTTGCTCCGACTCGCACTCTGTCTGTTCGCGCTGGGATTGCTGGCGATCATGGCCATCTTTCTGACGCCGGTGCTCACCGACGGTGAGCCGGGTCTGTGGCTCTACTTCGGGGCGCTGCTCGCGCCACTGGGGTTCGTGGTCGCGCTCCTGTTCGCGCTGCGTTCCGGTCGGAGATCACGCTGAACCGGAGGCTTTACCTCCGTTGGCTCACGAGCCGATTACCCCAGGCGATCGTTGCCCACGCGAGAATGTGATCCTCGTCACATTACGAGAAGGTCACAAAGCGGTGACAGAGCCTTATCGGCGCGACCGCGGGCTCCCTAGCTGCACAGAAGCCGTGCCACCCCGATCGATATCGTGCCGAGACCCGTTCGTACACGCCGGTTACCAAATGGTGATTTTTCGCGGCGATCGACGTACGGTCTTATCCAGCCGGGACAACCGGCTACAACCGGCCCGCCGCACCGAACCTCGCCCCGCGGGTACCGGACCCCGACGGAAATGTAGGGGCGAGGGCGGAACGGACGACCTCTCAGTCCGAACCCGGAGCCGAAGCCTCGCAGGTGCGTCGAGAGGAAGACGAACCCGATATGAGTGGACGCCATCGCAAGCCAAGCTCGACCGGCCGCACGGTAGCCAAGGTTGCCGTCACCGGGGCCATGATCGGCACCGCCGGTGTGGCACTCGCAGGCAACGCCAGCGCGGCACCCGACTCCGACTGGGATCGACTCGCTCAGTGCGAGGCCGGCGGCAACTGGGGCATCAACACGGGCAACGGTTTCCAGGGCGGGCTGCAGTTCTCGCCCGGCACCTGGCGTGCCCACGGTGGCCAGGAATACGCCACCACCGCCAACCAGGCCAGCCGCGAACAGCAGATCGCCGTCGCCGAAAAGGTGCTCGCCTCACAGGGCTGGGGCGCTTGGCCCTCCTGCTCGTCCTCGCTGGGCCTGAGCAGCGCACCCACCCAGCGCAGCGCTCCCGCCACCACCGAGACCCCGCGCTGGAACCCCGCGCCACAGGTCACCCAGGCTGCGCCGGAGGTCAGCTCGCAGCAGGTCTACTCGGCCGTCGACCGTGCCCTCGAGGTCGTGCAGGGCCAGGGCGTGCAGGTCCCCAAGGAAGCCCTCGACTTCGTCAACGCCGCCAAGGCGAGCGGAGTCATGCTCGACCCTGCGATCGTGAACTTCTACGAGGCGAACAAGGGTCTGATCCCTTCCTGATCGTTACACCAACGAAGAAGGGCCCCGCATCAACGAGGATGCGGGGCCCTTCTTCTTTTCCGAGGAATCACCCCTACGCGCGGTCAGCGGTTGATCACCGTGTTCGGGTGCATGTAGGGCAGCTGATCAGCAGGCACCGGAAATTCGGTGTCCTCGCCGTACGGCGAGAGACCACCGGAGCGGGCCGACGAGAGCTCGGTGACCGCATGGTCGCCGTCGTCGACCTTCGGCCAGCCGTTGTCCACATAGGGTTTCTTCGATTTGTTCACCACGGCCCCATGCTAACCCGCCTCTCCACGTTTCTTGCCGGTCGTGGGTGCGTGACGAGCATCGTCGCGGGCTGACTGTTGGCCGTCAGCTGGGTTTTGTGCGAGCCGGGCGAGCTGTCCATGTTCTTGCCAAAGAAGGTCCTTGCCAAAGAAGGTCCTTGCCAAAGAAGGTCCTTGCCAAAGAAGTCGTTCCGTGACGGATCCGATCACCCGGCCCCCAGCATCGTAGGGTGGATGAGATGACCGCGACCGACTCCCTTGCCGGATGGCTCGGCGCCCGCAGTGATGCCCAGCTCGTGATGCTGCTGCAACTCCGGCCCGACCTAGCTGTGCCGCTGCCTTCCTCGATGGCGGTGCTCGCCGCTCGCGCCGAACAGCGCGCGTCGGTGCTGCGCGCCACCGAGGACCTGGACACGCTCGAATTCGCCATCCTGGAAATCCTCGCGATGCATGGCGTGACGCACACCGACCAGGACCACTCACCGCTGCGCCGCGACGAGCTGCACGTGCAGCTGAGCGAACGGGTGGCGTCGACCGCGATCGACGACGCGCTGGAGCACCTGACCGCCCGCGCCCTCATCTGGACCGACGACGACGAGCTGCACCTGATCCCGGCGGCGGCCGAGGCGCTGCCGTGGCCGATCGGCAGCGCGACCGAACTCCCCGACGCGCTCACCGAGCCCGAGGTGGTCGCCGCCCTTCCCGAGCTGGCACCCACCGAACGCGCCTTGCTGGACAAGCTGGCCACGACGGGCCCGCGCGGACGCACCAGGGACGCTGCGCCGGACACCCCGTCCGACCGCCCCATCCCGCGTCTGCTGGCGCGCAGGCTGCTGCACTGGATCGACGACGAGACCGTCGAGCTTCCCGTCACGGTCGGCCAGGTGCTGCGCCGTGAACCCGTCACCCACCCGCATGCGCTGACCCCGCCGGAGCCGCGCTCGACCAAGTACACGCCCGCCGAGATGAACGCGGTCGCGGCAGGAGAAGTAGGCGAGCTACTGCGACACTGCGCCGCCGTGCTCGACGTTCTCGGCCAGGCCCCCGCCCCTGCTCTGCGGGCGGGCGGTCTCGGCGTACGGGAGCTGCGCCGCATCGCCAAGCAGATCGGCGTCGAGGAGCCGAGGGCCGGTTTGCTGGTCGAACTGCTGGCGGCGGCGAAACTTCTCGAAAAGGGTTTGCCGGAGCCACCACCGGAATTCGATTCGACCGACGACTTCTGGGCGCCCAGCCCTGGTGTCGATGCCTGGCTGGCAGCGCCGCCCGCACGTCGCTGGGCCGCGCTCGCGCTTGCCTGGCTCGACTTGGACCGGATGCCGTGGATGATCGGCATGCGTGATGCCAATGACAAACCATTGGCGGCCCTTTCGCTGGAGCTGCGCACCCCGCACGCACCACGCGACCGGCGGGCGATCCTCGGCTTGCTCGCGGAGTGCTCGTCGGGCACCGCGCTCGACCCGACCGACATCGGCCGGGTACTTGCCTGGCGGCAGCCACGCCGGCGCAGGCACTTCCGGCCGGAGGTAGTCGAGCAGACGCTGGCCGAGGCGGCCGCGCTCGGCTTCGTCGGCCGAGGCGCGCTCGGCTCACCGGCGCGGGCGCTGCTGCACGGCGCGGCGACCAGTGCGGCCGACGCCGAGGCCGAGATGGAGGCGGCGCTGCCGGAGCCGGTGGACCACGTGCTGGTCCAAGCGGATCTGACAGTGATCGCGCCCGGCCCGCTGACCATGGACCTGCGGCATCGGATCGCCCTCGTCGCCGACGTCGAATCCGCTGGTGCGGCGACGGTGTACCGGCTCAGCGAGTCCTCGGTGCGCCGCGCCCTCGATGTCGGACTGACCGCGGCCGAACTGCACGGCTTGTTCGCGAAGCATTCCAGGACACCGATCCCGCAGGCGCTGACCTACCTGATCGACGATGTGGCCAGACGGCACGGTCAGCTGCGGGCGGGCATGGCCCAGTCCTTCATCCGGAGCGACGACCCCGCGCTACTCGCCCAGGTCCTGTCCGCGCCCGTGGCGAGCGCACTGGCGCTGCGGGCCATCGCCCCGACCGTCGCCATCGCCCATACGCCGCTCGGCGAACTGCTGGAACAGTTGCGAGCCGCAGGCTTCGCGCCCGCGGGTGAGGATTCGACGGGCGCGATCGTCGACCTTCGCCCCCGCGGCGCCCGGATCTCGGCGCGGCCTGGCGCCAGGCAGCCATATCGACCGACACCGCCTAGCGTCGAACAGCTGGAGTCGCTCGTCACGGAACTGCGCGCCGGCGAACGCGCCGCCAGCGCCCGCGCAGGCCAAGCGGTGCGCCCGGACGGCACCCGTACCAATACCGCCGCGACCCTCGCCCTGCTTCAGCTGGCGGCGCGGGTGCGGCGGTCGGTGAACATCGGCTACGTAGACGCCCAGGGGGTCGCCACGCAGCGGGTGGTGGAACCGTTGAAAGTGGGCAATGGGCAGCTGGACGCGCTGGACCCGGTGACCGGCGCGGTCCGGCACTTCACGCTGCACCGGATCGCGTCGGTTGCCCTGCTGGAGTGATCAGGCCTTCGGCTTGCCCGTGCAGAAGGTGACCTTGGGGTCCGCCTCGATGAGGCGGAAGCCGTCGGCATCCGCACCGCACAGCAGTTCGTCGGCCTGACCATCGATCCGCTTCAGAACGCGGAAGGTCGCTTCTGACGAACCGCACTCCACCTGCTTATATCCGGTCGTGGTGCTCTCGTTGTAGCAGCTGCCTTCCTTGAAGTTCGGTGCGAGGCACAGGAACGCGGTGGTACCGCCGCTGAGCGTCTCTTCGTAGGAGGTGTAGTCGGCAGCGCACTCGGTCTTCTTGTCGAAGGACTGCGCGACCTTGTACACGGCCTTGTCCGATGAGCAGTCGACCGGCTCGGTCTTGGAATCGACAGCCGAGCTCTCGATGACGTTGATGCAGTCGCCGACCTTCGCCTTGGCCGTGTCCGACTTGCTCGAGTTCTCGATCAACGAACAGCCGGCCACCGTGACCACCACCGCGGCGACCGCGACGAGGGCTAACACAATCCGTGCCAGCAGCCTCGTTCCTGGAAACTTCACCTGAAAACCTCTCTCACCGAACATGTTCACGGACTCGTGAACGCGGTGAGGATACCCGCAGGACCATGGCGACCGCATCAGCTCGGCGGGTGGCTCCGGCCTGTTTGCCACACGCGCAGGCCGTAGAGCCCATGAGATGGACCATCGTCCGATCCGCGGGTTCCGTCGCTCCGGATGACCGAGTCGTTACGCTTGGTCGATATGACGGTCGATGACGTCGCAGGCGAGCTGTACGGGGTGGCGCCCGCGGAGTTCGTCGCGGCGCGCACCGCCCGGGTCGAAGCGGCCAAGCGGGCGGGCGACAAGGAGCTCGCGGCCGCCGTCGGCAAGCTGCGCAAGCCCACCCTGTCCGCGTGGACGGCGAACCTGCTGGCTCGCGAGGCGCCCGACGACGTGGATGCGCTGCTGCGACTCGGCGCGGCACTGGCCGCGGCGCAGCGAGAACTGTCCGCCGACCAGCTGCGCAACCTGACTATGCGGCGGCAGCAATTGGTCAATGCGCTGGCCAAGAAGGCGGGCGCACTGGCCGCCGAGCACGGCCACCCAGTCGGCGATGGCGTGGTGCGCGAGGTCGGGCAGACCTTGACGGCGGCGCTGGCCGAGCCGCAGGTGGCAGAGCGGGTGCGCGCCGGAACGCTGGCCACGGCGGCGACCTACGACGGCTTCGGGCCGAGCGGACCGAATCTGGTCACCGTGCCCGAATCCACCAAGCGGGTCGCTCCGAAGCCGGAGGCCGAGGACACCGCGCGCGAGGAGCTGGAGGAGGCGCTGGATGCGCTCGAATCTGCCCGCGCGGCAAGGGATTCAGCACAATCCGAGGTCGGCGAAGCGCATAAGCGGCTGTCCGGCATCGAATCCCGGATCGCCGCGTTGAAAGACGAACTGACACACGCCGAAGAGCAGCGGCAGTTCAGCAGGACGGTCGAGCGGTCGGCGAAGGACCAGCTGCACAGTGCCCAGCGCCACCTGGATCGGACCGAACGCCGGGCGGAACGGGCTCGTCAGCGCCTCGACGGCGAATAGCCTGCGCGGCTCAGCTGCGGAGGGTTCCCGGGAACAGGTATGCCTCCGGAGGTGGTTCGGTGCTGTTCAACCACGCGTCGAAAAAGCCTGTCAGGTCCGTCGACGCCCTGGACTGTACGAACGCGCGGAACTCCGGCATCGATGCGTTGCCGTACGCGTGCGCCGCGAGGAAGTCACGGACGACCGCGAAGAACACCTCGTCGCCGATCTGCTTGCGCAGGGCGTGCAGGAACAGCGGGCCGCGGTAGTAGACGGAGGTGAATTCTTTTCCCGCGCCGGGATTTTCCAGCGGAATGTCCCAGAACTTGGGTTTGTCGCGGTACTTCTGGACGGTCTCGCGGTAGTCGTCGTCGACGTTCTTGCCCTCCATCCGCTCCGGCCACAGGTAGTCGGCGGTGTAGCTGGCAAAGCACTCGTTGAGGCAGATGTCCGACCAGTGGCGCACCGACACCGCATCGCCCCACCACTGGTGCGTGATCTCGTGCACCACGGTTTGCAGATCGGTCCACGGCGCGTAGATCGGACGGGTCTGGGTCTCCAACGAGAACTGGATGTCGGCGTCCAGGTAGATGCCGCCCGCCGCCTCGAACGGGTACGGGCCGTACAGGGTTTCGGCGAAGTCGAGGATCTCCGGCAGGCGCTGCTCGGTCTCCCGCTTACCTTCCGCGTCCGACGCGAACGCGCTGACCAGCGGGGTGCCATCGGGCCGGCGCTGTTCGAGGTAGCTGAACTTGTCGATCGCGACCGTGGTCAGGTAGCCGAGCACCGGTTTGGTCGTTGCCCACCCGACGGTCCGCTTGTCGCCCCGCACGATGTCATCGGTCCGCACACCGTTGGACACCACCTCCCATTCCGCGGGGACGGTAGTATGCAGCGCGAAGGTGGCCTTGTCCAGCGGGGTGTCGTTGAGCGGGTACCAGGTTGTCGCCGAGTGGGGTTCACCGGCGACGAAAGCGCCTCCGCTCGGGGCGAAAGTCCAGCCCGCGCCCTCGGTGTTCACCGCGGGACCCGCGTAGTCGACGGTGACGGTGAACGGCAGGCCGGGCAGCAGCGGGAGCAGCGGCGTCACGGTCAGTTCGTGTGCGCCGTCACGGACGAACGCGGCGGGCAGATGGTTCACCGACACCGTGCGCACGTCCGGCCCCGCGAAGTCCAGGTTGAACGTGCGCAGGGCCTGGGTGGCGATCGCCTCGATCCGGGTGATCCCGGCGAGTTGGTGGCTCGGCGGGTCGTAGTCGATGCTGACGTCATAGTGGCCGACGTCGTAACCGCCGTTTCCGTCCAGCGGGTAGTACGGGTCGCCGACGCCGGGGGCGCCGACCAGCGGGTCGGCGGGCGGATCGGCGCTCGCGGGCACCGACAGCGCCGCGACGGCCACACCCGCGACCACGGCGCACATCCGGCCGGACAACCTCATTCGACGACCACCCCTCTCCGCCCCTTGCGGCATCGACGTACCGACCTTGCTGGATGGTAGCCGCTTCAGTCGCCACTACCGGTAAGCGCCACCGACGTGCCGACACCGAGGATCAGCACGCCGCCCGCGCCGCCGACCGCCTCCAGCCTGCGGGGCGACCGCGCGAACCAAGACCTGGCCGAGACGGCCAGCAGCGCCCAGGCGCTGTCGGAGACGATCCCGATCGCCAGGAATATCGTGCCGAGAAGCAGGAATTGCACCCGGATCGAGCCCCCCTCCGGGTCCGCGAAATGCGGCAGCACCGCGGAGAAGAAGACGATCGCCTTCGGGTTGGTGAGCCCGACGAACGCGCTCTGCCGCAGCACTCTCGTATGTGAAGTCGGTTCGATCGCGGCGACCAGCGCCGCACGCAACGCCTTGCGCTCACGGATCGCCTGGATTCCCAGATAGATCAAGTACAGCGCGCCCGCGAACTTCACCACGGTCAGCGCGAGCGCCGAGGCCGCGAGCAGCGTGCCAAGACCGATCGCGACCAGAACCAAGGCCACGTAGACGCCCGCGGTGTGCCCGAGCACCGAGAGCAGCGCAGCGCGACGGCCGAGCGTGAGCGCGCGGCCGACGGTGAACAGCACGCCGGGACCGGGCACGACGATGATGACGATCGCCGCGGCAGTGAATGCCAGCAGATTGGACGCCGGAACCATCTTCCGAGTCTATGTGCACGCGCAACCCGAAATCGGGGGCTCGCAGTCGAATTCAGGAGCCGAGATCGCCGGGCAGCTGGTGCGGATCGAGCAGCAGTCGTTTGGTCGTGGCGCGGCGCACCTTCTCGGCCAGCGCGAGGTTGTCGGTGAGCAGCCGCCACTCGACCTCGCTGATGGCGGCACGGGCGCGGTCGATGACCGTGCCGTCCCTGGTGCCCCAGGCGATGGGCATGGCGCTCACCGACTGCCAGCGCTCGCCGACCTGCCGCGGCGCCCAGTCGGTGCGCACGGCCACCGAGGGCACCCGCTCCCCCGCCTTGGCCTCGTGGCCGGGTAGTGCGCGAACTTTCCTGGTCACCAGGGCGTAGCGCGGACCGGTCTCCTCCGGCTTGGACACATCGACCAAGGCGAGCAGCACGACGCCGGAGGGGCGGGACTCCGAGATCACCGCGGGAACGAGCTCGCCGTCGGCGTAGAGCTTGTCGATGCTGGAATGCCTTGGCGTCCACAGCGCCACCCACAACGCGGTCACCGCGCCGAGCGCGAAGGCGACCGCGAGCAGATACGCCCAAGGATGGTCCAGCCAGATCAGGTAGGCCGTTCCGGTCGCCGCGATGATCGCGGCGGCGATCGCCATGATGCGCAGTCGACGCAAGTCGGCGAAGACTTCGTTGACCGCGTGGGCATGCCCGCGGTCCACCGCGAATTCGAAGCGTCGCACGTCCTCATTCCTAGCACAGCTTTCGGAGGAATTTCCTCCACTTATCCGAGCGCCGGACCGAGCAAGTCGTCGGCATCCGTGATGCGGTAGGCATACCCCTGTTCGGCGAGAAAACGCTGACGGTGCGCGGCGTATTCGGCGTCGAGGGTGTCGCGCGCGACCACCGAATAGAAATGAGCCTGGCCGCGGTCCTGCTTCGGGCGCAGCAACCGGCCGAGGCGCTGCGCCTCCTCCTGACGCGAGCCGAAGGTACCCGAGACCTGCACGGCCACCGACGCTTCCGGCAAATCGATGGAGAAGTTCGCGACCTTGCTCACCACGAGCACCGGAATCTCACCGCGCCGGAATGCGTCGAAGAGTTCTTCGCGGTCTTTGGTTTTCGTCGAACCCTGGATCACCGGAGCGTCGAGCGCGGCGCCCAGTTCCTCCAGCTGCTCCAGGTAGGCGCCGATGACCAGGCTCGGCGCGTCCTGGTGCTGAGCCAGGATCGATTCCACCACAGCGATCTTCGTGTGCGCGGTGGAGCAGAGCTTGTAACGCTCCTCTGGTTCGGCGGTCGCGTACGCCATCCGCTCGGCATCGGTCAGCGTGACCCTGACCTCGATGCACTCGGCGGGGGCAATCCAGCCCTGGGCCTCGATGTCCTTCCACGGCGCGTCGTAGCGCTTCGGGCCGATCAGCGAGAACACGTCGCCCTCTCGGCCGTCCTCGCGCACCAGGGTCGCGGTCAAGCCGAGGCGGCGGCGGGACTGCAGGTCTGCGGTCATCCGGAAGACCGGGGCGGGCAGCAGATGCACCTCGTCATAGATGACCAGGCCCCAGTCACGGCTGTCGAAGAGCTCCAGGTGCTTGTACTCGCCCTTGGTGCGGCGGGTGATCACCTGATAGGTGGCGATGGTGACCGGCCGGATCTCCTTGCGTTCGCCGGAGTACTCGCCGATCTCTTCCTCGGTCAACGAGGTGCGCGCGAGCAGTTCGCGCCGCCACTGCCTGCCCGCCACCGTGTTGGTGACCAGGATCAGCGTGGTCGCCTTCGCCTTCGCCATGGCCGCAGCGCCGACCATCGTCTTGCCCGCGCCGCAGGGCAGCACCACCACGCCGGAGCCGCCCGCCCAGAACGAGTCGGCGGCCATCTCCTGGTAGTCGCGCAAATGCCACTTGTCGTCGGTGTAGTCGAGTTCGATCTCATGCGCCTCGCCGTCGACGTACCCCGCGAGGTCCTCGGCGGGCCAGCCGATCTTCAGCAGCATCTGCTTGATCCGGCCGCGCTCGGACGGGTGCACCACCACCGTGTCGTCATCGATGCGCGCGCCGAACATCGGCGCGATCTTCTTGTGCCGGAGCACCTCCTCCAGCACCGCGCGATCCAGGCTGATCAGCGTCAGGCCGTGCGCGGGATCCTTGACCAGCTGCAACCTGCCGTATCGGGCCATCGTGTCCACGACATCGACCAGCAACGGCTGCGGCACCGCGTACCTGGAGAAACTGACCAGCGCGTCCACCACCTGCTCAGCGTCGTGCCCCGCCGCCCGCGCGTTCCACAGCGCCAGCGGCGTCACCCGGTAGGTATGCACATGCTCCGGCGCCCGCTCCAACTCGGCGAACGGCGCGATGGCCTGCCGCGCCGCATCGGCCAACTCGTGGTCGACCTCCAGCAGCAGCGTCTTGTCACTCTGCACAATCAGTGGACCGTCGGTCACAGCCCCTCCTCATATCGGCTCGCCGCCCATTCTCCCCGACCCCACCGACGACACCGCAGGTAACCGGCCATTCTCCGCCGTGAGCGGATTCGGCAGCGCCCGTGTGCAACGCCGGAAGGCCCCGGTCTCTTCCCGGAGCCTGCGCAGGCGCGGCCACCACGACCCGTGGCCAGCAACCGCCAACTGGACCGCGACACCGCGGGATCGGGTGGGTGACGATCGGTGCATGATCGAGATGGCGGCGGTGGTGGGGGTTGCGGCAGCTGCGTTGGGGATGGTGCTGACGCCGGGGCCGAACATGATGTATCTGGTGTCGCGGACGGTGTCGCAGGGGCGGCGGGCGGGGTTGGTGTCGTTGGGTGGGGTGGCGGCGGGATTCGGGGTGTATCTCGCGGCGGCGACCGCCGGCATCACGGCGGTCTTCGTGGTGGTGCCGGGGCTCTATCTGGGCGTGAAACTGGCGGGTGCCGCTTATCTGGGGTGGCTTGCCTGGCAGGCGGTGCGACCGGGCGGCGTTTCGGTGTTCGCGCCCGCGACGCTGCCCGCCGACCCGGTGCGCCGACTGTTCGGTATGGGGTTGGTCACCAATCTGCTGAACCCGAAGATCGCGATCATGTACATGGCGCTGATCCCGCAGTTCGTAACGCCGGAGCACGGCAGGGTGTGGCTACAAAGCCTGTGCCTGGGAGCGGTGCAGATCGCGGTGGCCCTCACCGTGAACGGCCTGATCGTCCTAGGCGCGGGCGGCCTGGCCACCTTCCTCACCGGCCGCCCGCTCTGGCTGCGCGTCCAGCGCTACCTCATGGGCACCATGCTCGGCGCCATCGCTGTCCTCCTCGCCACCGACCGGGCCCGCCCCACCCCCGCCTGACCCGCGACGAGCGGCACACGGTGGAGAGGCCTCTCGCGCTTTGCGACAGCCGTGTGCCACTCGTCACGCGAGTCAGCCGAGCCGGAGCCGGCGCACCCCTTCGTCCAGCGTCTCGTCGCGCTTGCAGAAGGTGAAACGCACCAGGTGGCTCCACGCGGCGGTGTCGTCGGCGAACGCGATGACGGGGACCGCCGCGACGCCGAGCCGCTTCGGCAGCTCCCGGCAGAACGCCAGACCGTCCGAGGCGCCGAGTGGGGTGATGTCGGCGCAGACGAAATAGCCCCCCGCGCTGGCCTTCACGTCCAGCCCGGCATCAGCGAGTGCGGCGGAGAGGCGCAGCCGCTTCTCGGACAAGGTATCCCGCAGATCATCGACCCAACCCAGCTCATGGTTGATCGCGTGCGCGACGGCCGGCTGAAAGGGGCCGCCCGCGACGAAGGTCAGAAACTGTTTGGCCGCCAGCACGCCGTCGATCAGATCGGCGGGGCCGCATGCCCACCCGGTCTTCCATCCGGTGACGCTGAAAGTCTTTGCCGCACTGGACGCCACGATCGTCCGCTCGGCCATGCCGGGCAGTGCGGCCAGGCTGATGTGCTCGGCGCCGTCGTAGACCAGATGTTCGTAGACCTCGTCGGTGAGCACCAGAATGTCGCGCTCGCAAGCGATATCGGCGATCGCCTGCAGGTCGGCGCGCCCGAGCACGGTGCCGGTCGGGTTGTGCGGCGAGTTGACGACGAGCATGCGAGTCGCCGGGGTGATCGCGGCGCGCAGGCTGTCCAAGTCGAGCACGAACCGGTCGCCATCGGCGACCAGCCTGGCCGTGCGCCGTCGCGCACCGGCGAGGGCGACCGCGGCCGCGTAGGAGTCGTAATACGGCTCGATCAGCACGACCTCCTGGCCGGGCTCGACCAGTCCGAGCACCGCGGCGCTGATCGCCTCTGTCGCACCGACGGTCACCAGCACCTGGGAGTCGTGGTCGTACTCGGTCCCGTAGCGACGAGCCCGGTCGTCGGCGATGGCCCTGCGCAGGACCGGCATGCCGCGCCCGGGCGGGTACTGGTTGAGTCCGTCGGCGATGGCACGGCGGGCCACTTCGAGCATGCCCGCGGGCCCATCCGTATCGGGAAATCCCTGGCCCAGATTGACCGCGTCGTAGCGAATGGCGAGTTCGGTCATTTCGGCGAAGATCGTGGAGGCGAAGGGCCGCAAGCGGGCAACGGTCGGGGGTTGCGAGGGCATGTTCGGAGATTATCCCAGCGGCCAGAATTGTTGCCATCAGATAGCGACTATCGATATTTCACATCTCAACCATGCCATATACCTGCATATTCGCGTGTTCTCTCAGCGAGAGCCAGCCTCGCCATGTTCTCTCTCGCAAACTCGCCGCCGAGTGGTCTCTCGAACGGGCGTGCCAAGGCCTGCTACCTCCACCTGGTTGCAAGCCCGCCACGTCGGACGTCGCCGGACACGCACTGGGGTTCCTCCGGCAGGTGCTGCGCGAACTCGTCGCGGGTTGGTACCGGGTCCCCTGACGCCGGACCGGGTCTCGGCTCGACCGTGTAACCCAGGGGCAGGTTCGTCCACCGAGAACCGGTTCCCCGGTTCGTCCATGCTGTAGCCGTCGCTCCGCCGGTGGCCGACGGGGCTCAACCGAGCCGCACTCCACCCAGCTTGGCGGGATTCGCGAGATCATAAGTACCCCAGACCAATCCATCCCGCACGGTGAAGCCCATGATCCGGGTGGGATAGCCCGCCCGCCCCTCCTCAGCGGGACGCCCAGTGACCACAAGGCCGAGCTGCCCGTTGACCGAGGCGAATTCGTAGACAGGCGACGAATCCTCGTTCAGCCCGTACTTGCGTACCAGCCCCAGGAAGAAGCGGGCGATCCGATCCGAGCCGTGCAGGACGTTCACGGCGGTGGCGGTAGTGCCGTTGGCGTCGCCGATCATCACCGATTCCGGGTGCAGCGCGGCGGCGACCGCGTTCACATCACCGGCGCTGAGTGCGGTGAGGAAGCGTTGCACCGCGGCCTCGTGCTCGGCGTCCGGTACCGGCGCGGGCATGTGCGCCACCGCCTTGCGGGCACGCACCGCGAGCTGCCGTGCGGCGTCTGCCGAGATGCCGAGAATGTCGGAGATCTCGTCGAACGGCACCGAAAGCCCATCGTGCAGCACGAAGGCCACCCGCTGCGGCGGCGTGAGGCTGTCCAGCACGACCAGCGCCGCGAACCGGTACTCCTGCTTGCGGACCACGGTCTCCAACGGGTCCGGTGCATTCGACGGCGTGCGCGCCGTGACCACGGGCTCCGGCAGCCACTGCCCCACATAGTTTTCCCTACGGGCGGCCGCGCTGCGCAAACGGTCCAGGCAGATGCGGGTCACCACGGTGGTCAGCCAGGCCCGCAGATCCTCGATCTCGGATTGACGCGCACCGGCAAGGCGCAGCCAGCTCTCCTGCACCGCGTCTTCGGCGTCGCTGACGCTGCCCGTCAGCCGATAGGCGACCGAGAGCAAATGCGCCCGATGTGATTCGAACAGGTCGGAAAGCAGCGCGGCAACCATCACCGCGCAGTCTACGGTCCGGCGGAGGCACGTTCCCGCGCGGTATCACCGGTCAAGCGATGAACAAACCGGATGATCCCGCCGACCGATCCGTGACAGCATGACGCGATGGACCATCACGTGCTGTCGAACGGAACGGTCTGGCTGTCGGCGCCGACGACAAACGACATCGACACGATCACCCAGTGCTGCCAGGAACCGTCCATCGGGGAATGGGTGACCATCCCGGTGCCCTACCGGCGGAGGCACGCCGAAACCTTTGTGGAGGACATCGTCGGCTCCGGGTGGGCGGCCCGCAGCCCGACCTGGGCTGTGCGACTACACGCCGACGGGCCGGTTGTCGGCATGATCGGCCTCAGCGAACGGGACGAGAGCGCGGCCGAGATCGGTTTCTGGCTCAGCCCGGCGCAGCGGTCCCGCGGCCTGATGACCCAAGCGGTTAATCTGGTGTGCGACTTCGGGTTCCGCTCCGATGGTTTGGCCCTGCAACGAATCAGCTGGCGCGCCTTCGTCGGCAACTACGCCTCGGCCGCGGTCGTGCGACGGGCTGGATTCCGGTACGAGGGCAGGTCACGACTGGGCAGCGTGCAGCGCGGCGTGCGCCGCGACCACTGGCTCGCCGCCCGACTGTCCACCGACTGTGTTTGATTTGCCCTGTGTTTAATTTGCCGCGCCTGCGGCGCGGCGTGTTCGCGGGCTCTGTTTTCGGCCGCGCGGGCGCGGCGGGTTCGCGGCCCCCTGGTGGCTCGCGTCCGAGCGGCCGACGCTGGCGACTTCGTCGCGGACGCGTCGGCCGCTCGGACGCGAGCCGGGCCGCGAACAAGGGAATGCTCGATCTCGCTTCGCTCGGAACCAGGGGTCGGGCGGATGTGGTTGTGGTAGGAGGCGAGCGCTGTGTTTGATTTTGCCGCGCTGCGTGTTCGCGGCTGGCCTGTGTCCGAGTGGGCGAGACTTGCGACTGCGTCGCATGCGCGCTTCGCCCACTCGGGTGCAAGCCGGACACCGAGCGACGCTTGTACGACTCGCACGCCGACGGGTGAGAGGGGACGTATCGGGCCGTCCGCTGGACGGGGTCAGCCCTCGCGCCGCCGCCGCACCGCGTCGGCCAGCCGCTCGAGCTGACGGGCGGTGGTCTCCCAGTCCAGACATGCGTCGGTGATGGACTGGCCGTAGGTCAGCTCGTCGGCGTGGCCGAGCGTGAGATCCTGTCGACCCGCGACCAAGAAGCTCTCCAGCATCACGCCGACCACACCGGGCTTGCCCGCCGCCAGCCGCTCCGCGATATCGGTGACCACGTCGACCTGCTTGTTGTGGTCCTTGTTGCTGTTGCCGTGGCTCGCGTCGACGACCACCCGCTGCGGCAGCGCCGACTTGTCCAGCCGGACGCACGCGTCGGCGACCGAAGCCGCGTCGTAGTTCGGGCCGCTGCTGCCGCCGCGAAGGATCACGTGGCAGTCCGGGTTGCCCGCGGTGCGGATCAGCGCCGAGCGCCCGTCGAGGTCGGTGCCGGGGAACACATGGCGGGCCGCCGCGGCGCGCACGCCGTCCACCGCCACCTGGACGTCGCCGTCGGTGCCGTTCTTGATGCCGACCGGCATCGACAGCGCGCTGCTGAGCTGGCGGTGCACCTGGCTTGCCGCGGTACGGGCGCCGATGGCGCCGTAGGACACCAGATCCGCAATGTACTGCGGGGTGATCGGATCCAGGAACTCACAGGCCACCGGGAGCCCGAGCGCGGTGATGTCGACCAGCAGCTTGCGGCCGAAGCCGAGGCCGGTGTTGACGTCGAAGGAGCCGTCCAGATGCGGGTCATTGATCAGGCCCTTCCAGCCGAGCGTAGTGCGCGGCTTCTCGAAGTAGACCCGCATCACCAGGTGCAACCGGTCGCCGAACTCGGCGGCGAGAGCCGCTAGGCGGCGTGCGTAGTCCAGCGCGGCGGCGGGGTCGTGCACAGAGCAGGGGCCGACGATCACCATGAGGCGGTCGTCGTCACCGTTCAGCACGTCGACGGTGGCCCTGCGTCCCGCGCGCACGGTGTCCGCGAGCGCATCGGTGATCGGGTGCACGCGACGCACCTCCGCGGGCGAGCGCAGCGGGCTGATACTCAGGGTGCGTTGATCATCCAGATCGGAATGCCGCGCGTCGACATCGGCTGCGGTTGTCATAGTCGTGGGTTCCTTTTCTCGGGGCCGACCCACGGACGTGAAACCCGTCGAGCCGGTCCATCGTCCGGCTCGGGTGGAATATCGTCAGCGCATATGGTTGCCGCAGACCAGCCCACCCAGGGCCGGCTTGCTAAACCAGAAATACACGCATTGCACGCCGAGCACGGTACCAAACCAGAACCAGGCGGTGACCGCATGGTGCCGGATCACACATCTGCCGAACACCGCCCACCGATTGACATTCGGACACGAGCCGCCACCACGCCCCATCGAGGTGCGAGCCTCAACACCGTTCGCGGCCGAACGAACGCAGTCCGCGGGCACCGAACCTCGCCTCTCGACCCACCCACATCAGCCCACCCCAGTTCCGAGCGAAGCGAGACCGAGCATTACCTGTTCGCGGCCGAACGAACGCAGTCCGCAGGCACCGAACCTCACCTCTCGACCCACCCACATCAGCCCACCCCAGTTCCGAGCGAAGCGAGACCGAGCATTACCTGTTCGCGGCCCGGCTCGCGTCCGAGCGGCCGACGCGTCCGCGACGAAGTCGCCAGCGTCGGCCGCTCGGACGCGAGCCAAAAGGGGGCCGCGAACCCGCCGCGCCCGCGCGGCCGAAAACACAGCGCTGCAAAACAAACTCAGCCCCACTGGCCGGGCACGTAATCTCCCGCCGGGGTACGCGCGATGACATTCATCCGGTTCCAGGCGTTGATCATCGCGATGGCGCCGATGAGCGCGGCGATCTGGTTCTCGTCGTAGTGCTTGCGCACCTCCTGCCACACCTCGTCGCTGACAGCGCGGCCGTCGCCGATCCGAGTGGCCTCTTCGGTGAGCGCCAGCGCGGCCCGCTCGGCCTCGGTGAAGACGGTTGTCTCATGCCAGGCGGCGATCAGGTTGAGCCGCAGGGAGGTCTCGCCCGCGTGCGCGGCGTCCTTGGTGTGCATGTCGGTGCAGTAGCCACAGCCGTTGATCTGGCTCGCGCGGATCTTCACGAGCTCGTAGGTGGCGGCGGGCAGGGTGGAGTCGGTGATCACCTTGGAGGCCATGGTGAGTCGCTTGACGAAGCTGCCTGCGACGGGATTGGCGTAGAGGTTGATGCGGGATTCCATGATGTCCGTCCTTTGTCGTTCCCGTTGGGTTCACAAAGAGGACGACCCGGTGCTGCGAAGTGTGACATCCCGATTTGTGAACTGGATCACTGCGCCGACCGGACGAGATTCTGGCCGACCGGTTACTTCGTGAAGTCGTAGGTGACGCCGGTCAGCTTCTCCGACAACTCCCACAGCTCGCTCGCGACCTTTTCGTCCCTGGATTCCTTCGAGGAGCCGGACGGGCCCGGGTATCCGCGCATGCCGCCCAGCCCGGTCGGGCCGTAGTAGCCGCCCGGCTGGATGTCGGCGGTCGCGGCATACAGCGTCGGCAGCGCGCCCATCGCGGCGCTCTGCGCGAGCAGCCGGTTGCCCAGCCACATCACCTTGTCCTGGAACGACTCGGTGTGCGACTGCAGTTCGGTCGCGGCGTAGCCGGGGTGCGCGGCGACCGAGAGCTTTGTCGCACCCGCGGCGGTCAGCCTGCGCTGCAACTCGCGGGCGAACATGAGGTTGGCCAGCTTGGCCTGCGCGTAGGCGGCCCAGCGCTGATATCTGCGCCGTTCCCAGTTGAGATCGTCCAGGTCGATCTTCCCCATCTGGTGCGCCCAGCTGGAGACCGTGATGATTCGATCGGAGATCTTGTCCAGCAGCAGACCGGTCAGCGCGAAGTGGCCGAGATGGTTCGTGCCGATCTGCATTTCGAAGCCATCGGCGGTGCGCGCCTCGGGCAATGCCATCACGCCGGCGTTGTTGATCAGCACGTCGGCCCGGTCGGTGCCCTCGGCGAACTCGCGCACCGAGGCCAGATCGGCCAGATCCAGTTTTCGCACCCGGACCCGCTCCCCCAGTTCCGCGGCGACCTGTTCCCCTTTGGCCACGTTCCGGCAGGCGAGCACGACCTCGGCTCCTGCCGCGGCCAGCGCACGCACCGTCACGGCCCCCAAACCGCTGTTGGCCCCGGTGACGATGAACGTCCGCCCGCCCTGGTCGGTCAGATTCGAGGTATCCCACCTGCTCATGGCGGAAAGTCTAGTCCGCGTCGGCCGAGGATCCGCGGTACCGCGTCCTGGCAAGGATCGCGTCGCGTCCGATCGCGGTGCGGCCGATATCCCGGTCACCCGTGCGATCTGCCCCATCCTGCGGTCGCTGTCCCGGCTTCATGTTCGGCGGTAGGCTTTCGCAGTGAGATAGGGTTGCCTAACCTATGCAGGGCCCTCATCGTGTGGTCCCGAGCTCAGTTATCTGTGAGGCAGACCGTGACTTCGACATCCACCACGTCATCCCCGCATCGCGACGGTTATGTGCCCTTTCCCGCGCAGACGGCGGCAGCGTACCGGGCCGCCGGGTATTGGTCCGGGCGACCGCTCGGTGATCTGTTGCGCGCCACCGCACGACAGCACCCGCACCGGCCCGCACTGCTCGGCGGTGACCGCGACCACAGCTACGCCGAGGTCGACGCCGCCGCCGATCGGATGGCTCACGGGCTGCTCGCGCTCGGGATCGCACCGGGCGACCGCGTGGTGGTCCAGCTGCCCAACGTGCCGGAGTTCTTGACCGTGCTGTTCGGGCTGCTACGCGCCGGAATCATTCCCGTGCTGACACTGCCCGCGCACCGGCGGGCCGAAATCGAGCATCTTGCGGCGCTTTCCGAGGCCGTCGGCTACATCGTGGCCGACCGGGCGGGCGGCTTCGACTACCGCGAGCTGGCCGCGACCGTGCGGGCGGCTGTGCCCTCACTGCGGCACGTCCTGGTGCTCGGCGACCCCGGCCCCCACACCGACCTGGCCTCGATCCCCCGCGACGGCGGCGACCTGCCCGAAGTCGATCCGAGCGACATCGCCCTGATGCTGGTCTCCGGCGGCACCACGGGACTGCCGAAGCTGATCGCACGCACCCACGACGACTACGTCTACAACGCGACCGCGAGCGCCGAGGTATGTCTGTTGACCGAAAACGACGTCTACCTCGCGACACTTCCGGCCGCACACAACTTCCCACTGGCCTGCCCTGGCATCCTCGGCACCGTCGGCGTCGGCGGTGCGGTCGCCTTCATCGGCGATCCGAGCCCGGAGAACGCGTTCGCCGCGATCGAGCGGCACCGGGTCACGGTTACCGCGCTGGTGCCGCCGCTGGCCCAACTATGGTGCGCAGCAACCGGATGGGAAGACGCCGACCTGAACTCGCTGCGCCTGCTCCAGGTGGGCGGGGCCCGCCTGGCGGAGATCAACGCCAAGGAGGTGACGCCCGCACTCGGCGCCACATTGCAGCAGGTGTTCGGGATGGCGGAGGGCCTGCTCAACTACACCCGGCTGGACGACCCAGTCGAGCTGCTGCACACCACCCAGGGCAGGCCGCTGTCGCCATCCGACGAGGTTCGCGTGGTGGACGCCGACGGCAACGATGTCGCGCCCGGCGCGGAGGGCGAGCTGGTCACCAAGGGCCCATATACGATCCGCGGCTACTATCGCGCCCCCGAGCACAACGCACGCGCGTTCACCCCGGACGGCTACTACCGCAGCGGCGACTTGGTCCGCCGCCTGCCCAGCGGTCACCTCGTCGTCTCCGGCCGGATCAAGGACGTGATCAACCGCGGCGGCGAGAACATCTCCTGCGACGAGCTCGAGGAGCATCTGCTCGCCCATCCCGCGGTCCGGCACGCCGCCGCCGTCGGCCTGCCGGACGCCGCGCTCGGCGAAAAGGTCTGCGCCGTCCTCGTTGTCGACGGCGAGATGCCGACCCTTGCCGAAATCAAGACCTTCCTCGCCGCCCGCGGACTGGCCACCTACAAGCTGCCGGACGTGCTTCGCCGCAGCGACAAGCTCCCCATCACCGCAGTCGGCAAGATCGACAAAAGAGTGCTGCGCGCCGAGGGCTGACCCCCATTGCCGTCTGACGGAAAACCCGGCGGGCAGCGCGCCATCGGAGCAGTGCCTGTTGTGGACCTATGCCCGCACCACGTAGGGCGCGATGCTTTCGAGCTTTTCGCAGGTCTCCTCGAACTCCCGTTCCGGCCGTGACTGACCGACGATGCCCGCGCCTGCGCGCAGCCAGGCGCCGTCGGTGTTCTGGTACACCGCGCGCAGCACGAGCGCCGCCTCCAGCGCACCGGTCGGCGAAACAATCACCACCGCGCCGGAATACAGGCCGCGCGGGTCGTGATCGAGCCGAAACACCGAATCGACACCCTCACGCTTGGGAATGCCAGAGGCGGTGACGGACGGGAACAGCGCCTCGAGCGCATCCCAGCTGGACCGGTCGGCGGCGAGCCGCCCGTGCACGGTGGAGGCGAGGTGCTGCACGCTGCCTCGCTCACGCACCGCCATGAAGTCCGACACCGCCGGCGTACCGGGATCGGCGACGGCGGAGATCTCCGCGAGTGAGGTCTGCACCGAAATCGCATGCTCCACGATCTCTTTCGGATCGGTGATCAGATCCGCCCGCGCGGCCATGTCGACCGCGTCGCCGCGGCCGAAGGCGCGGGTGCCTGCCAGCGGTTCGGTGGTCACCACGCGATCGTCGTCCACGGACGCGACAAGTTCGGGGCTGAAGCCCGCCGCCTCCAATCCGCCGAGCCGCAACAGGAACGATCGCGCCGGGGTGTTATACGCGCGACCGAGTCGATAGGTGGCCGGGACGTCGACCGCGAACGGCAGATCGACCTTCCTGGACAGGATGACCTTCTGATACCGCCTGGCCTGGATCTCACCGACCGCCTCGGCCACCCGGCCCCGATATCCGGTCGGGTCGACGCGGATGTCGACCGGATGCGCCTGCGGGAGTTCGGTGTTCTGCGACTGCGCGATCAGATCGTGGATGTCGCCGGTCTCGGCGGGTGTCGCGCCTGCGACCCGCACACCGAATTCGCCGACCCGCACCTCGATACGCGGAATCATCAAACGCACCAGCGCCGTTCTGGGGTCCAGGTGCCGCGTCGCGTCGAGGGTCCATGCGCAGAACTCGAATCCGATCCAGCCGTAGGCGTTTCGGCCCTCCAATGCAAGCGTGCCCAGCGCACGGTCGATAACGCCCGCCGGGTTGCCCTCCCATCGACCGGAGGTGGTCTGCCCCGCCCAGGCGACCCGCAGCTCCTGCACATCCAGTTCGACACTGCCGATCGGGTCGGCGGCGAATACCCATTCGCCCGGGCGCTCGTACATGACGTACTCACCGAACTGATCGGCCCCTGCCAGCCGGGACATCGCTGCCGCCGGATCGGTCACATACTCAACCCGCAAGCGCTCCGTGGTCGACAACGATCCTCCAAGGTTATCCTGGCCTAACTTGTGGAGGTAAGGTTAGCATTACCTGGCTCTTGACAGGGTGTGCTGCACAGCGCAAACCGTGGCGCGAACTATCGGTCCGTGCCCACCGCCAGTGCCGATCGCTCGACGCTCAGCAGGCTCTCCGCACTGCGCTCGGCGTGATACCCCACCCCGCCACCGCGCAGGCCGAACAGTCGCTTGCTGTAGAGCAGCCAGACCACGGCGGCGATATTGACCACCAGGACACCGACCCCTAAACCGAACTCACCGTGCCGAGTGCCTGCGCGGAGTCGGCCCGGAGGGCTTGAATAGGGGGAGCGTCACCTGCGGAGGGAAGAACATCCATGATCGATCACCGCGGCGGTTTGCCCGCAACAGCCCAGCACGGGACCGCACCGCAATCGGTGGTGGCCCTGATCGACGCGGCGTCGGGGGTGGAACGCGAACTGGTCGGCGCGTGGCTCGCCGACGGCGGGATCGCCAAGGAGTTCGGCACCGACGCATCGGTGACCCAGCTCGACCTGGATGCGGGCGCGGTCACCACCCGCCTGGTCGGCAGGCAAGACGATCCGCTTGTGGTGCCGGTGCGTGTGCTGTGGCTGCCGCCGGAGCGCGACGGGGTCCGGCGCATCACCTTCGCCGACCTGGCCCTGATGACCAACCCGCGCAAGCCCAACCGGCTGGCGCAACGCAGGCTGCGTGCCAAGTCGCCGGACCGGCACGTCGTGCTGACCGGCGCGCCCGCCTTGCTCAGTGAGCTGCGCGCGAACAACCCGGAGGCGTCGGCCCTGTTCGCCAAGGGCACCGCCGAGCCGTTCGCCCGTGCCATCGTGCGCGCGGCGGTGGTGGCGCTGGAGCGCGCCGAGCGCACCATCATCGGCGACCGGTACAAGGTGCCCCAGCTGGTGGCCGAGGAGATCCTCGACTCGCCCGACTTCCTGCGCAGACTAGAGCTGATCGCCGACCAGATCGGGGCAAGCCCGCACGAGGTGTACCGCCGCGCGGAAAAGGGGCTCAACGAGCTCGTCGCCGCGCAGAGCAGGCTTGTCTCCGACCTGTTCACCCAGGCGATGCGGCCGGTGCACGCGTCGACCTGGAAGGTGGACTCCGACCCGTCCGGACTGGCCGCGCTGCGCGATGTCAACCGCCGCTTCCCGCTGGTGTTCCTACCCTCGCACCGTTCCTACGTGGACGCGTTCGTGCTCGGCGACGTGCTGGCCCGCAACGATTTTCCGCCGAACCACGTGATCGGCGGCGCGAATCTGAGCTTCTGGCCGATGGGCCCGATCGCCCGGCGCACCGGAACGGTATTCATCCGGCGCAGTTTCGGCGACGACGAGGTCTATAAGGCCGTCGTCGAGGAGTATTTCGCCTACTTGCTGGCCAAACGCTTCAACCTGGAGTGGTACATGGAGGGCGGTCGCACGCGCACCGGCAAGCTGCGCCCACCGCGCTACGGCCTGCTGAACTACCTTGCCGCAGCGGTGCGGGCGAGCCGGATCGACGACGTGATGCTGGTTCCGGTCTCGATCACCTACGAGCGGCTCAACGAACTCGGCGCCATCGTCACCGAGCAGGCAGGCGGCAAGAAGAAGCCGGAGGGACTGACCTGGCTGGCCCGCTACATCCGCGGCCAGCAGCATTCGGCCGGGCACGTGTACGTGCGGTTCGGCGAGCCGCTGTCGGCCCGTGATCGCCTTGCCGCGTACGGCGATCCACTCGTCAGCCCGCCGCTGACCATCCCGCTGCACCAGACCGAACCGATCCCGCCGAGCCGCACCGAGGCCGGGACCGTCGACAGTGAACCGCCGGAGATCACCGAGCTGGAGCGCAAAGCCGTGCAGCGGCTGGCCTTCGAGGTCGCGGTCGGGATCAACGCGGTCACCCCGGTCACGGTCAACGCGCTGGTCACCCTCGCGCTGCTCGGCGTGCACGAGCGCGCGCTCACCCTCGGCGAGGTGCGCACCGTGCTGGCGCCGGTGCTCGGTTACATCGAGAAGCGCGATCTGCCACGTGGTGAGCTCGATGCCCTACGCGACGAGCAGAGCCTCGCCGTCGTGCTGGAACAGCTCTCACTGGCCAAGGTCGTCACGGTGTACCGCGGCGGGCTCGAGCCGGTGTACTCGATCGAAGCGGGAGCGCACCTCGAGGCCGCCTTCTACCGCAACAGCGCCGTGCACTGGTTCGTCAACCGCGCCATCCTGGAGCTGTCCATCCTCGCCGCGGTCGAGAGCGGCGACACCGACGCGCTGAACACCGGATGGGACGAGGCATTCCGGCTGCGCGACCTGCTCAAGTTCGAGTTCTTCTTCCCCGAGCGGGCCGAATTCGCCGAGCAGATGGTCGCGGAGATGCTGCTGGTCGACCCGGAGTGGCACAGCCACAACCGCGAGGACACGCTCGGATCGGACATCCTGGCCAAGCTCACCGCCTCCGGATTCATGATGGCCCACCGCGTGCTGCGCTCCTTCATCGACGCGCAACTGGTGGTGGCCGAACGGCTGGCCGCCCGCGAGGCGGGCGACGAGATCGACCGCAAGGACTTCATCGCCGAATGCGTGGCGGTCGGCAAGCAGATGATGCTGCAGCAGCGGCTGCACAGCCCGGAGTCGGTCTCCACCGAGCTGTTCACCAGCGCACTGAAGCTCGCCGACAACTACGGTCTGCTAGAAACCACGTCGCAGGACGCGGCGTCGGATCGAGCGGAAGCGGCGGACCGGAGAAGGGAGTTCGCCGAGCGCCTGCGAACCATCGGAACTCGGATCTCGCAGGCCGCCGCGCTGGACCCGTCCAACAAGGACGCTCGGTGAGAGCTCGTCGCGGACATCACCGCGGTGACGCGGAAGGGTCGATGACCGACGCGCGCGCCGACCTCGACGCCGCGGTCGCCGCAATCCGCTCCGGGCCACAGGGCTCCGCCGTGGCCGCGGTTTTCGACTTCGGCGGCACGGTCGTCGATGGGTTCGACCGGCGGCGACCGGTGCGCAGGCTGCTGCGCCGCCGTGGCCTCACGAACGCGCTGGTCGGGGGTATCCGCAACGGTATGACCGACGGCGAGTACCGCCGGTACCTCCACCACCTCGAGCAGGAGCTGGCGGGGAGGTCCGAGCAGGAGCTGGACCGGCTGGGTACGGAGCTGTTCAAGCGCACCGTATACGGGCACCTGTATCCCGAAGCGTGGCGGCTGATCCGGACGCACCGAGCCGCCGGCCACACGATTGTGCTGGTCAGCTCACTGACCCGGTTCCAGGTGGCGCCCACGGCAGTGCAGCTCGACATCGAGCATGTGCTGTACACGCCGATGGCCACCCGTGACGGCGTTCTCACCGGTTACCCCGACGGGAAGACGCTGTGGCGCAATGGCAAAGCCGAAGCCTTCCGCGAGTTCGCCGCCGCTCACGAGGTGGACCTCGCACTCAGCTACGCCTACACCGGCGTGGCCGCCGACCTGCCGTTGTTGTCGTTGGTCGGTCATCCAGTGGCGGTCGACCCCGACGGCCCGCTGGCCGAGATCGCCGACCGGCAGCGCTGGACGCGGTTGTCGTTCCGGCCGCGCCGCGAGCCAAGGGCGCGCGATTACGCCCGCACCGCCGCGGCATTCGCCGGACTGTTCGGCGGCGCATCGTTCGGCGTCGTGGCGAAGTCGCCCACCGGGGACCACCAGCAAATGGCCGACGCGCTGATGGAGCACGCGACGGGCAACACACTGCGCATCGCGGGCGTCGACGTCCGGGTGACCGGCGCCGAGAACGCGAACTCGCCCCGGCCCGCAGTGTTCCTGTTCAACCACCAGAGCCAGTTCGACATCATCATCGTTCCCGCGGTGCTCGGCGGCGGCGTGACCGCCATCGGGAAGAAGGAGCTGACCAAGAATCCGGTGTTCGGTCCGCTGATGCGCTTCGTCGGGGTGACATTCATCGATCGCTCGAACACCGCTCAGGCCAAGGCTGCGCTGCGTCCGGTGGTGGAGACCCTGCGCAACGGGCTGTCGATCGCGGTGTCCCCCGAGGGAACTCGCTCTTACAGCCCCGAGGTCGGCCACTTCAAGAAGGGTGCGTTCCACATCGCGATCCAGGCCGGAGTTCCGGTGATCCCGATCGTGATCCGCAACGCGGGCGAGATCTGTTGGCGCAACGAGATGGTCGTCCGTCCCGGGACGGTGGACGTCGCGATCCTCGATCCCATCGACGTCAGCGAATGGGATCCCACCGACCTGGACGCCGAGGTGGCAGGCGTGCGGCAACTGTTCATCGACACGCTGGTGGATTGGCCGAAGTGATCGCCAGGGAGATCCACTGACCCGAAACGGCGCAGGGCCCGATCTGGCGGACGCGTGGCCCTGGCGTCGTGCTCAGACCGCGCGACCGAACAGGAGCTTCCATGGCATCAGCGCCGACTCCAGCTGCACCTTGAGGCTCATCTTGGACGCACCGAGGGTGCGCTCCTCGAACCGGATCGGGACCTCAGCGATCGAGATCTTCTTCTTGATTGTGCGGTAGTTCATCTCGACCTGGAAGGAGTACCCGTTGCTGCGGATCGAGGCGACATCGATGGCGCTCAGGGTGTCGGCCTTCCACGCCTTGAAGCCCGCGGTGGCGTCCTTGACGCCGAGGCGCAGGATCAGGTTCACGTAGAAGTTGGCCCAGGCCGAGAGCGCCTTGCGATACCACTTCCAATCGGCGGCGGTCGAGCCGCCGGGCACATAGCGTGAGCCGAGCACGACGCCCGCTTCTGTGGTTCGCAGCTTTTCCAGCATGGCCGGGATCACCTCGGCCGGATGCGACAGGTCGGCGTCCATCTGGATGACCACATCCGCGCCCTCGTCCAGGGCCCGGGTGATGCCCGCGATGTATGCGCGCCCGAGCCCGTCCTTCTCGGTCCGGTGCAGCACGCCGACCACGTTCGGCAGCTCGGCGGCCAGTTTGTCCGCTACCTCGCCGGTGCCGTCTGGTGAACTGTCGTCCACCACCAGCACGTGCAGGTCGGGCACCGGCAGCGCGGTCAGCCGCTCGACCGCAACCGGCAGATTCTCCCGCTCGTTGTAGGTCGGCACAACAACGGTAACCCTCAAGGGTCGCCCTCCCTGCTGATCCTGGTTTCCACTCGCAGCCCACGCCAGGACCACCGAGCATTCGTCTTGATTTCTGGAGAACCGTACTTGATGCACCTGACCGCGAGCTGAGCGGCCGCACCGCGCAGGACGTCCTTCGGTGCGCCGACCTGCGGCTCAAGATCAACTTCGCCGCGCCGGGGAACGTCCCGTGCGCCCTGTTCCGGCGGGACGACGGCCTTCGCCGAGACCGCTTCAGCGCGCAGGATTCACGTCGCGGAGTAGCGCGTGGACGTGAGATCTATTGCCGCAGAATGCAGCACGACCTAGTCCCCGTCCCGCCATACCCGATCCCTTGCGTCCTCCCGCTCGTTGCGCGCGTGCGCGATCTCCAGAGCCCGCTCGGCCGTCGCCTGGTCCGGATACGGCCCCATTCGATCGCGGAACCAGCACTGCCGTCCTTGCTCGGCCCGATTGTGCTTCAAGCAGTAATACCAGCGCTCAGCCATGCCTCCAGCATCCCACCGGACACCGCACCCGATTCACATTTTCTATTCATCGGGTGCTGCCGCGACGACCGGAATTCCCGCAGACCTACCAAAGACTCGAGTAATGGATGGCCGCGTCGCAAACCAGAACCACCCCGAAGAGGACGAACAGAACACGCACCGATTTCGGGCCATATGCGGCGAGAACGCGAACAACTTTTCGATAGACGCGCCGAGCTCGGGTCGTGCCCCGCACGGCGAAGGCGAGAATCACCAGCGGCGGCAGCAATGCGAGCGCGCAATAGGCGACCACGATCAGCGGCCACAGCGCAGGTATCGGATTCCGCGCCGAGAGCATCGCCAGCCCGGCCAGATAAGGAACCGCCGTCGGCGCCTGCGCGATACCGATCGCCACGCCGATCAACGCAAGCGCCCACGGTTGCCGTCGCATAGTCGTCGCCCATTCCGGGGCCGACGTCCGGCCGGTCATTCGAATGCTCGCGAGGGCGATCAGCACCGCGCCGAGACCGAGCTCACCCCAATACCGCACCGTCGGGGTGATCTCGAGATCCACCAGGTCGGTCAAAAAGCCGATTCCCACCACGGTGCAGAGCCCGAACGCGGTGGTGACGGCGAAAACCCCGGCCAGGAAGCTCAGCCCGCCGACCAGCGGCGAGCGACGGCTCAGCCTGCTGTCGTAGACGACGACCGTGGTGACGCCGACGAGCAGCACGTCGAGCGAGTCGAGAAAGGCGAACCCCGCGAGCGCGAGAAGAAGGGTCGGCATGGCGGCGCCAGCCTACCCACCGGCGGCGAGGCGACCGAGCACACAGCCATGACGGACCGTGCATCGCTATGAGATCCGCCACTACTCAGGGCAGTCTCAGCCGAGGGGGCCGGACACCTCGAACAGAGTCTTCGCGCGCTCGGTGTCTTCGCCGTCGAGGAAGAGAGCGAGGCCGTGCGTGCCGGGGCGATGGATGGTGAAGGGAAGCGAGTAGGTCAAACGCAAGGTGGAGAACTCGCGACCGTCGGCCGGACCGGGCCACTCGGAGGTGAGTTCGTGCACGAGCCCGCCCGAACCCCCGCCGGGCCGGATTTCGGCCATCCGGAACGAGACGGTCGAGTACTCGTAGGGCTTGGACGTCAGCGCGAGAACGACGCGCAGATCGCCCTCGGCCGGGAACGACGCCACCGGCAGGGTGTCCATAGTGAAGTCGAAGACATCCAGCCGCCCCCGGTCGTTCCAGTCCGAGGTCTCGACCACGACGAATGCGTTGACGGTGATCACGCTCCTACCGTAACCGCATCCATCACCCGTACCGCTTCAGCGCTGGGAGCAAACCCGCTGCGGCGCAGCAGCTGTCCAACCGGCCATGTCCGGAGGCCGGAATCATCGGTCACCGGTGACAACGGGTACCGGCATGAGAAATCCCCCTGCCGGGTGATACGTCAGGGGGATCGAGTGGCCAGGGCCGGGATCGAACCGGCGACCTTCCGCTTTTCAGGCGGACGCTCGTACCAACTGAGCTACCTGGCCGCAGGCACCCGAAGTGAATGCCATACGAGAAACGCCGGATTACTCCGGCGCTTACTTGCGACCCTGACGGGACTCGAACCCGCGACCTCCGCCGTGACAGGGCGGCGCGCTAACCAACTGCGCCACAGGGCCATGCTCTGCTACCAACGATCCGAAGATCGTACCCCCTACGGGATTCGAACCCGCGCTACCGCCTTGAAAGGGCGGCGTCCTAGGCCGCTAGACGAAGGGGGCTCGCCCCGGATTTCTCCGGACCGGCTTTCAACGGCTGTCCGTTGGGAGCTGGGATAGCTTATGACAGACCGGACCCGATCCCCAAACCGGCTGGTCAGAGTCCCAAACTGAGCTCCTCCAGGCGCGCCTGGGTACGCCAGCCGTCGCTGCGGAAATTCGCCAGCCACTCCGAGGTGGCCATCGCCTCGACCACCACCTCTAGCGCCTCCTCGAACCGCGACCGCAGATCGACCGGACCGCTGATCAAGTCGACCATGTACCGTTGGCCGGCCAGTGCGGCGGCGAGCGTGCGGGTGAACCGGTCGGGATCGGCGTCGGCGCGCAACTGCCCGTGGTCGATGGCGCGCACGGTGAGCACCCTGGTCGTGCGACCGAGGATGCGCCCGCCGCCTGCCTGGACATCGCGGTAGAAATCCGGCTCGATGATCAACCGGTGCTCGGCCTGCACGATGATGTCGTGCTCGAGCCGCAACGCGATCTCGTCGACCATCCCGTGCAAGATATCCAGCGGAGTGAGATCCGCTCGCGCAAGCCAGCGCTCGGCGGCGGCGCGGTAGCGTTCCACCGCGGTCTCCAGCACCGCGCGGGCGAGGTCTTCCTTGGAATCGAAATGGAAGTACATGGCGCCCTTGGTGGCACGCGACCCTTCCAATATGCGGTTGAGCGATGCAGCGGCATAGCCGCTCTTCCCGAACTCAACGGCGGCGGATCTGATAATCGCCGCGCGTGTCCGGCGGGCCCGCTCTTGCTGCCGTGCCATGCTCGAAACGCCTCCGAAGCCTACTCGCCGCCAAGTAGCCACCCTCAAAAGGAACAGACCCTTGGCGCGAAGTTATGAGTTTTATCAATACTTCAAACCGGGTTTTCGCCCAGTTTCAAACTTTCGGTACGAAAACTTGCGAAAAACCTGAAAAACACCAGCTGGTATAGTTTTCCTGCCCGGGTGCGCCGCAGGGGGTGCGCACCCGGGCATTTCTTCGTCTCGGACCTGCCTCCTCCTGCGGCATCGAGTTCCGCCGAGCCGCAATCGGCCGGACCGACCGCAGCACCTTCGGGCACACCAACGACAAGCCGAATTCCGCATCGCCGAGCGAGTCGGCGATTCTTCCGGAATTCACCAAGGCGTCACCGTACCCGGAAACCCGGTCCGACACGCGGCAAACCGACGAGTCGAGCAGCCATCCCGCTCCGCTTTCCGTTACGGCAAATATCTCGCAACCGGATACCCTCGTCCAACGGCTACGTGAATTCGCTAGCGGCCCAGTGATGTTCACCCGAGCCGACCGGCCGGTCGGCCGACCGACCACCGACACCGCCTTGCTCGCCAGCTCGCCCTGCGAGCCGCCCCGCGCCGAGAGCCTTCACTTCCCGAGAATCCAAACACATTGCCAGCCAACATGATTGGATGATATCCAGACCCGGGTAAGATGAACAAAGCTGGGTGCCAAATGTTTACCGCCCGAATCGCCGCACGCACGCCCCGCGTTACCCCAGCGCAGCCCCTCGGCGGCACACGATCGTCGCCGAGCACGACGTCGATCGGACGCCCATCACGCCTCAGTCGACCGCACCTGCCGACGTCAGTTCCCCCGATTGGACCATCGGGTGCCGATCGCACTGCACTGTTCCTCCGCGCCCCCTAATAGCTCAGTTGGTAGAGCTACGGACTTCAATCCACGGGTTGAGGCGCCTCTATCAGCGGAAACGCTAGATCGTGGGGCAAACGTGGGGCTCGTACGCCCGCAGCCCCACCGTCGAGATGAGTGCCCCCTGTAGGACTCGAACCTACGACCTAGTGATTAAAAGTCACCAGCTCTACCAACTGAGCTAAAGGGGCTCGGCTGGAAAGCATAGCCGACAGCGGCCGTGTGGCACGAACTGATTGGAGGGGTCAGGTCCCCAACCATGGCGCGGGCGGAAAAGCTCCCTAGCGGCAAGTACCGCGGTGTCTATCATGACGCCGGCGGGAGGCAGCGGAGCGTGGGCACCTTCACCCGGAAGCCGGAGGCTGAGTGGCAAGCCGGGAACAAGGAAGTTTCCGAGAGGAAGTCTCCTATCCCTGCGGGAGCCGACAACCCGACGTGGAGTGAGTGGAAAGCAAGTTGGTACGCGGCACGGATTTGTGAGGAAGAGCACAGGTCGCGCCGACAGGCCCCGAAGCAGCCTGCGCCTCTCGGCCCCAGTTCGCCACTCCGTGGCGGCTCGGCCTGGCCACCACATGGCATTTTGGAGACTGGGTCTTGGACCGGATGGGCACGCATGTCGGCATTCACGTTCGGGAGCAGTCGCACAGCCACTGAGGGATTCAGTAGCGGTCGTCGATGTCGGCCGACGGCTGCGTGTACTCCTCGCCTCCGACTGCGGCATCCAGCACGTCGAGGATCCGCGCGAGCACAACAGCGCTCGGCACGCCGCGCTGAAACGCGACGGTGGGCAGCTCCAGGATGTGCACCACGGTCGTGATGTCATCCAGGCTCGGCGCGGGGTGGATCCGGTCGGCGAGGAAGCGGGCGATCTCGGCCGGGGTGACCGGCCGGGCCGCGTCGTTGACCGCGTCGACTACCGCGCGCAGTAACGCCTGTTGGTCGGCGGTCATCAGGGCTTCGTCGGCTGGTTCGGTCATTCCCGTCCTTGCGTGGCGTCGGTGTCGATGCGCAGCCCTTCGGCGGGCTTCCGCGCCATGACCTCGAGCTGCTCGGGGGTAATCGACTTGCCGAAAGCTGCGGCATCGAGCAGCCATCGGCGCACGTCCTCCACCTGCATCTCGACGCATTCGAGTCGGCTGCGTTCGGGCATGGCCCGACCCTACCCTTTATCGAACACATGTTCTATTCGAATTGCGCTTCGGGCCACCCGCCCGATGTCTCCTCATATTGCAGCAGGGGACCTCGATCGCACACGCAAACGTACTGACTTTTATCCGCCACCCAAAGCACTTTCGACGGCGACTGCTGCCAGTATCGATCTATTTCCTGAATTGCCATATACCAGGATACCCACTTCTGGCCCGACACGAGCTCGTCACCGACGCTCACTTATATCTTTTATTTCCAACTTCGACATTCCATAAAAGGACTGATTTGACATCTGCGCCTCCGAATGTCGCCGTGGCATACATCGAAACTTCGCTATACCGTGTTCTACCAGTGGGTGGCGCAACAAATACCGCGACACGCCGTTCAATACCCCCTCTGGCCGGAACTGCCAGAGATCGACCAAGGACACCTAACCGGCTCCGCATCACCTCGCGCACGGCCCCCGGGCAAGACGCACCCATGGTACGTGGCGGCGCCTGCAGCGCTTGACAGGCCGGACGAGGTGGGCACCACCCGATCCCTGCGTGGCCTACCCCTAAATCATGGTCGACGCCAATCAAATTGTCTTCTATATCCTTTTTCGTCTATTCGAGTGACATTCAGATCATCCCGGTGCCACAACAGATCTCAGTTGGCCATCCGCATGGTCTGATAACGCTCATGTCGTCCTCCGGCAGATCACCGGGGTAGTTTCGTCGACAAACGTCTTCGGTAACGGCGAGGGCACGGCGGTAAACACGCTCGGCGCCATCGGGGCGCTGAGGCAACAATCTGATCGCGAGCCTGATGCCGATCACGCCTCCGATCGTCCGCTTCCCGGCCTGGGCGAGCAGATCACCAGAGGCAGCGGCACAGCCACGCCACGGACCCGGTCCGCGGCCTGCGGGATCGGTCGACTCGGCGGCATCGCAGGCAAGAACGGCGGGCATCGGCCGGAGCCCTGGATGCGGCGCAGGCCGAGAATGTGGGCGACACGCTCGGAAAGTGGTGGGTAGCGCGTTCGGCGAAGGACGCTGACGCGCCCGAGCGCGCGTTTCGTCCTCGCCCGCGCGACGGTCGCACATCTGTCCGTTCCGGCACTATGGGACGCGGCACGTCGGGCTAACACCCTTTCGGTCCGTGGCGATAGTCCCCTCGCAGCGGCCCGAAGCCATACACTCGTGGGGAACGCAGAACGCTACTGACGGCGGAAGACGTGCATCACCAGGGCATCAGTTGGCTAACAGATGCGTTTCGCATCACACCTACGGTACCGTAAGGTAGGGCCGCATCGGCATCGGTCTACCGTGGGGATGACCTGTAAGACCGGACGCACACACTGAAGGGTTCATACATGGCAAGGGATCTGACTCAACTCGAGCTTCTGACGGAGTTGGAACCGGCTGCCGAAGAAAACGTCAACCGGCACCTCTCCTTGGCAAAGGAATGGCATCCGCATGACTACGTCCCGTGGGACGAAGGCCGCAATTTCTCCGCACTCGGGGGCATCGATTGGGATCCGGACCAGTCCCGGCTGAATGAGGTCGCGAAGGCGGCCATGATCACCAACCTGCTCACCGAGGACAACCTGCCGTCCTACCACCGGGAGATCGCCGAGAACTTCTCCCAGGACGGCGCGTGGGGTACCTGGGTGGGCCGTTGGACCGCCGAGGAGAACCGGCACGGCATTGTCATGCGGGACTACCTCGTCGTCACCCGCGGTGTCGACCCGGTCGCTCTCGAAGAGGCCCGGATGGTCCATATGACCAACGGCTTCGCCTCGCCCGCCGAAGCCGACGCCGGATTCCTGCACTCTGTCGCGTACGTCACATTCCAGGAGCTGGCCACCCGCGTCAGTCACCGCAATACCGGCAAGGTCTGCGACGATCCGATCGCCGACCGCATGCTGCAGCGCGTCGCCGCCGACGAGAACCTGCACATGATCTTCTACCGCAATATGTGCGGCGCCGCCCTCGACCTGTGTCCCGACCAAGCCATCGAGGCGATCACTCTGATCCTGGAGAACTTCCAGATGCCCGGCGCGGGCATGCCCAACTTCCGCCGCAACGGCGTGCTGATGGCCAAGCACGGCATCTACGACCTGCGCCAGCACCTGGAGGAGGTCGTCCAGCCGGTGCTGAAGAAGTGGAACATCTTCGAGCGCACCGACTTCACCCCGCGCGGTGAAGCGGTCCGCGAGCGGCTCGGCCTCTTCCTCGAGAAGCTGGCCAGCGATGTGCTCAAGTTCGAGGAGCAGCGCGATCGCATGCTCGCCCGCGAAGCCGCCAAGCGCGATCGCCAGATGGTGGGCAGCACCGTGGGCTGACCGCACACCCACTGGCACAACGGCGCCGTCGTCCGGACTTCCGGATGGCGGCGCCCCTATTTCCGATTCCTGGAGAGCCGCACGGATTTCCGAATTCGGGAGATCTACGGCAGCGCCGACGAGATCATGAAAGCACCATCGTTCATGGACTCTGACCGCTACTCCGGAAGGCCGACGAGATGACAACAACAACCCAGGGTGGCGCCGTGCTCGCAGGCAAGGTCGTGGCCATCACGGGTGGGGCTCGCGGTATCGGCCGGGCCACCGCAGAGGCGTTCCTCGCCGCGGGTGCGGCTGTCGCGATCGGCGACATCGATATCGAACTGGTCGCCAAAACGGCGGCGGAGTTCGGCGCCGATCCGGACGCGAAGGTGATCGGCCTGCCGCTGAACGTCACCGACCGCGACTCGTTCGCCACCTTCCTCGACGCGGTCGAGCATGAGCTCGGCTTGGTGGACGTGCTGGTCAACAACGCGGGAATCATGCCGACCGGGCTGTTCGCCGACGAGGACGAGGCGATGACCGACCGCATCATCGACATCAACCTGCGCGGCGTCCTGACCGGCTCGCGGCTGGCTGCCACGCGCTTCATGGCGCGTGGCAGCGGCCACCTCGTCAACATCGCGTCGCTGGCGGGCACCCAGGGCTTACCCGGTCTTGCGACCTACTCCGCGACCAAGCACGCGGTGATCGGGTTCACCTCGGCGCTGCATCTGGAGCTGAAGGAACACGGCGTGCGGGTCTCGGCAGTGCTGCCGGGCATCGTGCGCACCGAACTGTCCGCCGGCGCCAACATGCCGGGTTGGATCACGCCGCTGACCACGGTGGACCCGGAGGACGTCGCGCGGGCGATCGTCGGCACGGTGCTCCGGCCGCGTCCGCTGGTGACGGTGCCGCGCAGGCTGGCCGCGATCATCAAGTCGGCGCAGCTGCTGCCCTACCGGGCCCAGCTCACGGTGGCCCGATTCACCGGGGCGACAACGGCTTACGCCCAGCCCGATCCGGAGCTCAGGGAGAAGTACCACCGCAGGCTGCGCGGCGAGTAGTGGCGCCGTCGCCGGGCACGGGGCGATGCCGAACTCCCGCCCGAGAAGTATCGGGCGGACGCGGGGCGGTCCACCCCGTGGTAACCCTGGAAGGCCGTCCAGGGAAAATGGGGTTCGTGCAGTCCGATGTCCTGAGGGAAGCAAGCGTCCGAATCGGCCCCTACCCGGTCGATCCGCCGGTGGTGCTTGCCCCGATGGCGGGGATCACGAACCTGGCGTTCCGGAAGCTGTGCCGGGAGTTCGGCAGCCCGACCGCCATCTACGTGTGCGAGATGATCACCGCGCGGGCCGTGGTGGAACGCAACGAGAAAACGCTGCACATGATGTCCTTCGACGCCGACGAACATCCGCGTTCGATGCAGCTCTACGGCGTGGACCCGGCCACCCTCGGTGAGGCCGTGCGGATCATCGTCGGCGAGGGCTGGGCCGATCATATCGACCTCAACCTCGGCTGTCCGGTGCCCAAGGTCACTCGGCTCGGCGGCGGGGCCGCGCTGCCGTACAAGCGGACGCTGTTCCGCCGAATCGTAGCCGCCATGGTGAAAGCCGCCGAACCGGCGGGCGTCCCCGTGACTGTGAAGTTCCGCATCGGCATCGATGACGAACACCGCACCTATCTGGACGCGGGCCGCATCGCGGAAGCCGAAGGCGCGCAAGCGGTTGCGCTGCACGCGCGCACGGCCGCACAGCGGTACTCCGGTCAGGCGGACTGGACCGCGATCGCCCGGCTCAAGGATGCCGTCACCGCGATCCCGGTGCTTGGCAACGGCGACATCTTCGCCGCCGCCGACGCCGTCCGCATGATGGACGAGACCGGCTGCGACGGCGTGGTCGTCGGCCGCGGCTGCCTGGGCAGGCCGTGGCTGTTCGCCGAACTCCAGGCCGCGCTGCGCGGCGAGCCGCTGCCCGACGCGCCCGACCTGGGCGGGGTCGGCAACGTGCTGTACCGGCACGGCGCGCTGCTCGCCGAACATCTCGGCGAAGACAAGGCCATGCGCGATCTGCGCAAGCACATGGCCTGGTATCTGATGGGCTTCCCGGTCGGCGCTGATCTGCGTCGCACGTTCGCCACCGTCTCCAGTCTCATCCAGCTGGAAGACCTTGTCGGGCAACTCGATCCGACCGCACCGTTCCCGAAGGACGCCGAAGGACCGCGCGGCCGTCAGGGCTCGCCAGGCAAGGTCGCGCTGCCGCACGGCTGGCTCGACGATCCGGACGACCCGGCGGTACCGCAGGCCGCCGACGTGATGCACAGCGGCGGCTGATCCCGCAACCGCACAGCGAACGGGACAGCCACACGCCGACGCGTTCTCTTCGATTTCGCACTGGGGTGGCCCGCCGTGGCGGAATCGTTATCATTGCGGGATCGGTGCTGCCGGTCGACTATGGCCCGAGGCGGAAAGCAAGACGAAAAGCGAGGTTCGTTGGTGGGTGACGATCGGCACGGGCGTTCGCCACGGCCCGGAGGTCGCGCCCCGTGGGAGCGCTATCCCGCGGAGGATTACCCCGAACGAGACGCCGAACAGGCGTCCCGGCGCTCACGACATACCGACGCCGCCCACGACGAGAGTTCCGCGCCGCTCACGGTCCAGGATCTCGTCCAGCGAGTCGACAACGAGCGTGCCGGACGACGGGGCGCGCCGCAGGACGCGGGCGCTCCACCGGGACGGGGCCGCCGCACCGAGCCGACACCACAGGAGGCAGGCCCGCCACCGGGACGGGGCCGCCGCACCGAGCCTGCGCCACGGCAAGCTGTTCCACGAGGGCCCGCCGAGCCCGGCGCCCGCCGCCCACCCGAACCCGCCAATGGCCGCGGCGCCGCGGCAGGCCCGCGTCGCGCACCCGACGCGCCCGCGCCACGGCACACCGGCAGTTCGCCGGTGGTCCAGGACATCGCGGGTGAACACGCCACCCCGGCCTCGCGCGCCGCGAGCCGTCGTCCCGCCGAACGCCCCGAGCCCGGCACCCGTCCCGAGCCGGAACCGGCCGAAGAAGTTACCGACGTTCTCCCCCCGCTCACCGAGCCGGCGCGTGCCAAACGCAAAAGCTCAGGCTGGCCCACGACGGAATCCAAAGCGGTCAAGCCGAAAGCGATCGGTGCGCCGTCGCAATCCCGCCTGGATGCCGCCCGGCAACGCCGAAAGGCGCGCCTGCGGACGATGGGCCGAGCGACGACGGCGGTGGTCTCCGTTCTCGTTCTGCTCGCCACGGGCGGCGGCTGGAGCTACCTGCGTTCCACCGCCAACGGCTTCACCCAGGTTTCCGCGCTCGATGACAACACCGAGGACGTCGTCGACTCGGGCGCACAGCTCGGCGACGAGAACTTCCTGCTCGTCGGTACCGACACCCGTGTAGGCGCCAACGGGCAGGTCGGCGCGGGGTCGACCGATGATGCCGAGGGGGCCCGGGCCGACACCGTCATGCTGGTGAACATCCCCAAGAACCGATCGCGGGTCGTGGTCGTCTCGTTCCCCCGTGACCTCGACGTCAGCAGGCCGCGGTGCAATGGCTGGGACAACGAGAAGATCAACTACACCAACGAGGTCTTCCCCGCGGCCATGGGCGACAAGCTCAACGCCGTCTATGCCCTCGGCGGCCCGAAGTGCCTGTTCAACGTCATTTCCAAGATGACGGGGCTCAGCATCAACCACTTCATCAGCATCGACTTCGCCGGATTCGAGGCGATGGTCGACCAGGTCGGCGGCGTGGACGTGTGCGCGTCGAAGCCAATCGTCGACGGGATTCTCGGCACGGTCCTGGAGAACCCCGGCATGCAGCACATCAGCGGCGAGACCGCGCTCAACTATGTGCGGGCCCGGCACGTCTACGGTGAGGAACGCAGCGACTACGACCGCATCAACCGGCAGCAGCGGTTCCTTGCCTCGTTGCTGCGCGGTGCGCTGTCCAGCAAAGTGTTGTTCGACCCCGGCAAGCTGCGCGGCTTCATCGACGCATTCACCAAGCACACGTGGGTGGACCAGGTCGACACGAATGACCTGCTGACGCTCGGACGATCATTGCAAAAGATGGACGCGGGCGCGGTGACCTTCCTGACCATCCCGACCGCAGGCACTACCTCCTACGGCAACGAGATTCCCCGCGAGTCCGACATCAAGGCCATCTTCCGCGCAGTCATCGACGACCAGCCGCTGCCCGGCGAGAAGAAGGTGGCGCCCACCCCGGGGTCGAGCACGACAGCTCCACCCGCACCACCGAAGCTGACCGCGGTCGATCCGAGCACGGTGTCCCTGCTGGTCTCGAACGCCTCCGGCGTCGGAGGCGTGGCCAACAAGGCGTCGACGAAACTGGGGAATCAGGGCTTCCAGATCTACAACACGGGCAACTACTCCAACGGCACCGCGACGGCGTCGAAGATCCGGTACGCGGCTGGACACGAGGCGGAGGCTGCCACAGTGGCCAGCGCGATTCCAGGCACGACGTTGGAGCAGGCCTCCGATCTCGGCGGCATCATCGAGGTCGTCTTGGGGACCGACTTCACCGGCACGGTGGCGAGCCCGGTTCCGGTGGGCGATCCGATCACCAACGTGCCGGTCAGCTCGACCGCCAGCACGACGCCGGTCAATCTCCCCTCCGACCTGGAACACGTCAACGCCGCCGAAGACATCTGCAAATAGGATCAGTCCGCGACATCACGGACCCTCGACACATGGGCACATATCGGCCTCGGTCACACGTCACCGTGCGATGCGCGTCACATGTCGCCGGTCGGTTCGCCGAATAGACGCCAGAATCAGCATCTGTGCCCGGCGTGTGTTGCCGCATGCGGCAACGCACCGGCGAACAGGCGGCACCGGTCATTCATCCGTTGTTGGTGACTTGGTCAGCGCCGGGAACTAGGGTCTGGTTTCATGCGTGTCATCTACAACGAGCAAATGGCCGATCTCGCCCACGTGCTGGGTGAGATGGCCGGTCTGGCGGGGTCGGCCATGGACCGGGCTACCCAGTCGCTGCTCCAGGCCGACCTCCCCCTGGCTGAGCAGGTGATCAGCGAGCACGACCGGATCGCCGAGCTGATCCAGGACGCCGAGGAGAAAGCCTTCGCTCTGCTCGCGCTACAGGCGCCCGTGGCAGGCGATCTGCGGCAGGTGGTGAGCGCGATCCAGATCGTCGGCGACGTGAACCGCATGGGCGCGCTCGCGCTGCATGTGGCGAAGGTCACGCGCAGGCGGCACCCGAACCACGCGCTACCCGAGGCGGTCAACGGCTACTTCGCCGAGATGGGCCGCATCGCCGTGAACATGGGCGCAGGCGCCAAGGAGGTCCTCGAGACTCGCGACCCCGAACGCGCCGCCCAGCTGAATGAGGACGACGAGGCGATGGACGACCTGCATCGCCACCTCTTCACGCTGCTCATGGACCGGGACTGGAAATATGGCGTCGCCGCCGCCGTCGATATCACGCTGCTCGGCCGCTACTACGAGCGCTTCGCCGACCACGCCGTCGAGATCGGCCGCCGCGTCATCTTCCTGGTCACCGGAGTCCTTCCCCCGGACCTCGATGCCGAGGTGTGAGAAGACCTGTCGCAACCTCCGCGATGACGGGCTCGTTTCCAGCGAGCCCGTCTGACGCGGATCCGGTCGGCGGGCACCCAGTGGAGCGGTGACGTCGATTACGCGACTGATGACGAAGCGCCAGGGCCAGGACTGGCGCAGGCGCTGGGCGACAACCGAAACATCGACAGGATTGCAGGACTAGGAAACACACCGGGAAGCCGAGTAGGTGGTGTTTCGAGCGACCCGCGCCGGTGGGAACACGAGAGTCCTTGGCAGTCGATACCGCCCAGGATCCTGTTGTTGTGGCAGAAGTACTCGGTGGTCGAAATCAGCCGAAACGACCCGAAATGTAATCTTCCGTGGCCTTCCGGGAAGGGTTGGAGAAGATCTTCTCGGTGTCGTCGATCTCGATCAGCTTGCCCGGCTTGCCCTGCGCCTCGAGATTGAAGAAGCCGGTCTGGTCACTCACGCGCGCGGCCTGCTGCATGTTATGGGTGACGATGACGATGGTGAATTCTTTCTTCAGCTCGGTGATCAGGTCCTCGATCGCCAGGGTCGAGATCGGGTCCAGCGCCGAGCATGGCTCGTCCATCAGCAGCACGTCGGGCGACACCGCGATGGCACGCGCGATGCACAGACGCTGCTGCTGACCGCCGGAGAGGCCGCCGCCCGGCTTGTCCAGGCGGTCCTTCACCTCGTTCCACAGGTTGGCGCCCCGCAGCGAGCGCTCGGCGACCTCGTCGAGCTCCTTCTTGTTGCGCACGCCCTGCAGCTTGAGTCCGGCCACCACGTTGTCCTTGATGGACATGGTGGGGAAGGGGTTCGGCCGCTGGAACACCATACCGATGGTGCGGCGCACGCCGACCGGGTCGACCTGCGAGCCGTAGATGTCCTCACCATCCAGCAGAACCGCGCCCTCGACGCGGGCGTTCGGGGTTACCTCGTGCATGCGGTTGAGCGAACGCAGCACAGTGGACTTGCCACAGCCGGACGGACCGATGAAGGCGGTCACGCTGCGCGGCAGCACGTTCAGCGACACCTCGGACACGGCGTGGAACTTGCCGTAGAAGATGTTCAGATCTTTGACGTCGATCCGCTTGGCCATTTCGGTAATCCGTTCCGCTTCTATCGGTTCCGCGTGAGCAGCCGGTTGAGGACCGCCGCCGCCAGGTACAGGAAGGCGATGATGAGAATGAGCGTCAATGCCGCGCCCCAGACGCGCTCACGTCCTGCGGCTTCGGGATTGGCCAGCTCCTGGTAGATCAACAACGGCAGCGACGCCATATTGCCGTCGAAGATGTTCATGTTGATCGACTTGCTGTAGCCGACCAGCACCAGCACCGGCGCCGTCTCACCCATCACCCTGGCGATGGCCAGCAGAATGCCGCTGATCATGCCGGGCAACGCGGTCGGCACCACGATCCGCAGAATCGTCTTCCACTTGGGAGTACCGAGGGCGTAGGACGCTTCGCGCAGTTCGTCCGGCACCAGTTTGAGCATTTCCTCGGTACTTCGGACGACCACCGGCAGCATCAACAGCACCAACGCGAGCGACACCGCCAAGGAGCTCTGTGGGAAGCCGAACGTCGCGATCCACAGCGCGAAAATGAACAGCGCCGCGACGATGGACGGCACACCGGCCAGAATGTCGACCATGAAGGTCGTGGTTTTGGCCAGCAGCCCGCGGCCGTATTCGACCAGATAGATCGCGGCCATGATGCCGAGCGGCACCGCGACGACCGTCGCGACCAGCGACTGCACGATGGTTCCGTAGATCGCGTGGTAGACGCCGCCCGCGAACTGATTGGGCAGCACGCCCTTCATCGAGTTCTGCCACCAGTTCGTGCGGACTACCGCGTGGAAACCTTTGGTAACCACCATGATCAGTACCCAGCCCAGCGGCACCAATGCGATGCCGAACGACAGCCAGACCAATCCCGTCGCGAGGTTGTTACGCACCCGGCGCGCAATACTCACCTGCCGGAAGGCCGGGGCCTTGATCGGTCTGTCCAATGTCGACGTGGTCATCACCCGTTCACCCTTCCGCCCGCGGCCAGCCGCGCCAGCGCGTTCACGACGAAGGTCAGCGCGAACAGCACGAAGCCTGCCGCGATGTACGCGCCGGTCGGCAGCGGGTCACTGAATTCCGCCGCGGCCGAGGCGATTTTGGACGCGAAGGTGTAACCGCCGTCGAATACGGACCAGTGCCCGGCCTGCGCGGCCGTCTTCAGCACGATCAGAACGGCGATCGTCTCACCGAGGGCTCGCCCGAGGCCGAGCATCGCTCCGGCGATCATGCCGCTTCGCCCGTACGGCAGCACGGTCATCCGGACGACTTCCCATTTCGTCGCGCCGAGCGCCTGCGCCGCCTCGATGTGCGAGCGCGGGGTGAGGTTGAAGACCTCACGGCTGACCGACGTGATGATCGGCAGGATCATCACGGCGAGGACGACGCCCGCTGTGAAGATCGTGCCACCGCTGGCCAGTGGGATATTGCCGTCCGAGAACAGGAACAACCATCCGAGCTTGTCGTTCAAGAAGTTCTGCGTCGGCTCCAGCTGTGGAGCGAGAACCAGAATCCCCCATAGACCGAACACGATCGAAGGAACCGCCGCGAGCAGATCTACGAGCACCGAAAACGGTCGCGCCAGCGGCTTCGGCGCGTAGTGCGTCAGGAACAACGCGATGCCGACACCGATCGGAACAGCCAGCGCCAGCGCGAAGATCGAACTGAGCACCGTCACCATCAACAGATCCCGGATACCGAACCGCAGGTGGTTGGCGTCCGAGGTGTTGAACTCGGTGCTGGTGAAGAAGTTCGCGTCGTTCGCCAATACCGAAGGCACCGCTCTGATCAACAGAAACAGCGCGATCAGGGCGATGGAGGCGACAATGATCGCTCCTGCCGTCGTCGCCAGCGAACGGAAGATGATCTCCGCACGCCGGCTGTGACGGCGACCGCCCGCGGTGGCCGGTTCGATGCTCGGCTTGTTCGGCATGAGCGCAGTATCTCCGCCCGGCCGCTGGTCGGTCGAGTCCGACGGGCCAGCGGCGGTAACTTCGTCGTGCACGGTCATGGGATCGCAATCAGGAGATGGCGTTGATGGCGGTGGTCAGCTTGGTCTTGAACTGTTCAGGGATCGGGATGTACCCGGCCTCGTCCAGACCCTGCTGGCCGTTGCTGACCGCGGAGGTGAGGAATGCCTTCACCGCCGTGGCCGTGGCCGCGTCGCTGTACTTCGAGCACACGATCTCGTAGGTCGGCATCACGATCGGGTACGCACCTGCCACCGACGGCTTGTAGAACGAGGACGTGTCGATCACCAGATCGTTGCCCTGACCGGAGACCCGGGCCGACTCGATCGCCTTGCCCGCCGACTCGACGCTCAGCGTCACTGGATCTTTGCTCGCCGACGTGACGATCCGCGCGATCGACAGGTGCTGCGCCTTGGCGAAGGACCACTCGTTGTAGGTGATCGCGTTCTTGGTGTTCTTCACCGCGTCCGAGGTGCCTTCGTTACCCTTCGAGCCCGCGCCGACACCACCGGTGAATGCCTTGCCCGCGCCCTTGCCCCACGCTCCGTCCGAGGCGGCGTCCAGGTAGAGCTGGAAGTTGTCCGTGGTGCCGGACTCGTCGCTGCGGAAGATTACGGCGATCGGCCCGGAGGGCAGCTCGGCGTTCGGGTTCAGCGCCTTGATCTCGGGGGCATCCCAGGTGGTCACAGTGCCGTTGAAGATCTTGGCGGCGGTCGGGCCGTCCAGCACGAGGTCGGTCACGCCGTCGATGTTGTAGGTGATCGCGACCGGGCCGAACACGGTCGGGAGGTTCCACGCGGGCGACGCGCAGCGATCGGCGGCCTTCTTCGGCTCGTCCTTCTTCGAGCTCAGCGGCGAGTCGGAACCACCGAAGTCGGTCTGGCCGCCGAGGAACTCGCTCACACCGGCGCCGGAGCCGCTCGACGTGTAGTTGAGCGTGGCACCGTCGCAGTTCTTCTCGTAGGCGGCGATGAACCGCTCCATCGCGTTCTTCTGCGCCGAGGAGCCACTGGCTTTGAGTGCCTCCTTGCCGCCACACGCGACGTCGACCTTGGCGACGTTGCTCGTGTCGGTCGCGGTGTTGTCGTCGCTGCCACAGGCGGCGAGCGTCATGGCGCCGACGGCCAGCACACCAATGAGGGCGCTACTGCGCTCGAGATTCACTATTCCTCCGGAATGGCGTTCGACTCGCCCGGTCCCTCACCGGCCCGGACGGGTGCTGTGGTGCTGTTCGCGAGAAACTTGTGCACCAGGCAGCAGCGTGCTGCCCTCCTTCAACCTAAAGTCACGTGGTTGACAGTTCGACCGACCTGGGTGAACAGAGAGTGAACAGCCCCGCGCGATCGCGGCCGTCGGGTGTGATGTTTGCCCCAGTTTTACTCCGTGCCTCCGATGGGCCGCCAACTATTCACTCTCGACCACCGCGTAGGCGACGTCGACGTGTGCAGGGGCGAATCCGAGGCGAGTGTAGGTCCGCACAGCGGCTGTGTTGTCGGCCTCGGTGTACAGCAACACCTCGGGAAGACCGCGATCGCGCAAATGGTGCAGGCCGGCCAGCGTGAGCAGACGGCCGAGTCCGCGGCCCTGCGCCACCGGATCGATGCCGACCACGTAGACCTCACCGACCGGCGGGTTCTCCTCGTAATGCACCTTGGTCCAATGGAATCCGAGCAGGCGGTCGGGGTCGCTCGCATCGGTGGCGAGGAACAGCCCCTTCGGGTCGAACCAGGACTCCGACCGGCGAACCTCGATATCGCGTTCGGTCCATCCCCCTTGTTCGGGATGCCAATGGAAGGCGGCTTTGTTCACCCGCAGCATCTCCGCGTCGTCGGCGGGGCCGGCGGAGGTGCGCAGCACGATGCCGTCCGGCAGCACCAGATCGGGTAGCTCTGACGTTGCCAGCGGACGCCGCATCTGCCACAGTTCGCGCACCGTGCGCAGATCCAGCCGGGCCGCCACGGCGGTGGCGGCGGGTCGATCGCCATGCGCCCAGACTCGCGCGCCGGGGCCGCCTTCCGCGAGCGCGGCCGAGACCAGTTCGGTTCCGATGCCGTGTCCGCGGGCGGCCGGGTCCACCACCACCTCGGCCATCGCCGGGTGTTCGCCGTGTGCTGGAACGAGATTGGCGTAGCCGGTGAGTACACCATCGCGCAGCGCGAGCAGATGGCGCACGCCTGTGGCCTCGGCCGAGGTCAGCGAGAGCACCGCCTGTTCCGAGGCCGGGGCGACACCGTCGGCGGCGGCGGCTCGCTCGACCAGTCCACGAATCGCACTCGCCGCGTTCGCATCCGGACGGTCGGTCCACTGTGTTGTCACGCCGATCATCGGACTCCGCTCCTCGCGCCATCGGACCCCGTTCGGAGTTCCGCTTCACGCAACGTCATCGGTGCGGCCCGCATTTCCCCGTCGACCGAACGGCACGTGGTCGCCGCCGGGCTACCGGAGATCACGCCGCGACCTGCCGCCTCACTGCAGGGAGCCGTTGACCGGGGCGAGCGGCGAGTCGTCGGTACCCTCGCTGTCGTCCTCCAGGAAGCTGACCGACTCGCCCTTGACCGCGGCCCGAGACGGTCGCACAGCCTTGTACCCGACGTTGCGGACCGTGCCGATCAGCGACTCGTACTCGCTGCCGAGCTTGGCGCGCAGCCGCCGGACGTGCACGTCGACCGTGCGGGTGCCGCCGAAGAAGTCGTAGCCCCACACCTCCTGCAGCAACTGCGCGCGGGTGAAAACCCGGCCCGCGTGCTGAGCGAGGTACTTCAGCAGCTCGAACTCCTTGTAGGTGAGATCGAGCGGGCGCCCACGCAGCCGCGCGGTGTAGGTGCCCTCATCGATCACCAGCTCGCCGAGGGTGATCTTGCCGCTGTTCTCCTGGCTCGCCACGCCGCCGTTGCGCCCGACCAGCAGTCGCAGCCTGGCGTCGAGTTCGGCGGGCCCGGTGCTGGGCAGCAGGATGTCGTCGAGGCCCCAGTCCGCGTTCACCGCGACCAGGCCGCCCTCGGTGAGCACCGCGACCACCGGCACAGACGACCCGGTGCTGCCGAGCAGGCGGCACAGGCCGCGAGCCGCTGCCAGATCGGTACGTGCGTCCACCAAGGCGACATCCGCGGAGCCTGCCTCGAGCAGCGACGCCACTTCGGTGGGCACCGGACGCACGTTGTGCGCCAGCAACCCCAGCGACGGCAACACCGACTCGGGGTTGGGGTCGGAGGTAAGCAGGAGCAGTTCCACAGGCCCTCCTCCCATCTCGTAGCTCCGCGGGCTCAGCGACTGAGCTGCGTGCCCACGTCGCTGATCACAGGTAATCGGATGCAAGATTAGCGCGTTAGTGCGAATGACCACGCGTTCCGGGTCCCCTGCCCGCTCCGGGCGACTCCCGGAAACTCCACAACGCGACGACAGATATCGTGCGTACATGGCTAACTCACCGAGTACGGCCGAAACCCAGCCGGATACTCGACCGCCGGCCCGCGACGCAGCTCTCGCGGCAGCCACGGCCGGCAAGAAACGCGGAGAGGCGGCCTAGCGCATGCGCAAGCTGATCATCGGCCTGCTGTGCCTGGCGGGACTCGCGGTCGTCGTCGACTTCGGCACCGCGGCCTATTCCGAATACCGCGTCTCACGCGCGCTGCGCGACGGCGCTGATCTCACCGCCGACCCCGAGGTAACGATCCACGGCTTCCCCTTCGTCGGTCAGGCCTGGGACAGCCGCTACGACAACGTCGAGATCCGGGCGCGGGCCAAGCGCCTGGACATTCCCGGCGAGATCGCGCTGGAGGCGACGCTGACCGGCGTGCGGCTGCCGGTGGGCGAGCTGGTCGACGGCAGTCTGCGTGGAGTTCCTGTGGAGCGGGTGGACAGCAGGCTGCGGGTGGAGCCCACCGAGCTCGGCAGGCTGTTCAACATCCCGGACCTGCAGGTGCACTCACGCCCCGCGGACAAGTCCGACGGAACGGGCGGGTCGGGCGGATCCGGCATGACCACCACGGGCGCGCTGGTGCTCACCGGCACCCTGCCCGAGACCCCCGGTGCCCAGTTCGGTGGTGAAAAGGTGAGCGTGCAGGCCGATCTGCTGCTCGACGGCGATCAGGTGAAGATCGTCGCGACCGGCTTCTATCGCGGTGCCCCCGGCACCGAGACCATGCCGGTCGCGCTGATCACCGAGACCGATCGCCCCGCGGTGCTCGCCCGGTTCACCCGTACCATCGATACGAAGGAGTTGCCGTTCGGTGTCCGGCCCACCAAAGTGTCCGCCCAGGGCGGGCAGATCGTGGTGGAGGGCAAGGGCGTGAACGTCACGATCGACCTCGACCGATTGCAGCGACCATGATCAACATCGCAATTCTGGCAGTAGTGCTGCTCGCCGCGCTGGTGGTCGGCGTCGTGCTACGCCGTCGCGAGGGCAGGGTGCGCGCGGCGAACGTCATCGAGATGTCCGGCTCGACGCGCGCCGAGTTGCTCGCGGAAGTCGGCGTGACCGGTTCCGGTCCGGCGGTGCTGCATTTCTCCGCCGAATGGTGCGGCCCGTGCTCCGCTGTTCGCCGGGTGGTTGCCAATGTCACAGCACAGCTGGCGCGATCGCCGCAGCCGCCGCTGGATATCGAAGTGGACGTCGATGCCGAACCGGCGCTGACGCGCGAACTGAACGTGCTCTCCCTTCCCACCACTTTCGTCTTCGACAGCGAAGGGCGGGAGCGGTTCCGGATCTCCGGCGTGCCGAAAGCCACGGATCTGCACTCCGCGCTGGAGCCGCTCACCGTGGCCGCCTGAGCTGCGATGACAAGCCCCCCAGACGGCTATGTCCAACCCCGGGTCCAATTCTCCCGCCGAATTGGGTAAACTGCTCTCGTGCTTTCCAACCACGAGCTGATGCTCACCCGACGCCGCACAGTGGATCTGTGTCGGCTCGGTGGTTGTTGCTGCCTGTGCCGCTGATCGGTCGGCTTCCCCGGATTTCCTGACGCCGACCGCTGTCTGCCGCGCGAGTGATCTCGTAGATCCTCCGGCGGACTGGCAACTTTCCAGTCATTCGACATTTTCAGCGCAGGAGTACGCACAATGCCCATCGAGACCAGTAATACTTCCCGAAATCTCGCCAATTCCGCCGCACAGGTCGATGTCCGCGGCCCCCGGTTCGCCGCCTGGGTCACCACCGCCGTCCTCGTCCTGGTCCTCCTCGCCGCCGCGTTCTCCCCAGCCGCCGCCGCGGTGCTCATCGCGCTGCAGGCGGTCGTCTTCGCTGTCGGCGCCGCCATCGGTCCGCGCCGCCACCCGTACGGCCGGATCTACGCGACGTTCGTCGCGCCGCGTCTTGCTCCGACCAGCGAGACCGAGCCGGTGGCCCCTCTGCGGTTCGCACAACTGCTCGGCTTCGTCTTCGCGGCCGTCAGCCTGCTGGGCTTCACGCTCGGCTCCACAGTCGTCGGCGCGATATTCGCCGGCTTCGCCCTGTTCGCGGCGTTCCTGAACGCGGCGTTCGGGATCTGCCTGGGTTGCCAGATTTATCCGCTGGTCGCCCGCCTCCGCCGGACTGGTCCGGTTGGCGGTGTTCCTGCCGCCTCCAGGCCTGACGCGCACACCGCCGGGTCCCCGGCATCGAACTGACCCTGCACGTCATCTCTGAAAGGAAAACAATGGCTCGCTCCGATGTCCTGGTCTCCGTTGACTGGGCCGAAGAGAACCTCAACGCCCCCGGCGTCGTCTTCGTCGAGGTCGACGAGGACACCTCCGCCTACGACGGTGGGCACATCGAGGGTGCCGTCCGGCTCGACTGGAAGAAGGACCTGCAGGATCAGGTTCGTCGCGACTTCGTGAACCAGGAGCAGTTCTCCGACCTGCTCTCGGCGCGTGGCATCTCGAACGACGACGAGGTCGTCCTGTACGGCGGCAACAACAACTGGTTCGCCGCGTACGCCTACTGGTACTTCAAGCTGTACGGCCACAACAATGTCAAGCTGCTCGACGGTGGCCGCAAGAAGTGGGAGCTCGACGGCCGACCGCTGTCGACCACGGCTGTGAACCGCCCCGCCGCCCAGTACAAGGCGTCCGCGCCCGATGTATCGATCCGGGCGTTCCGTGACGAGGTCATCGCGGCCATCGGCAGCAAGAACCTGGTCGACGTCCGTTCGCCGGACGAGTTCTCCGGCAAGATCCTGGCGCCCGCGCACCTTCCGCAGGAGCAGAGCCAGCGTCCCGGCCACATCCCCGGCGCGATCAACGTGCCGTGGAGCAAAGCCGCGAACGAGGACGGCACCTTCAAGTCCGACGCCGAGCTGACCGAGATCTACCAGGAAGCCGGCCTGGACGGCGAGAAGGACACCATCGCGTACTGCCGTATCGGTGAGCGTTCCTCGCACACCTGGTTCGTGCTGCAGGAACTGCTCGGCCACCAGAATGTCAAGAACTACGACGGGAGCTGGACCGAGTACGGCTCCCTCGTCGGCGCACCGATCGAGTTGGGAGAGTAATCAACATGTGTGCAGCACCTACCCAGGGTCAGGCCATCCCGGCCGGCGTCGACGTGGAGAAGGAGACGGTCATCACCGGCCGTGTCCTGAGCATCGACGGTCAGCCGGTCGGCGGCGCGTTCGTGCGCCTGCTCGACGGCAACGGTGATTTCACCGCCGAGGTCGTCGCCTCGGGCACCGGCGACTTCCGGTTCTTCGCCGCTCCTGGCGCGTGGACCGTCCGGGCGCTGTCCTCTTCGGGCAACGGTTCCGCCGAGGTTCGCCCCGAAGGCGCGGGCATCCACTCTGTGGACGTCGCGGTCGCCAAGTAAGCGACCGCACGCGAGCACGGTCCCGGTCTTCCCATCAGAGCGCCCGGACGGACAAACCCTTCCGACGACGCTCAGAGCGCTCGGACGGACGAACGCTTCCGACGACGCTCAGAGCGCTCGGACGGACGAACGTCCGACCGCCGCCTATGACGGGAAGCACCGGGGCCGTTTGCGTGCGGCGGCGCGGATGTCGTTAGACTCCAAATGTGGTCGTCTTCTTCGAGATTCTGCTGGTGGCTGTGGCCGTACTGATCGGCTGGTTCGGGCTGTACGTCTTCTACCGCCTGTTCACCGAATCATGAGCGAACTCGCGAGCGAAGGTTCCAACCCGGCCGAGCGAGCGAGTGAACAACTGAACGGCAACGCTCCGGCCCAATCCCCTGGTCGCCTCGGCGGCGACCGGTCCGTCGCCGATGCCGCCGAACGGGCGAAATCGACGGGTGTCCGCAACATTCCGGTCCTACCGGAACTTCCGCTGCCCGACGACACCGCGAACCTGCGGCTCGGGCCCGACCTGAGTTCCTCGATGCTCGCGCTACTGCCGCTGGTCGGTGTGTGGCGCGGCGAAGGCGAGGGCAACGATCCCGAGCGCGGCGACTACCGGTTCGGCCAGCAGATCGTCGTCTCACACGACGGCGGCGACTATCTCTGCTGGGAATCCCGTTCCTGGGTCATCGACTCCGACGGCAGCTACAACGGCCCCGACCTGCGCGAAAGCGGCTTCTGGCGGGTCGGCGTCGACGGCAACGACGAGGTCATCGAGCTGCTGCTCACGCACAGCACCGGCATCGTCGAGCTGTTCTACGGTCAAGCCCTCACGCAGTCGTCCTGGGAGCTGGCCACCGACGTGGTGATCCGTAGCCAATCAGGCATCGTGGTCGGCGGCGCCAAGCGCCTCTACGGCATCGTCGAGGGCGGCGACTTGGCCTACGTCGAAGAACGGGTCGTAGCCGACGGGCCGCTCGAGCCCCGCCTCTCGGCCCGCCTTCAGCGGTACATCGGCTGATCCGCCTCTCCGGGTCCTTAGGCCGTACTAGTCGAGTGGCGCGGGATTTGCGTTCAGGTCCTGCGTTGAGTATCACTCGAGTTCTGGGCGTACCCGGCGAGTTACCCATGTACTGACGAAATCAGTTGTCGCGTTAGCGAAAGGGGACCGGCGGTGCCACCTCTCTCGTAGCTCAGCAGAAAAGAACAACCCCCGAGCCATGACCGCGGATGCAACTCACGCGGTCCCGGTCGGACAGACCGGGGCTCGGGGGTCGGGTGACTGCCTGGATTTCGCTCAGCGCTCGCGCGGGCGGAATCCACCTGCAGCGGTGGCGCTAGCGGACAGCCACCTCACGTGTCCTATGAATAACCATTCTTCGAACCACCTCCTTCCTCGTGTACGAACGAATCTAGCGAGGTGTCAGCGCGTCGGCAACGGAATTTCTCGCTGAGCCTAAACAGGCGCGCCCTGAGCCCGGAAATCGGTAGTCACCTGGCCCGATGCAGCGATCCGCAGCACCGTGTCGGCGCGATGATCTTGTGGCAGTTGATGTGTGACGACAACAACGATCCGATCCGGTTCGACGAGGCCGCTTTCGGCGTCCAGCAGATCCCGCAGCAGGCAGGCACCGGCTTCGGCCTCGAGATGCTCGGTCGGTTCGTCGAGCAGCAACACTCGTGCTGGTGCGACCAGGGCGCGCGCGAGCAGGATACGGCGGCGCTGGCCGCCGGAGACGGCGGCCGCTCCCCCGACCAGGTCGGTGCACACGCCATCCGACAGAGAATCCAGCCAGTCGCCGAGACCGACTGCGCGCAAGGTGGTTTCGGCCTCCGCGACGGTGAGGTCGCCGCGGGCGACGCGCAGGTTCTCCAGGACGGACGTGCCGAACAGGTGCGCGTCCTCGGCGAAGAAGGTGACACCGGGACGGGGAGTGTCGAACAGCCCCGCCCATGCCATCAGCAAGGTGGTCTTCCCTGCGCCGCTCGGGCCGACAACGGCGACCCGGCGCCCCTCCGGCAACTCCACCGCGGCAGGACCCTCCTCGGACCGACCGGCCACAGCCGCCGCGGTGAGGCCGTGGTCGGGCCGATCGGTCCTCGGCGAGCCGGTGTTCCACGCGCCGCGGGCAGCCAGTGCTTTTTCGAAGTGGACCAGGCGGTGCAGAGCCGCGCGGGCGGTTGTCAGCGCCTGTGCCGCCGCGGGCAGCGGGCCGACCGCCTCGAAAGCCGAGAGCGGCAGCAAGACGAGCACGACCAGCGCCATCGGGGTCATCGCGCCTGCGGTCCCGCCGTACGGGCCGTAGAGGGTGATACCGATCAGCAGGGCGCCGATGACGCTGACGCCGATCGAGAGTGGTGTGGCCGCTGCCGACCACGCGCCGCGCGAGGCCGCGGTGTCTTCCGCGGCGACAGCCCGGCGCGACGCGTCCGCGGCGGCGCCCATGGCAGCGTCGAGGCGCCCGGCAACACGCAGCTCGGGCGCGTGGTCGAGGATCGTGAGGGCCTGCGCGGTGAACTCGGCACGGTCCGCGCGCACGGCACGCTCTGCGGCGCGGGCCGCTCTGGCCGACAGCCACGGTGCGACGATGCCCGACAGCGCAAGCGCACCGGCCAGAATCGCGGCCGCGACCACCGAGATGGTTGCCAGCAGGCCCACCCCCGCGACGGCAAGCACGACGGCGACCGCGACGGGCACGAACGCACGCACCACGACCGCGCCCAGATCGTCGATGTCACTGCCGATCCGAACGAGGAGATCCCCCCTGCGCGGCGGAGTGGAACCAGCACGCCCTCGCGACCCCTCGGAGTCGCTGCCGGAAGTCCTCGGCCTGCGCAGCCAGAAATCGGAGCGGGCCAGCGTGCGGTAGACCGTCGTCCGCGCCGTTGTCATGGCCCGCAGGGCGACATCGTGGGTGGTGAGGCGTTCGAGGTAGCGGCAAAGGCCGCGGGAGATGCCGAGGGCGCGCACCGTGACGACGGCAATGCTCAGGTCGAGCACCGGCGGCATCTGCCAGGCGCGGGCGATGAGCCAGGCGGCCAGTGCCGCGAGACCGAGGCCGCTGCCCAGCGCGAGCACGCCCCACGTGATCGCCACCGTGACCCGCCAGGGGGACAGCTCCAGCAGCGCCCACATTCGGCGTAGGTCGCCGAGCAGGGTGCTGCCCGCACCGCGCGGAGCGGTCCGCGTCGTGTCCGTCGTCGCACGCCTGCCTTCCGGCCCGCGCCGGGCTCGATGTGTGCCAGGAAAGAACTTCCGCGCGGACAACGCGTTCATCGAACCACCGCCGCTCCGTGATCGGCACGCACCTGGACGACGTAGTCGGCCGCGGCGAGAACCGTGGGGTGATGTCCGATGACGACCACCGTCGCGCCCGCGCGCGCCCGCCCCCGCAGCGCCGCCAGCACGGCCGAAACGCTCGCGGCGTCAAGGTGCGCGGTCGGCTCGTCGAGCAGCAGGATCGGGCGGTCGGCGGCGAGCACCCTGGTCAGCGCGAGACGTTGGCGCTGACCGAGTGACAGACCCACGCCACCGGGACCGACCATGGTGTCCCAGCGGTCCGGCAGATCGTCGAGCACGGCATCGAAACCGGTGGCGGCACAGGCCGCTTCGAGGTCATCGAGAACGCAGGCCGGTCCGCGTGTGGCCGGACGCACGGCTCGCGCGCCGAGCAGCTCGAGGTTGTCCCGCAGGGTTCCCGGTACCAGCACCGGTCGCTGCGGAAGCCACGCCACACGCGCCCACCAGCGGTCCGGGTCCAGGTCGCGTACGTCGACGCCGTCGCAGGTCACCGAACCACGCTCCGGTGCGAGGAGACCGAGGATCGCCTGCACCGCCGTCGATTTCCCGCTGCCGTTGGGTCCGGTCAGCACGGTGACCGCGCCAGGCCGCACAACAGCCGACAACCCCGCGGGCGCGACCCCGTCCCGCGCCCGTACCGACAGATCCCGCAGCTCGATCGATCCGGCCGCCCAATCGTCCGGCGCGAGACCGCCGGACGCATCTGACGCGTCGGGTGCCGACTCGAGGACGGCGAATGCCTTGTCCGCGGCCGCCATTCCATCCTGTGCGGCATGGAAACGCTCACCGACCATCCGCAGCGGCAGATACACCTCCGGGGCCAGCACGAGGGCGACCAAGCCCGCATACAAACTCATCTCGCCGAACACGAGACGCAGCCCGATGGAGACCGCGATCAGCGCCACACTCAGGGTCGCGAGCATCTCCAGCACCATCGACGACAGGAAGGCGATGCGCAGGGCGCGCATGGTGCGCTGCCGCAGCGCCTCGCCGAGATCCCGTACGCGATACTGCATAGTGCCCGCACCGCTCTCCGGCGAACTCGAACCGTCGCCGCGCTGCCGGACTTGCGAGGAAGGCTCTGCCGGAAAGGATTCCGCGGTGCTGGTCTCGCGGCCGAGCGCCCGCAACGTCGGCATACCCGCGAACAGGTCGAGCAATTGATCCGAAAGCCGGGTCGTCGCCGTGAGCGTGGCCTCGGCCCGCCCCTGCGTCAGCAGCCCGATGAGGATCATGAACACCGGGATCAGCGGCAGCGTGAGCACCGCGATCACGCCGGAGGTCAGGTCGTGCAACGCGATGACGGCCAGCACGATCGGCGGGACGAGCACCGCGAGCAGGAGGGCGGGCAGATAGCCGACGAGGTAGCCGCGCAGTCCCGACAGCCCGGTGCCGACGACCACCGCCAATTCGGTTCGACGCGTATCCAGTTCGCGCGGAGTCAGCCGCGCGCCGGCTGCGAGCACCGCCGTTTCGAGCTCCGCCACCACACTCGCGCCCGCCCGGTGTGCCAGCCTGGACTGGATCCACGTGGCGAGCACCCGGCCCACGATCGCGAGTGCGAGCACGGCTAGCTCGAGTGTCCACGCGCCCAGGGTGCGGCGGCCGGGGTCGGTGACAACTCCCGCGAGCACCCGTCCGAGCATGACCGCCGCGACCACGATCGAACCGGTGATCACCAGCGACAGACCGACGCTCAGCACCAGGTAGCGGCGGGCCGAGCGGGCGTACCGCCACAGGCGCGGATCGATCGGAGGACGGGCCATGGCGTCAGTCCTCCACCGGTCCCAGCGGAAGGCCGATCGGGGCTGGGATCTGCTCGACTGTGACGCGCTTCCGGAACACCCAGTACGTCCAGCCCTGGTAGACCAGCACAACCGGGGTGACGAGCACCGCCGCCCAGCTCATCACCTTCAGCGTGTATGGCGTCGAGGAGGCGTTGTGGATGGTCAGGTCGAACGCCGAATCGAGGGTCGAGGGAAGCACATTCGGGAACAGCGACCCGAACAGCAGCGCGGTGGCGGCCGCCACGGTCACGGTGGTCCCGGTGAACGCCCACCCGTCGCGGTGGGCGAAGTCGGCCGCCGCCGCGATAGCGAGCCCGAGCACGGTCGGCACCAACGGAATCCAGGTCCACCCGGTGCCGTAGGCAAGCTGGGTCCACAGCCCGAACGCGCCGACCACGACCATGGCGGGCACCAGCAGCAGCCGGGCCGTGCGCCGCGCGTCGTCGCGCACCTCCCCGCCGGTCTTGAGCACCAGGAACATCGCGCCGTGCAGCGCGAACAGTAACGCCGTCGCCAACCCACCGAGCAAGGCGTACGGCCCGAACAGATCCCACACCGTGCCCGCGAACTGCTTCTTCTCGTTCAGCGGAACCCCGTGCACCACGTTGGCGAACACCCAGCCCCAGGCGATGGCCGGTATCCAGGAACCGATGCCGATGCCGAGGTCGCAGCGGGCCCGCCAGCGCGGATCGTTGATCTTGCCGCGGTATTCGATGGCGCAGATGCGCAGGATCAGCGCGACGAGCAGCAGCAGCAGCGCGAGATAGAAGCCGGAGAACAGGCTGGCGTACCACTCCGGGAAGGCCGCGAACATCGCGCCAGCCGCGGTCAGCAGCCAGACCTCGTTGGCGTCCCACACGGGCCCGATCGTGTTGAGCACCACACGTCGTCGCGCGTCGGACCCCTTCCCGAGGATCGGCATGAGCATGCCGACGCCGAAGTCGAAGCCCTCCAGCACGAAGTAGCCGGTGAACAGCACGCCGATCAGCACGAACCAGAACTCTTGCAAACTCATCGCCGGCTCCTGGATTGCCTCGAACAAACTTGTCGGTGCCCCGCCGTACGGCGGTCTTGCGTCGCAAACGGTGCTCCGGGCCGCCAGGCGCGGGTCAACAAAGCCTGCGGAGAGTTCGGCGTCTGCCGGACCACTTGCCGGTCTGCTGGAACTGAGCTCGATGAAGCAGGAACCTCTGCCCGACAACGGCAAGGCACACCTGAGAAGGGTGGTGCCGAACTTGTTCGGCACGCTTCAGTAGGCGAACGAAAGCTGCTCAACGTCTTCGACATGGGAGCGGCCTCCTTCCTGCGTATCGTCCGGTCCGCCGTCCTCGGACCGGATAGCCGCGGGCGCTTCGGGTCCGGCGATCACGTACCTGCGCATCAGGTAGAACCACACCGCCGCCAACGCGCCGTACACCAGCGTGAAGGTGATCAGCGAGAAGAGCACCACGCCGGGCGAATGGTTCGAGACACCCTGCTGGACGGTGAGTCGTAGGTTCGGATCACCGGTCGGGTTCGGCACGACAACCCAGGGCTGGCGGCCCATCTCGGTGAACACCCAGCCTGCGCTGTTGGCCAGGAACGGCGTCGGGATGACGAGCAGGCTCAGCCAGGAGAACCAGCGCTGGTCCGGTACCCGGCCGCGACGGGTGAGCCAGAGCCCGGCAAGCGCGAGCAGCGCCGCGCCCGCCGACAGGCCGATCATGGCGCGGAAGGACCAGTAGGTGACGAACAGGTTCGGCCGGTAGTCGCCGACACCGAACCGGTCGTTGTAGGTCTTCTGCAGGTCGACGACGCCATCCAGCGTCACGCCGGTGAACTCGCCCTCGGCCAGCCACGGCAGCACGTACGGCACCTCGAGCACATGCGTGACGCTGTCGCAGTTGTTGTGCGTGCCGACGGTGAGAACCGAGAAATCGGGGTCGGTCGCGGTGTGGCACAACGATTCCGCTGAGGCCATCTTCATCGGCTGCTGCTCGAACATCAGCTTGCCCTGGACGTCGCCGGTATAGACCAGCGCGGCCAGCGACACCAGTATCACCCAAATGCCCGCCTGCGCCGCCGGCCGCCACATCGTGCGCGCCTCGGCCTGCTTCGCGTCGCCGCCGCGCGCGTTGCGCACCATCCACCAGCCCGCGATACCGGCGACGAAAGTGCCTGCGGTGAGGAAGGATCCGGCGACGACGTGCGGGAAGGCCGCCAACGTCGTGTTATTGGTGAGCACCGCGACGATGCTGTCGAGTTCCGCGCGTCCGGTCGCCGGGTTGTACCTGGCGCCGACCGGATGCTGCATGAACGAGTTGGCGGCGACGATGAAGTACGCCGAAGCGTTCACACCGATCGCGACCATCCACATCGAGCCGAGGTGGACGAGTTTCGGCAGTCGGGTCCAGCCGAAGATCCACAGCCCGAGAAAAGTCGACTCCATGAAGAAGGCGACCAGGCCCTCCAACGCGAGAGGGGCGCCGAACACGTCACCGACGAATCGGGAGTACTCACTCCAGTTCATCCCGAACTGGAATTCCTGCACGATGCCGGTCGCGACACCGAGCGCGAAGTTGATCAGGAACAGCTTGCCGAAGAACTTGGTCAGCCGCAGCCAGTGCTCCTTGCCGGTGATCACCCACGCCGTCTGCATGGCGGCCACCAGCGGCGCGAGCCCGATCGTCAACGGCACCAAGAGGAAGTGATAGACGGTCGTGATGCCGAACTGCCATCGGGAGATGTCCAAGGCGTTCAAGCCGACCTCCTGCGTATCTACGACGTGACGTAGTAAGACTACGCCGGAGACAGCCGAGAACAATGAGTCCTAGACCACGCCACACCGAAGCCTGTGCCGGATTTCGCCGGATTGCCGTGCTCGCCGCCAACCCGCACCCGTCTGAAGTAGACGGAGATCACGAAGCGGAGGGGATCAGCGAGGTGGGAGAGGTGGCACCGCCGTCGGCTTCTCGCTGACGCGACAACTGATCTCGCCAGCACATGGGTAGCTCGACGGGTACGCCCAGTACTCGAGCAGCACCCAACGCAGGACCTGAACGCGAATCCCGCGTCACCCGACTAGTACGGCCTAAAGACCCGGAGAGGCGGAACAGTCACCAGTCGCCGATCGCTCCTGCTCGCTCGATGCCGCGATCCACCAGCTCGATGATCTCCTCGGCGTTGTCCGGCGCGGACATCCGCAGTCCGTCCAGCGAGTTCACCCGCGCCGCGAGCGAGATGCTCGACAGCATCCAAACGCTGTCGCAGGTCAGCAGATCGGCTGTGAAAAGCGAGTGGTAGCGGCATTCCCAGCCCGCTTTCTCGGCCTGCACGAACAGGGCACGCTGGGTGACCCCGGGGAGCACGCCGTTCTTGGCGGGCGGTGTGATCAGTTGCTTGTCGCGCGCGATCACCACCGTGGACCGCGGGCCCTCCAGCACCCGGTTCTCGGTGCTGGTGAAGATCACGTCGTCCGCGCCCATCCGCGCGGCGAACCGCAGGGCCGCCATGTTGCTCGCATAGGACAGCGTCTTGGCGCCGAGCAGCTGCCACGGTGCCGCCTGGGCGAGGTCGATCGAGATGCCACGAGACAGCGTCACCACGGAAACGCCTTCGGTGCGGGCCTTCTCCACCCGATCGGGAACCGGAAGCACCAGCACGAAGGCCGTGGGCACCGGAACGGCGGCCGCGAGATCACCGGTCTTCACCTTGTCAGGCGTGCCGGACAGGGCGGAGTCGCGGCCGCGGGTGAGCACCAGCCGCATCAGCCCCTCGCGCTCGCTGCCCCATTCCTTCGCGGCGGTCTCGATCGCCTCCCGCCATTTCCCGAGCTCCGGTTCGGGCAGATCCAACGCCTGCGCGGAGCGACGCAGTCTGCCTAGATGAAATTCGATCGCGCACGCGTTCCCGGCGCGCAGCAGCACCGTCTCGAAGACACCGTCGCCGCGCAATACGCCGATATCGTCCGCAAATAACAACGGCGCGTCCGAATCTCGGACCACGCCATCGAGTGTGACAAGAACTCGATCCACCATGGGAAGAGCGTAGGCGGTGCGAGCGAACCATGCCCATCGCATGGCCGAGTTCGCAGCACCTTTTATCCAGGTTCAGCACGCGGCCGGGTGCAATGCTCGCCCGATTCCGATCCGCTATGTCGAAAACCAGGTCGACAGCCCAGTTGACACACGGCGTTCCGACCGCGCCTAGAGTGGGAAAGGTGTCCGTGGTCGCAGCGCCCAGCCCCATCCTCAGCGCGTCGGGAGCCGTCGCGGGAGCACCGGGTTCGCCCGATGCCGCCGTCGCGTGGCACTACGGTGATCCGTTCGGTGAACAGCGCGCCGCCGTCGAGCGCGCGGCGATCGTGGACCGCTCACATCGCTTCGTCCTGCGCATCACCGGCGCGGAGCGGCTCACCTGGCTGCACACCATTTCCAGTCAACATGTCGCGGCCCTCGGCGACGGACGGTCGGCGGAGAACCTGGACCTCGACCTGAACGGCCGGGTGCTGCACCACTTCGTGCTCACCGAACTGGACGCCACCGTCTGGATCGACACCGAGGCCGAGCATGGGTCCGACCTGCTCGCCTTCCTGCAAAGAATGGTGTTCTGGGCCGACGCCCAACCCGTCGAGGCAACCGACCACGCGGTGCTGAGTCTGCTCGGACCACGGATCGCCGACCTGTCCGAGGCGCTCGGCGTCGCCGCCCTTCCCAGCGTCTACGAGGCGACGCCGCTGCCAGGAGGTGGCTTCCTACGCCGGATGCCGTGGCCGACGGCGGACTCCTTCGACCTGGTGATCCCGCGCGACCAACTGTCGGACCTGTGGACCCGGCTCACCGCGGCGGGCGCCACACCTGCGGGCATGTGGGCCTTCGACGCGCTGCGCGTCGCGGCGGTGCGCCCCCGGATCGGACTCGACACCGACGAGCGGACCATCCCGCACGAGGCCCACTGGATCGGCGGCGTAGCCGAACACGGAGCGGTCCATCTCGACAAGGGCTGCTATCGCGGCCAGGAGACCGTCGCCAGGGTGCACAACCTGGGCAAACCACCGCGGCAGCTGTTGCTGCTGCATCTGGACGGCTCAGCCGACGAGCGCCCGGCCACCGGCGACGACATCACCGCGGGCGGCCGCACGGTCGGCCGACTCGGCACGGTGGTCGATCACTACGAACTCGGCCCGATCGCGCTCGCCCTGATCAAGCGGGCGGTTCCAGCCGACACCGCGCTGTCCGCCGGCCAGGTCGCGGCGGCCATCGATCCCGATTCGGTTCCTATCGACGACGCACCGCAGGCCGGCCGGATGGCGGTCGACCGGCTGCGCGGGCGCTGACCCACCGATGACAACCGATCGACGCGGGCCGCTCGACTCCCACCGACATCCCGACCCGCGCAGCGGCGAACTCTCGATCAGCTACGAGAGGAGCGGTGCCCATGCGTGTCGGTGACTCCGGAGAAGTCCTTGCGGTGTGCGTGGTGCACGCCGACTTGGAGACGCCTGGCCGGGTCGGTCGCACCGCGATCGACAAGCGTCCGGTACCGGGCCGGGTCGCGGTGCACACCCTCGGCCTGGACGGCGATCACGTCTGCGACACAAAGCATCACGGCGGCGTGCACCAGGCCGTCTACGCCTACTCCGACGCCGACGCCCACAGCTGGGGCGTGGAACTCGGCCGGGAGTTGCCCGCGGGCTGGTTCGGCGAGAACCTCCGCATCACCGGGCTCGCCGTCAGTGACGCGGTGATCGGCGCGCGCTGGTCTATCGGCGATACTTTGCTGGAGGTGAGCGCGCCGCGCGTGCCCTGCGCAACATTCCAGCAGTGGAGCGGAGAACAGCAGTGGGTGAAGCGGTTCACGCTGCGCAGCGACACGGGCGCCTATCTGCGGGTGCTCACCGAGGGCACCATCGGCGCGGGTGACCAGGTGTCGGTGGTGTACGTCCCCGCGCACGGCGTCACCGTCCGCGACCTGTTCACCGGCGCCGATCCCGACCTGCTCGCGATACTGCTCACCGACGAACCGACCATCTCCGACGACGTGCGTGCGCAGGTCGAACGACACGCGCGCAGGCATACTGCCGCCACATTGGCCGCCGCCCGCCGGGACGCGGCGACCAGTACCGACGAACTCGGCACGGGAGCGCAACTGTGAGTGTGGAACTGGTCGAAGTCGTCCGTTCCGGCTTCCGCGAGTGCGTGCACCGCGGCTCGGTGGTGGTGCTCGACGCCGCAGGCGAGCCGACCGTCGCGCTCGGCGAGGTGCACCTGCCGATCTTCCCGCGCTCGACGAACAAGCCGATGCAGGCGATCACCCTGCTGCGGAACGGTTTCGAACCGGTCGACGACGCCGAGCTGGCCATCGCGACCGCCTCGCACTACGGCGAGCCGGCCCACATCGCCCTGGTGCGCAGACTGCTCGAGCGCTTCGGCTTCGACGAGAAATCCCTCGAATGCCCGCCCGACTTGCCGTTCGACGAGCACGCCCGCGCGGCCGTGCTCACCGGCGCTCAGGAACCGCGCCGCATTTACATGAATTGCTCCGGCAAGCACGCGGCGATGCTCGCGACCTGCGCGATCAACGGCTGGCCGACCGAGGGCTACCTGGACGAGGCTCATCCGCTGCAGCAGGCGATCATCGCCACGATCGCCGATCTGACCGGCGAGCCGGAGACCGATCTCGGCATCGACGGCTGCGGGCTGCCGATCATTCCGGTCTCGCTGGTGAACCTGGCCCGGGTGTTCGCGACCATGGCAACGGCCGCACCCGGCGACCCGGAGCGCCAGGTCGCCGACGCCATCCGAGCCCATCCGCGAGTGATTTCCGGCACGAACGGGCCCGATCTTCTTGCCATGCAGGCCACCCCCGGCCTGGTCTGCAAGATCGGCGCGGACGGTGTGCACGCAGGAGCGCTGCCGGACGGATCTGCTTTCGCATACAAGATCGAAGACGGCCACGACCGGGCCCGAATACCGCTGACGCTGGCCATTTTGCATCGGTTGGGGGTCGATTGGACCGATGCGCACGCCGAGCTGGCGGCCCCCGCGGTGCTCGGCGGCGGCGCCCGAGTCGGTGTGATCCGCGCTATTCCCGGGGTCGTATAGCGATTCCACCCGGGGCGACAACCGGGCAAACGGCGACGGTTCCGGAGATCTTCACCCACTCATGGAAGCGAGACCGCCGGACACACGCTAAAGTGTCTGTCAGGAAGAGTATTAATTCGAACGGGGCCGCCACCAAACCCCAGGCCGCCCCGCAGTGACGCGAGGGGGTCAGCCATGGGCCGTGGCCGGGCTAAGGCAAAGCAGACCAAGGTCGCGCGCGAGCTGAAGTACAGCTCGCCGTCGACCGACTTCACGAGCCTTCAGCGCGAGCTTTCCGGAAGCCCCAACTCCGAGCGGAGTGGTGATGTGCTGTCCGATGAGCACGACGCGGACAAATCCATGTCCCGCTGGGAACAGGACGACGACTACGACGACTGGCGCCGCTGACTCGGATGAACGTCTGAAGGGGGAGGCCGACGGGCCTCCCCCTTCGAGCGTTGTCGCGGGTTGACGGACTGGCGCCGAAAAGGCTTGCAACGCATCAGAGTCCCGCATCATCCGATGCGGGACTCTGATGTGTCTTCCACCCCTGTCAGAACCGGGGGTGCTCACCGATCAGTACGGCGCGAACCGCGTCGGCGTCCTTGGCCTTCTTGACCGTCCCCAGCGTCCAGCACTCGATGTGCCGCGCGGTCAGCACGGCGAGCGCCCGGTCGACGTCCTCCGGGGCGACGACAGCGACCATGCCGACTCCCATGTTGAATGTCTTCTCCATCTCGGCCCGCTCCACCCGGCCGCGCTGCGCGATCATCTTGAACACCGACGCCGGGGTCCAGGTGCCGCGGTCCAGCTCGGCCACCATGCCGGGCGGCAGCACCCTGGCCAGGTTGGCCGCCAGCCCGCCGCCGGTGACGTGTGCGAAGGTGCGCACGTCGGTCTCGGCGATCAGCGCGAGGCAGTCCTTGGCGTAGATCCTGGTCGGCTCGAGCAGCTCCTCGCCGAGGGTGCGGCCGAATTCCTCGACGTGCCCCGTCAGCGACATGCGGTCGATGTCGAGCAGCACCTTGCGGGCCAGGCTGTAGCCGTTGGAGTGCAGGCCGGAGGACCCCATCGCGATCACGACGTCGCCGGGGCGGACCCGGTCCGGGCCGAGCACCGCATCGGCCTCGACCACGCCGACACCGGTCGCGGACAGGTCGTAGTCGTCCGAGTCCATCAGGCCGGGGTGTTCGGCGGTCTCACCGCCGAGCAGCGCGCAACCCGCGCGCACACAACCCTCGGCGATGCCCGAGACGAGTTCGGCGACCTTCTCCGGTACGACCTTGCCGATGGCGATGTAGTCCTGCAGGAACAGCGGTTCCGCGCCGCATACCACGAGGTCGTCCACCACCATCGCGACCAAGTCCAAGCCGATGGTGTCGTGCTTGTCCATCGCCTGCGCGACCGCGATCTTGGTACCGACGCCGTCGGTGGAGGCCGCGAGCAGCGGCTCCCGGTAGCCTCCCTTCAGCGCGAACAGTCCGGCGAAACCTCCGAGGCCACCTTGCACCTCGGGCCGGGTCGCCTTCTTCGCCAATGGTCCGAACAACTCGACTGCGCGGTCACCTGCCTCGATGTCCACGCCGGCCGCGGCGTACGAGGCACCACCACTGGGGGTCTGTTCAGTCATTATCGGGGAGAGCTCCAAACCGAATCGGCGGATAGATGCCTGCTCACGCTACCGGAGTCGGATAACGACCCCGCACCGGTGTTGGCTCACCCTCTTGACAATCCGGCGGAGCGAACCGTAATGCGGGCCATCAGTCCGCGATATTCGCGCTGAACAGTCCAGGTATCCTGGCCCGGCGGGGGCGCTGTTCCAACTGGTCGGGCACCGGCCGCCACCAGACGTCGCGTGCACTCTTGCCGCGGCGCCCGCAGCACGCGACCACGACCACCCTGCTCGTTCATCGCCCTGAAGCGAAGCGTCGCCGAATCGGCCTCGGTCCCCGCTTGGGGACAGACCTGCGATGTCCTGGCGCGTTCACGGACGGCTCAGCGCGCTCGCATTCGCGTTCTCGCTCAGCAACGTTGACTCCGATTGCCCGGTCAGCATGCCTTCGAGCACGTTCTTGCCGATAGCGGCCTCGGTGGGCAGCGGGATCGGGTAGTCGCCGTCGAAGCACGCGCAGCACAGCCGGGAGCGTGGCTGCTCGGTCGCGGCGATCATGCCCTCGGTGGAGATGTAGCCGAGCGTGTCGGCGCCGATCGACCGGCGCACGCCCTCGACCATGTCCTCGAAGCTGCCTTCCGTGCCCGCGCCGTTGGCGATCAGCTCCGCCCGCGAGGCGAAGTCGATGCCGTAGAAGCACGGCCACTTCACCGGCGGCGAGGCGATCCGCACGTGGATCTCCAGCGCGCCCGCCTCACGCAGCATCCGGATCAGCGCGCGCTGGGTGTTGCCGCGGACGATGGAGTCGTCCACGACGATCAGGCGCTTGCCGCGGATGACCTCGCGCAGCGGGTTGAGCTTGAGCCGGATGCCCAGCTGACGGATGGTCTGGCTCGGCTGGATGAAGGTACGCCCGACGTAAGCATTCTTCATCAGTCCCTGGCCGTAGGGAACACCCGAACCCTGTGCGTAGCCGACGGCGGCGGGGGTGCCGGACTCCGGCACCGGGATCACCAGATCCGCCTCGACCGGATGCTCCTTCGCGAGGCGGCGACCGATCTCCACCCGGGTGGCGTGCACGGAGCGGCCCGCGATGGTGCTGTCCGGCCTGGCCAGATACACGTACTCGAAGACGCAGCCCTTCGGCTCCGGGTTGGCGAAGCGCATCGAGCGCACGCCATCGGCATCGATCGCCAGCAGTTCACCCGGCTCGATCTCGCGCACGAACGCGGCGCCGACGATGTCCAGCGCGGCGGTCTCACTGGCAACGACCCAGCCACGCTCCAGCCTGCCGAGGCACAGCGGCCGCACACCGTGCGGGTCGCGCGCGGCGTACAGCGTGTGCTCGTCCATGAAGGTGAGGCAGAACGCGCCCTTCAGGGTGGGCAGCAGTTCCATGGCGGCCTGCTCGATGCTGGAGTCCGCCGCGGCGTGCGCGAGCAGCGCGGTCATCACGTCCGAGTCCGAGGTCGCCGCGGCGGGCTGCGGACGCCCGTGCAGGACGGTGGCCGCGAGCAGGCCGAGCTCTCTTGCGCGGCTTGCCAATTCGGCAGTGTTGACCAGATTGCCATTGTGTCCCAAGGCAAGTCCGGAACCGACCGCGGTGGTGCGGAAGATGGGCTGGGCGTTCTCCCAGGTCACTCCCCCGGTGGTGGAGTAGCGACAGTGACCGACGGCGATGTGGCCCGGCATGGCGGCCAACGTCTGCTCGTCGAACACTTGGCTGACCAGACCGAGATCCTTGAATACGAGGATCTGCGACCCGTCCGACACCGCGATGCCCGCTGCCTCTTGCCCACGGTGCTGCAATGCGTACAGGCCGTAATATGTGAGCTTCGCCACTTCTTCACTCGGCGCCCAGACTCCGAACACACCACACTCCTCGCGTGGCTCGTTCTCGTCCACGTCCGGGGCGGCGGTAAGCGAGGTGGCGGAAATGCTGTCGACCGGCAATTCGGCGTTGGTCACCGTTTGCTCCCTGTTCGGGCGGGCTGGGGGCAGATTTCATTCTACGGGTGAATGCCCGCGGACGATCACCGCCACCGCATCCGAGCAGCAATCCGCCCGGTATACCTACAGATTTCCGACACCCACAACTGTTACCGTGCGCACCGTGACGACTACGGACGACACGGGCAGGACGGGGTCGGCCGCGGCCGCAGTGCGCAGACCTTGGGCTCGTATGGTGCTCGCCCCGATCGGCGTGCTGACACTACTGACGGCACTGCTCGGCATCATGTATCTCGACTACGTCATCGATCCGGAAAAGAACCTGCACGACTTCCCGATCGCGCTGGTGAACCAGGATGTCGGCGACACCATCGGGACCGCGGACAAGCCGCGGCAAGTGAACTTCGGCAACCAGATCACCGACGCGCTGGCGCATGGCGTGCCGTCCGACAAGGTCGATCTGCGGGTGATCAGCATCAACGAGGCCGAGCGGCAGATGCAGTCCGGGCAGGTCTACGGCACGATCGTCGTCCCGAGCGATTTCAGCAAGCGGCTCGGCATTCTCGGTGTGGGCAGTGTCATACCCGGGGACATCCAGCGGCCGATCATCACGTTGCAGACCAACCCGCGCACCGGAGCGTTCGGCACCCAGATCGTGCTCCGGGTCGGCAACGAGGCGCTGACCGAGGTGAACAAGCAGGTCGGCAAGCAGCTGATTGATCAGGTGAACGCCCAGCTCGCGCCGCGGCCGGGCAGCCCGCCCTCGCCCGAACTATCCGGCGCCACCCGGGTCGCGCTCGCACAGCCGGTGCAAGTGGTGGTGCAGCAGTACCATCCGTTGCCCGACGGCACCGGGCAGGGCCTCATCGCATTCTTCTATGCGCTGCTGCTGTTGTTGGCCGGCGTGGTCGGCGCGATGGTCATCCACACCATGATCGATGCCCAACTCGGTTTCGTGCCCACCGAATACGGGCCGTGGTATGTGCACTATCCGCCAACGCCGATCTCACGCTTCAAGACGCTGCTGATCAAGTGGGGCGTGCTGGTGGTGGCCGCGAACATCGTCTCGGCGGTGTTCCTGATCGTCGGCGAGCTGCTGGACATGCCGATCGACCATCCGCTCGCGCTGTACCTCTACAGCGCGCTGGCCATCATCGCGGTGGGGGCGACCGGGCTGTCCATGCTCGCGTCGATCGGCTCGGCGGGATTGCTGGTGAACCTGATCCTGTTCGTCATCCTCGGCTTGCCCTCCTCCGGTGGCACCGTGCCGATCGAGGCGACGCCGAAGTACTTCGGCTGGCTGGCCTCGTTCGAGCCGATGCACCAGGTGTTCCTCGGTGTGCGGTCGATCCTCTACTTCGATGCCGATTTCGACGCGGGGTTGTCGCGCGGGGTGTGGATGGCGGTCTTCGGCCTTGCGATCGGACTGGTGTTCGGCGCTGTGGTCACCCGCTTCTACGACCACAAGGGACTGCACCGCGGCAATCGCGTCCAGGCATGAGCGAGCGCAGCGAGCGAACAGTCGACACAGCGGAGCGCGCAATCGGTTCGCTCCGTTCGCGGGTCAGTCACTGGTGGCTCGGACGAACGGCAGCCAGTGCGCCACCTCGGCTGCTCGGCGTCCGGAGGCGCTGACCGCACCGGAATTCACCGCCGCGTCGAACTCCAGCAGGCCGGTGGCCAGCAACAGCCAGGTGCGCGGATCGGTCTCCACCACGTTCGGCGGGGTTCCCCTGGTATGCCGCGGACCCTCGATGCACTGCACCGCGACGAAGGGGGGAACGCGGACCTCCACCGAGTGCCCAGGGGCGTTCGCGGCAAGGGTGCGCGCGGTGGTGCGTACCGCCGCCGCGAGTTCGGTGCGCGCGGGGGCCGGTGCGGTGTCGTCCCGCAGCCATGTGCTCACCGCCGCCACCGCGGCCCGCAGCTCCCCTGGGGCCACTGTCCCTCGTCGCGTCACCTCGCCGACGTTACCGCTGACGGCCCTGCCGGTTCACGCGTCCCATGGGTCGAGCCCACCACCGGGATCCATATGGTCGAGGTTGGAAATTCGTCGGGTCGACTCCATCAGCCGTGCACGGTTCAGCTCGGATTGATCGGCGTGGTAGGCCTGGGTGGCATCGCGGTGCATCCGCGCCACCCGCTGCCCGATTTCCCAGCGCGTGGCGCGACCGACGCCGTTCCATTCATCAGGCGTGATCGCGGTACGCAGCGCTCGGTCCGAATGCCAGTTCCGCTCAACGGTTTCGATGAAACGGTGATCGATGGGCGCACCCGGTGGTGGCGCGCTGGTGTTTCTGGCGAAGCTGTTCGCCGCGATCACAGCCTGCGCGGCGAAGGCCCTGCGTGCAGGGTCGTCCACATGATTTTCCACGGCGCGTGCCGCCGCAACGGCCTTCTGTAGTGGCTTGAAACTATTCTGGCTCTGCGACGTCGTCGACTTCTGGGTACTCAGGGCCCGTATCGCATTGCTGACGTGTTCGCGGCTCCCACCAGCAGAAATCAGGGCACTGGGCAGCTGCGCGTCGGGGATTTTGCTGTCTTCCAAGCGTTTCAGTGCGTTCGCCACCCCGAGTTCGGTGCGCATTCCGCCGAAGCCGGCAGCGGCGTCCACGGCCAGCACTCGCCAGTTCGTCCGGGCCAGCTGGCCCCAGATGTGCGATTCCCGCCGCATCGGTGCGATTTCGACGTTGGCCAGATCAATCCGTCTGCGTCCGCGTGCCTGCGGGTTGAGGGGGTTGGTCGTTCCCGCGGCGAGCCATGCCGCGGCCGGTGAGGAGTTGATGGTGTTGAGTGCCGCGAGTCCGGTAACCAACCCACGGCCGGAGCTGGCGGCATGGGACGTGCCCATGCCGAGGGCCGCGCCACCGCTACTCGCGGATTTGACCTGACCGCCTTGCACCGCGAGCGCGAATCGATTGGCAATCCAGTCATTGCCGCTGGTGAGGCTATGGGAGAGGCGTTTCAGCTGTGAGATCGCGATGATTTCGACGGCGCCCGCGATGACGATCACCGCCATCACCTGCCCGCGGGCCTGCTGGAACAGGTTGCCCATGAACAGCAGATAGACACCGAGGAAGATGGTGTAGGCGGTCATCCGTGCGGCGGCGATGAAACTGTCGACGATATTACGGACCAGGAATGTCTGGCTCGGACCGTAGACGAATCCGCCCGCGGCGAACCCGAAGATCGACATGAACCCGTGGTAGATCGTGTCCAAGGCGGCCTTGATGACCTTGATACCGAGGTAGGCCGCGAACAACAACAGGATCCCGCCACAGACCAACAACATCAGCCCGGTGCCGATCTGGCCCATACTCGGGTTCGCGGCCTTGGCGTGCGCGGCCGCGTCCCCGCATGCCTTCATACCGTTCTTCACCCGGTCGTCGTCACCGGACAGCACGCCCGCCGACCACACCGACCGGCACGCGGGCCGCTCGTCGACCACATGCCCGAAGTTCCACACCTGTAGCGGACGCCGGGCGAAATTATCGGCCAGATTCCCCTGCATCGTCGCCACCAACTGGTTCGGATTCGGGTTGCCATTGCCATTCAAACCGGCCGCCACCGAAATACCCAGATCGCGGCCCTGCGCCAGCAAGCCGTGCGAGGACAGCACATCCTCCAGCGGCTCAGCCAGGAACACCGGCCCCACTATCGCGACCCCGACCATCGTCACCACCTGCATCGCGGCCTTCGCGTGATAGCCCCGCACGATGAACCACGCCACGAAGAACGCCCCGATCGCCGCAGCTGTCACCAACACCAACGGTGTCGCCACTTGGCCGGTCAACGCATCCGCCACTCCGCGCAGCGCGGAGGAGAACATGTCCAGCCACCGGAAACTCAACGCGTACCCGATCAACCAAATCGCCGTTGTGACAATGGCGAGGTAGCCGATGAACTCCAGACCGACCACCGCCCACACGATTGTGGCGCCAGGGTTCAGCGGGCCGCCATGATCGCTGGCGAACAGATAGTTGGCCAGTGGAACGCCGGACGAGTCCTTGATGTTCATCCAACTCAGCCCGTCGACCTCGGACGCACTACCGGCCGAGGCCGCCTGCTGCTGCGCGGTGGCCACCGCACCCACAGCACCAGGAAAGACGAAGAGCGCCAACAGAATCAATGCCAGCCAGACTGCGCGCCGCGGCCACGGTCCGACATCGGCCAATCGCAGCCGCAACCGGATCAACTCATCGAAGATCTGGTTCAGATCGATTCTCGAGGTGTGGCGCCGTCGAAACCCGGCACTGTCGAGGTGGATCATGACGACGCGACGAATCTCGCCGCCGCGGAGCAGGTGTGCATGAGAGTCCTCATCCCATTTCGAACTCATCGTCCTCGGTCACCCCCGATGCAGGTCGTCACTCGTCGGACAGATCAGGAGCTCGGCCTCGTCAACCGCCACCGTGGATGTTGCTCGAGCACACACACTTTCGGTATTCAGTGCGAGGCACAGAGGGACAGTACGTCTGTCTCGTTGACAGGTTGCAGACAACGCTCACCACATTGCGTGAACAACAAGTGACGTAATTCGAAAGCCGGACCGGTCGCCGGATCAGTGAAACGTGTTCTGCTGCAACGCAAGAGCATCACGCCACAAGTTAGCTCTACCACGTGCGAAACCCGCAACCGAACGAGGAAACTCATCGCGTCGGCGGGCTCGTGGCGAATGTGCGGCGGGCTGCACCGGTCAGGAACGCGCGTTTCCGCCCTCGGCGCGACAGCTCGATGTGCGCTACAGCCCGAAGGCCGCGGTACAAATCGCTGGTCCGGGATCAGCCCCGAGGATGCGGTCCAGCAACGCATCCGGTGTATCGCAAGCCAGACGTAACCGACCCCCTGCGCAGCTCGGTCGGCGCAGGGGGCGTGGTGGCGGCGGTCAGGCAGTCTCGGTTGACTGCTTCGGAGTAGCCCGCATGCCGACGTAGCAGCATTCGGTGCCGTCGGCGAGGGTGGCGAAGACGACCGGCATGTAGTCCTCGCTGAAAGACGGCCCTGCGCCGGAGGCTGCGAACACGGTGGGCGAGACCGGAGTCAGTTCCATGCTCAGTGTCGGCGACACGCCCGCCATGCCGTCGACGAATTCGTAGCGCATGTGGCCGGTGCCATCGGCACGTTCGGTGACGGTGATGACAACTCCGGCGCGCCGGTAGGTGCCGACGAACGGGGCGATGTCCACCGCGACCGGCGGGTCGGCCGGGCCGAACGCGTCGGGCATACGGACGTCCGCCAACTCGGCGAGCAGCTCGCGGAACAGTGCCGCGTACAGCTGGCGTGCGCCACCACCGTTGGTGAGCAGAGCAACCGCGACCCCCGCCTCCGGTACCGCCCGCAAATAGGCGTACTGGCCGATTGCGGCGCCGTCGTGGCCGAATCCTTTGACGCCGTCCCAGTCGTACAGGGTCCAGCCGAGACCCCAGCCGTCGGCGCTGACCGTCCACTTGTCCGGGACGTCGATCTCGCGATGCTGCATGGCCGTGACGGACTCGGCGGAAAGAACCCGGGTGCCGTCGGCGGCGAGCCCACCATCGAGGTGCATGCGGGCGAAGCGGACCATGTCGCCCGCCGAGCTGATCACCCGCGCGGCCGGCGCGACCGAGCGGGGCATGAGGTCCCACTCCGGCGCGGGATCCGGGTCGGCGCCCGGCTCGCCGAGGTGGCTCATGGCGACGCGAAACCGCAGCGCCTGCTCCGGCAGGGTCACCAGACGCCCGAGTCCCAGCGGGGTGGCGAGCAGGTCGTGTACCGCCTGATCCCAGGTCTTGCCGGTAAGCACTTCGATCACCCGACCGAGCACCACGTAGCCGAGGCTGCCGTAGGACATCGCCGTTCCCGGCGCGCAGTCCAGCGCGACATCCCGTGCAGCCCTGACATATTCGGCGAGGCATTCGTCACCACGGCCGGTGTCGTGGTTGAAATCGTTTGTCACGCCGCCGGTGTGGCTGAGCAGCTGCCGGATCGTGATCCGCCGCGTCGCCTCCGGGTCGGGTGTGCCGAACTCGGGCAGCACGCCGACGACCGGAGCGTCGAGGTCGAGCTTGCCCAGGTCCACGAGCCGCATGATCATCGTCGCGGTGTAGACCTTGGCGACCGAGCCGCACAGGAACACCGAGTCGTTCGTCACGGCCGCTCCGGTTCCTCGGTGCAAGACGCCACTGGCGATCTCGTAGATCTGTCCGTCGACCAGCACGGCGAGCGATGCGCCGGGTACGTGGTGCGCGGCACGCAGCTCATCGAGCCGCGCCTGCCACCGTGCGACGGAGAACCGGCGACCGGACGAGTCCACGGTCCCCCAACTCCCTCGGACATTCCAATCGCCCGCCACGTCCCAGCTCACAGTGTTCGACATCGTTTTGCTCCCAATTTCTTCCAGTCGGCGCGTACGCCGTTCCTCTATGCGCACACTGTACCCACATGGGAGCGATGTGCGCAACTGCTCGCGGAATCGCTACTGACCTATGACCGAATTCCGCACAACGTCGGCCGACCGCCGACCACGCTCAGACACGACCCCGCCTGATACGACTGAGTGCGCCGCTGCGGCGTGCACGGTCAGGACCCGGCAGACCTGCGGAGATCTGATCGCCGCCCACGTTCCCGCACGATGACGAAACCAGCACGACAGCGAGCGGACCCGACTACCGAACGGTCCTCGATATCGAACGCCGTCGCTCCGGTTCAGCCCCTGCGGAACGAACCGAGACGACGGGCGAGCCGAGAAGCGGCCGCTCCACCGGCATTGACGGCCAGATGCAGGAAAGCCGGGGCTGTGGCGCTCTCGGCGCGACGGCGCAGTCGGCCGAGCACGAAGCCGCCCACCGAGGTCGCGGCAATGGTGGCGGGCACACTGTCACCCGCCGCACGCGCGGGCGCAATATGCCACAGCCCGAAGGTCGCCGCGCCGAGCAGCGCACCGACTCGTGTGCCGAAAGTCTTGTCCAGTAGGGGATCCAAGGTGGCGCGGAAGACGAGTTCCTCGCTGTAGACGGTGCCGATCGGGATGTGCACGGCAACCCACTCCGCGGCCGACACCTCAGGACTCCGATCGGCGAATTCCCCCAGACGATGCCGCACCGACGGAATGGCAAGGGTCGCAGCGTAACCGGCGGCGACCACCGAGGCCGAGACCAACCCGTAGCGCACACCACGCGACGCGCACCAGTTCGGCCTGCCGTGCAGCGCCAGCGCGTATCCGGTGGCGAAACCCGCGTTGGCGGCGGTCCGGCCACGGATGCCGAGCCCGAGCCGGGGCAGCACCCAGTTGCTCCAGGCCAGCGGAACGGCAACAGCCGCGGCCGTTCCCGCGACACGCAGGCGGCTCACTTGATCGTCCGCTCGTAGTCCTCCGCGGCCTCCAGCTCGACCCGGATCCGCTCGGAGATCTCCGCGGTCCAGTCCGGTGGCGCCGCGATGGCCGCCCAGCCGTCAAGCACCAGGCTGCCATAGCGGTGCCCGTGACCGTCGGTGACGCCCTGAGCGTTGGTGAGATCGGCGGCGACCTGCCAGAACGTCACGAACGGCCACCAGCGCATTTGCGAAGACACGTCCGACCCACGCGGCTCGGACAGCCAATCCGGCTGCGAGAAGATCAGATCCGGCGACCACCAGACGATCGGGTCGGAGGCGTGTTGCAGGTACGCGATGCGCGGCGGCCGCCATTCCGACGAGGGCCGCGCCAGATCGGCGCTGTCGGAGGCGAACCGGACGACGAGCCCGTCCGCGTACAGCGGCTCGACCTCGCGCGAGCCCGGATCGCGGCGCGAAACGAACTGCTTCCATAAGCGGTTCGAGTTCGGCGGGCCGACCCACAGCGCGCCGTCCACCTTGGTCCGCAGATCGGCCAAACCGTCGAACGCGGCCTCGGACCCCTCCGAACCCAAGCTCTCCCCATACACCAGCAGCTTCGGCCGCAGCTGCGGCGGTCGCGCCGTCCAGTGCAGGTACACCGCGTCGAACAGGCGCTTACCCGCGGCCGTCGCCTTGCCACGGTCGGCAAGGAACGACAGCACACTGGGCAGATACGAGTACTGCGTGGCCACGATGGCGGTGTCGCCGCCGTACATGTACTCGATCGCGCCGGTCGCCATGGAGTTCACCCACCCGGTCCCGGTCGTGGTGACCACCACGAGCACCTTCCGGTCGAACGCTCCGGTCCGTTCCAGCTCGGACACCGCCAGCTCGGCCTGTTCCTCGCCATCTCCTGCGGATTCCAGACCGACGTAGGCCCGGATCGGTTCCTCGGCCGGCCTGCCGGTGACCGAGGTGATGCGACTCGCGGTGGGGCCGTGGGAGACGAACCACCGACCTTCGAACCCGAGTGTCTCCCATTTCGCCAGCGAGGCCGGGCTGCCCGAGCGCTCCGGCTGCCGCGGCTGGACCGCGTTCTCCGAGTTGTGGTCGTTGCGCACGCTGAACGCCGAGTTGGCCACCGCGAAGAACGCCCGCGAGGCCACGCCGTTGAAGATCGTCACGGCCAGCACGACCAGCACGAGGAACCCCGCCGCCGGCGCCAGTTCACGCGGCACCCGCACCCACCGGTTGAGCAGACGAGCCACGAACAGGATGATCTCGCGCCCCGTCCGGTACACCGCGACCACCGCGGCGCCGATCGCCACGCTCAGCAGACCCGTGCGCAGGTAGGCGGGCGTGGTGGTGCCCTCCATGCCCATCAGCGCGGTGATCTCGCGCTGCCAGCGTGCCGACTGCACGAGCATGAGCGCGGCGCTCAGCGCGGCGGTGAACAGGATGGCCGACTTCACTGCGTAGCGCACCCAGGTGGGCGGCGCGGGAATCTTCAGCCGCGGCCGCACCCACAGCCGGAACAACCATTCCAGCAGACAGCCGACGCCGTACCCGAGCGCGGCGTTGACCCCGCTGATCAACCCCTGGAACAGCCAGTCACGCGGCAGCAGCGACGGCGTCACCGACAGCGCGAAAAATACCGTCGCGACCACAAGGCCGACGTAGTTCAGGTCGATGATCTCCTCGGCGCGCCGGACGACCCCGATGCCGCGCTTACGCAGCCTCTGCATGGTCGTGGCGGTCTCCAGCACTCGACCAGTATGGCGGTCGCCACGGACGGCCCGACACGTTGCCCGGCCGCGACACGGACGCCGTCGACAGGGATCACACCGCGCGACGGCGGAGAACACCACCGCGGAGGCCATCTGCCAAGGCACGGCAACTACCCCCATCCGTCGCCTGACCACGCACCTGGGCGGGCCCGGCAGTCGAGGGATCCGGGCTCGCCCAGGTCGGCGTTCCAGCAAGCGCTTTCAGATAGTGCCTGCGCCGAACAGCTTCGGCAGTGTGCCCTCGTGCGCGGCACGCAACTCGTCCATGGTGATCGAGAACTGGCCCTGCACCTCGACCGAATCCGACCCCTGGTCGACCACGCCGATGCGCACCCACGGCAGTTCGCGGGCGGTGCACATGCGGGTGAACCTGGTCTCCTCCGAACGTGGCACGGCAACGAGCACCCGGCCCGTCGACTCGGAGAACAGCATGACGAACGGGTCGGCATCCTCGGGAAGCAGGATGCGGCAACCGGTCTCACCGGCCAGCGCGGCCTCGACGATGGTCTGTGCGAGCCCGCCCTCCGAAAGGTCGTGCGCCGCACTGATCATGCCGTCGCGCGAACCGGCGGTGAGGACCTCGGCGAGCAACTGCTCGCGGGCGAAGTCGACCCGCGGCGGGACGCCGCCGAGGTGGTCGTGCGCGACCTGCGACCAGATGGAGCCGCCGAACTCGTCGCGGGTATCGCCGAGCAGGATCAGCGTCTCGCCCGGCTCCAGGCCGAGCCCGTTCGGAATGCGGCGGTGCACGTCGTCGAGCACACCGAGCACGCCGACCACCGGGGTCGGCAGGATCGCGGTCCGGCCGGTCTGGTTGTAGAAGCTCACATTGCCGCCGGTGACCGGAATGCCCAGCGCCACACAGCCATCCGCGAGACCGCGCACGGCCTGCTGGAACTGCCACATCACGCCCGGGTCCTCCGGCGAACCGAAGTTGAGGCAGTTGGTGACCGCCTTCGGAGTCGCGCCGGTGGTGGCGACATTGCGGAATGCCTCGGCCAGCGCGAGCTGTGCACCGGTGTAGGGGTCCAGCTTGGTGTAGCGGCCGGAGGCGTCGGTAGCCAGTGCGATGCCGCGGCCGGTCGCCTCATCGATCCGGATGACGCCCGCGTCGGCGTGCTCGGCGAGCACGGTGTTGCCGCGCACGTAGCGGTCGTACTGCTCGGTGATCCACTTGCGGCTGCACAGCTGCGGGCTGGAGATCATCTGCAGCAGCGTGGCGCGCAGTTCATCGGCGGTTTTCGGCCGGGTCAGCTTGTCGGGGGTGTCGGCGATCAACGCGTCCTGCCCGTCGGGGCGCTGAACCGGGCGCTCGTACACCGGGCCCTCGTGCGCGACGGTGCGCGGCGGCACGTCGACGACGGTCTCGCCGTGCCAGGTGACCACGAGCCGGTCGCCGTCGGTGACCTCGCCGATCACGGTGGCCAGCACGTCCCACTTGCGGCAAACAGCCATGAACGCGTCCACGTTCTCCGGGCTGACCACCGCGCACATGCGCTCCTGCGATTCGCTGGAGAGCACCTCGGCGGGGGTCATGTTGGCCGCGCGCAGCGGAACCTTGTCCAGTTCGATGTGCATGCCGCCGTCACCAGCGGCCGCGAGCTCGGAAGTGGCGCAGGACAATCCGGCGCCGCCGAGGTCCTGGATGCCGACGACAAGCTTCGCCGCGTACAGCTCGAGACAACACTCGATGAGCACCTTCTCGGTGAACGGGTCACCGACCTGCACCGAGGGCAACTTCTTGCGGCTGCGCTGCCGGTCGGGGCCCGCAAGCGACCCTTCCGAAGCCGGATCCGATTCATCGGAGAAGGTGTCCGAGGCGAGTACCGAAACGCCGCCGATGCCGTCCAGGCCGGTGCGCGCGCCGAACAGGATGATCTTGTTGCCGGTCCCGGAGGCGAAGGCCAGGTGCAGGTCCTCGACCCGCATCACGCCTGCGCACAGCGCGTTCACCAGCGGATTGCCCTGGTAGGAGGCGTCGAACACGGTCTCGCCCCCGATGTTCGGCAGGCCGAGTGAGTTGCCGTAGCCGCCGACGCCGCGCACCACGCCGTCCACCACGCGACGGGTGTCGGCCGCGTCCGCCGCACCGAAGCGCAGCTGGTCCATCACCGCGATCGGACGCGCGCCCATCGCCATGATGTCGCGCACGATGCCGCCGACCCCGGTGGCCGCGCCCTGGTACGGCTCGACGTAGGAGGGGTGGTTGTGGCTCTCCACCTTGAAGGTGACCGCCCAACCATCGCCGACGTCGACCACGCCCGCGTTCTCGCCGATACCGGCGAGCATGGACTTGCGCATCTCGTCCGTGGTGGTCTGGCCGAAGTAACGCAGGTGCACCTTCGAAGACTTGTAGGAGCAGTGCTCGCTCCACATGACGGAGTACATCGCAAGCTCGGCGTCGGTCGGCCTGCGACCAAGGATTTCCTTGATGCGGGCGTACTCGTCGTCCTTGAGGCCTAGTTCTTTGTGGGGTTGCGACACATCGGGGTTTGCTGCGGCTGCGCTGACGGTGTCGACCTGCGGAGTCACGGAGTACCAGGGTCCTTTCGGCCGGGCAGGGGGTCGGCAAGCCGGCGGAGCCGGCGGGGTGGGCGAACTCAGCGAAGCGACGAGCGTTGTCACTGGGTTGCGGCGAGATGCCTGTGGGTAAGTCTAGAGGCAGGGGGTGGGCGCCGCGCAGCTGAGGGCGCGGCAGCGGCACCGGCCATGGTCCGTGACCACCCCCGCGGCATGTCGGGTGGACGTAGCCATGCGGGTCAACCGGCCGGGCGGCCGAACCGACCGGCTACTCTGAGCCGGTGAAAGAAGGATCGGGGGTTGCGAATCCGGGTGAGCAACCGGTCGCCGCCGACGCCGCTCGCGCCGGGAGCGCGGATTCCACGTCTACCACCCGCACCGCATCGCTGAACCTTTCGTCGCCTCAGGTGCGCTGGCTGATTGCCGCCATTGCGCTATTCGCGGTGTCAGCGCTCGTCTCGCTGCTGGCGCACTGGTGGCACGGCTTCATCGATCTCCGGGTCTATCGCAACGGCGCCCAGGCCTGGCTGGACGGTCGCGAGTTGTACGGCCCGATGCCGCCCGTCCTCGGAATCGGGCTGCCGTTCACCTATCCCCCGCTGGCCGTTCTGCTCTTCGCTCCGCTTGCCCTGATGCCGCTGCCGATCGCCGAGGTCCTGGTGGTCGCCAGTTCCGTACTGAGTCTGGGTATCACGGTGTGGCTGGTGCTCGCGCGCATCCGCCCTGAACTGTCCAGGCCGGCCGCCCTGACATCGGTCATCGGCGCGGTAGCACTGGCGCAGTTCTTCGAGCCGATCCGCCAGACGTTCGGCTTCGGCCAGATCAATCTGGTGCTGATGGCCGCGATCACACTGGATTGCCTGGTGCGCAAGCCGTCGTGGCCGCGTGGCATGCTGATCGGCATCGCGGTGTCGGTGAAGCTGATCCCAGCCGGATATCTGCTGTACTTCCTGATTCGCAAGGACTGGAAGGCGGCAGGCACGCTCATCGTGTCCGCGATCGCGGCGGTCGGCATCGGATTCGTGCTGTTCCCGAGCGACTCGGCGGAGTACTGGTTCCACGCCCTCGCCGACACCGACCGGATCGGCCCGCCCTATTTCGCGGGCAACCAGTCCATCAAAGGGATGACATTCCGTCTAGGCGTCACCAATTCGGTGGCCACCCTGCTGTGGATCTCGCTCTCGCTGATCGCCGTCGCCCTCGCCGCGGTGTGGATGCGCAGGCTGATCGGCGCGGGCGCCACCGTCGCGGCGCTGCTGGTGAACGCCGCCGCCGTGCTGCTGGTCTCACCGGTGTCCTGGTCGCACCACTGGGTATGGATCGCGCCCGCGCTGGTGGTCACCGCTGACACGATGGTGCGCGGCAGGCGCGGGCCCCGTCTGATCAGTACCGTCGCGGCGTTCACCGTGTTACTCCTGATCGGCCCGCACTGGCTGCTGCCGCACTCCACCGACCGCGAGCTGGACTGGGCATGGTGGCAGCAGATCATCGGAAGCAGCTACGTGCTGGCCACCCTCGGGGTCTTCGTGATCGCGGTCGCCACCTACCGCCCCGTGACCTCAGGTGTGAGGAAGGCGGCCAGCGCCGCCGCGTAGGCCGGGACATCCGCCGCGCCCATCAGCTCACGCGCCGAGTGCATCGCCAGCTGCGGCGCCCCGACGTCGACCGTCGGCATGCCGGTGCGGGCCGCGGTCATCGGGCCGATGGTGGAGCCGCAGGGTAGGTCGGCGCGATGCACGTAGCGTTGCAACGGAACTCCGGCCTGCGCGCAGGCCAGCGCGAACGCTCCCGCGCCCGCCGCGTCGGTGGCGTAACGCAAGTTCTGGTTGACCTTCAGCACCGGTCCCCCGTTCACCTCGATCCGGTGCGCGGGCTCGTGCCGCTCCGGGTAGTTCGGGTGCGTCGCGTGCGCCATGTCGCCGGACGCGCACACCGAACCGGCCGACGCGGCCAGATAGTCGGCGCGTCCGCCGCCGCGCGCGAGCACGATGCGTTCCAACACGGTGGGAAGCAGATCCGACTGCGCTCCGCGATCGGACTGGCTGCCGACCTCCTCGTGGTCGAACATGGCCAGTACCGGGATGGCCGCGCCCGGCTCGTCGATCGCCGCGAGAAACGCCCGCAGTCCCGCGAAGCAGGTGCCTTGGTTGTCCAGGCGTGGTGCGCTCACCAGATCCTGGTCGCGCCCGACGAGCCTGCTCGGCGTCAGGTCATGGGTCATCAGCTCCCAGCCGAGCACCTCGTCCGGGTCGACCTCGGCGCGGCCTGCCACGAAATCCAGGAACGCGTCCGACTCGTACCCGACGCCCCACACCGCGTTGACATGACGCTGCGGGTCCAGCGTGACGCCTCTGCGGTCCTCGGAGAGGTGGATGGCCAGTTGCGGCACCCGCAGGATCGGCTCGTCAATGCGAACCAGCCGCTCGCGCACCGTGTTTCCTTCGCGCACGCTCAGCCGCCCAGAGACGCCGAGCTCACGATCCAGCCAGGAATTCAGCCACGCGCCGCCGTAGGGCTCCAGGCCGACCAGCTGCCAGCCCGCGGAGACCAGGTCCGGGTGCTGCTTGACGCGCAGGTTGGGACTGTCGGTGTGTGCGCCGACCACCCGGAACGGGGTCGCACCCGAGGAGTCCGCCGTGGCCCAGGCGACCAGCGATCCGCCGCGCACCACGTAGTGCCTGCTCGGTGCGTCCGAGGGCCAGGGCTGCGACTCGACGAGCCGGGTGAAGCCGCGAGCGTCCAGTTCGCCGGCGACTGTTCGGCAGACATGGAACGGCGACGGCGACTCATCGATGAACGCGCACAGCGCGGTGGCCGTGGCGTCGGTGGTGGAAACGGGCATGCCTGCGATCCTAGGCAAACGGGGCCTCAGGACCGACGCACCGCCCCGGGACGAAAGCCGTCCGGCGCGTAGCTCGGGCGACTCCTGGCCACATTTGCCCACAATCCGACAATTCGGCCGATTCGTTCATCCGGTCGATTAATTCATGCCGTCAGGAATGGGCGGTCTATGCCGAATCATGCACTCCGTACCTTCATCGGATGAATCAGCCTGCGACAGCTTACTCCGGCGCAACAGAAACGTTTTCCAGCAATCGCAGGAGTTCGGCGTATCGGCGCGCACCGATTCGCGCGCAACTCCTGCTCCGCGGGCTCCTCTTCCGCGATCGAACACGGCTACATCGCGCGGGCCGATGGCGTCGAGTTCGACATCGTCGACCGAATCACCCGATACGCGATCGGCGGCAGACTAAGCGGAGACCAAAGTGTCCAGCACCGAGAGGAACAGGCCGAGGCCGTCATCGCTCGGGCCGGTCAGCGGCTCGGTGGCGTGTTCGGGGTGCGGCATCAGGCCGACGACGCGACCGTTGGCCGACGCGACACCCGCGATGCCGCGCTGCGAACCGTTCGGGTTCGCACTCGCGTAGCGGAAGACCACCCGGCCCTCACCCTCCAGCTCATCGAGCACGGTGGCCGAGGCCTGGTAGCGGCCCTCGCCGGACTTGAGGGGGACCAGGATCTGGGCGCCCGGCTCGTAGCGGGAGGTCCACACCGTCGACACCGATTCCACCGTCAGCCATTCGTCGCGGCAGATGAAGTGCAGACCCTCGTTGCGGGTGAGCGCGCCGGGCAGCAACCCGGCCTCGCACAACACCTGAAAGCCGTTGCAAATACCCAGCACCGGCAGGCCCGCGGTCGCCGCGCGCACCACCTCACCCATCACCGGGGCGAACCGGGCGATAGCGCCGGCGCGCAGGTAGTCACCGTAGGAGAAGCCGCCGGGCACGACGACCGCGTCGACGCTCTTCAGGTCGGCGTCGGCATGCCACAGGCTGACCGCCTCGGCACCCGCCAGGCGCACCGCCCGAGCGGCGTCGACATCGTCGAGCGTGCCGGGAAACGTGACGACCCCGATACGCGCGGTCATGAGAGGCGGACCACCTTCCACTCCTCGATCACCGTGTTGCACAGCAGCGATTCGGCGATCTGCTCGAGCGCCTCGTCGTCGACGCTGTCATCGATGTCGAGTTCGAATCGCTTGCCCTGACGCACATCCGAGATGCCCTCGAATCCCAGGCGCGGGAGCGCGCCGACGATGGCTTGTCCCTGGGGATCCAGGATCTCGGCCTTCGGCATCACCTCGACCACGACTCGTGCCACGCGTTGCTCCTCAAGTGGTTGGGGGGTTACCTGAGCAGCCTAGTTGTGCTGGTCGCGAGCGGCATCCGCGGGGTCGGACAAAATAACCCGTCGTGTCGCCGAGAACACAGCGCAAGTCCGCAAACACAGCGCGAGTCTTACGAGCGCCGTTCGCGGCCCGTCTCGCATCCGGCCGTCCGCAGCGCATGCGACGTAGTCGCGAGTCGCGGATGGTCGGATGCGAGACTGCGGGGGGCCGCGAACACGCCGCGCGAAGGCGCGGCAAATTCAACACAGCACTAGCATCGCGGAATGCGCATAGCCCACTTCGGTCACTCCTGTCTCCTCGTCGAGCTGCGCGGCAAGAAGATTCTGTTCGACCCGGGCACTTTCTCGCACGGTTTCGAGGGCCTCACGGGCCTGGACGCGATCGCTGTCACCCACCAGCATCCCGACCACATCGACCCGAACCGGATCGACGCGCTCGTCGAGGCCAACCCCGGCGCCCGGCTGCTGTCCGACCCGCAGACGGCCCAGCAACGCGGCGGGCAGTGGGAGGCGGTGCACGCGGGCAACGTGCTCACGCTCGGCGATCTCCAGATCACCGGGGGCGGCGGCAGGCATGCCGTCATCCACCCCGAGATCCCGGTGATCGACAACACCGTCTTTCAGCTGGGCACTCCGGACGATCCTGCTCAGCTTGTCCACCCGGGCGACTCGCTGTGGGTGCCTCCGGTCCCGGTCGGCGTGCTGGCCGCGCCCGCCGCCGCGCCGTGGATGCGAGTCAGTGAGGCCGTCGACTACGTGCGCGCGGTCAATCCGCGCACCGCCTTGCCTATCCATTTCGGCATCATCGTGCCGGAGGCGCAGGGCATCTACTTCGGCCGCCTCGCCGAAATGGCGCCCGCCGGAACCGAATTCCGGGTGCTCGAACCGGAGGACGCCACCGAGCTGTAGCCGTTACCCGGTGTAGGTCGCCAGAAACAGCGCCTCGGCGAGCGCCATGCGCTCGATCTCCTTCGGGTCCACGCTCTCGTTGGGCGCGTGGATGAGGCATGCCGGTTCCTCGACCCCGAGCAGCATGATCTCCGCGCCCGGGTAGGTGTCGGCGAAGACGTTGCACAGCGGGATGGATCCGCCCTGGCCCTGTGTGGTCGCGGGGCGACCGTAGGACGCGGCCAGCGCCGCCTCCATCGCAGCGCGGGCAGGCCCGCCGGTGCCGGAACGGAATGGGGCGGCGATGCCTTCGAGTTCGACCGTCAACTTCGCGTGCCACGGCGTGTTCGCCTCCAGGTGCGCGATGAGCGCTTCGTGCGCCCGGCCCGGATCGGTCCCCGGCGGGATGCGCAGGCTCAGGCGGGCGCGGGCGATCGGCGGGATCGCGGCGGAGGAACCGACCACCGGTGGTGCGTCGATGCCGAGCACCGTCAAAGCCGGTCGCGCCCAGAGCATGTCGGCGACGGTGCCGTCGCCGGTCAGGTCGACACCGCTGAGGACGCCCGCGTCGGCGTGGAACTGCTCGCTCGGATACTGGACGCCCGGCCAGACCTGCTCGTTCGGCAGTCCGGCGACGGTGGTGTTGCCGCGCTCGTCGCGCAGCGAGGCGAGCAGATGGATCAGTGCGGCCAGCGCGTCCGGGGCCGGGCCGCCGAACATGCCGGAATGCATGGCCCCCGCGAGGGTTTCGATGGTGACCACAACATTCACGCCGCCGCGCAATGTCTCGGTGAGGGTCGGCACGCCGACCGCGAAGTTGCCGCAGTCGCCGATCAGAATCGCGTCCGCCCGCAAGAGATCCGGATTGGCCTCGACGAAAAGCTCCAGTCCCCTGGTGCCCTGCTCCTCGGAGCCCTCGGCGACCAGGGTCACCCCGAGCGGCAGATCTGCGCCGAGCGCGCGCAACGCCGTGAGATGCATGATGATGTTGCCCTTGCAGTCGGCGCTGCCGCGCCCGTACCACCGCCCGTTCTTCTCCGTCAGCTCCCACGGCGGGGTACGCCAGGCCGCTTCGTCCATCGGCGGCTGGACGTCGTAATGGCAGTACAGCAGCACCGTCGGCGCGCCATCCGGCGCAGGGCGCGCGGCGATGACGGCCTTACTGCCGTCGGGTGTTTCGTGCAGACCGACCCTGGTCAGTCCCGCCGCGGCGAAGGCGTCGGCCACCCACTGCGCCGCTCGCTCACACTCTTCTTGCGGAAACTGTTTGGGGTCGGCCACCGACCTGAGCGAAACGAGCTGGGCCAGATCGGTTTTCGCTTGCGGCATCAACCCGGCGACCTGCTCGCGCAGCGCCGCGGTGCGTTGATCGTCGATCATGCCCGCGCCTCGATTCTTCGCGTCGTCGACTGTCATGTCCGGTGGACAGGTGCCGATCCGTTCCGTGCGGCTACAGCCTGCCGCCAACCACCCCGGTTGTCACCGGGCGACTGCTCGGACCGCTCGCCCCGTTGCCTCGATCAGCAGAGACGATAGATCCTCGCAGACGATCCCGCCGTGGTTGCCGAGCGGGTCCGCCAGCACTCCATGAGAGCTGCGCGCCATCTGCTGTCCAGTGGCCGTCGAGTGCGTCGGCGCGGTTGGCAACAACGCAAACCGATCGGTCCTTCAGTCGAATCCACGGGCCGAGCGGCCGATACCGAACTGGTCCGACCTGCGAATACAAGAACTCAGCCGCGCCGACCCCGCATTGTGTCAAGCTGGAGCCACCAGGCGCCGGCAACCAGTCGGCATCCTCGATGGTCAATGAATGCACGGCAAGCGCAGCCGGTTTCGGCCTACCGATTCCGGCACCCGCCCAGGCACACCAACGAGCCGAATCGGGAGGCCGTATCCATGCCCGACACCGAAGGACCCGACGACCTGTTCGCTCTGCCCGGCCTCAGCCGGACCGCGCCGAAGGGCGGATTTCCGGCGAGCGAGATGCTTCCCCAGGCCGCTTACGAGATCGTCCACGACGAGCTGATGCTCGACGGCGTCGCCAGGATGAACCTGGCCACCTTCTGCACCACCTGGGTGGACGACCAGGCGCGCAGGCTGATGGCCGAATGCCTGGACAAGAACATCGTCGACAAGGACGAATACCCGCAGACCGCCGAGCTGGAGCGGCGCGGCGTCCGGATGGTCGCCGACCTGTGGCGTGCGCCGGACCCGGCCACCACGCACGGAACCTCGACGACCGGGTCGAGCGAGGCGGCCATGCTCGGCGGGCTCGCGGCCAAGTTCCGCTGGCGCAAGCGCGGCGGCGGCTCCGGGACGCCCAACTTCGTCTGCGGGCCGGTTCAGGTCTGCTGGGAGAAGTTCGCACGCTATTTCGACGTCGAGATCCGGCAGATCCCGCTGCGCGGCGACCGACTGACCATGCACCCGGACGACGTCGCCGCTCACTGCGACGAGAACACCATCATGGTCGTGCCCACCTTCGGTCAGACCTTCACCGGCCTGTTCGAGGATGTTGCCGGGATCAGCGCGGCACTGGACACACTGCAACAGACCAGCGGCCTCGACATCCCAATCCACGTCGACGCCGCCAGCGGCGGCTTCCTCGCCCCATTCACCGCGCCCGACCTGGTCTGGGACTTCCGGCTGCCCAGGGTCAAGTCGATCAACTCCTCCGGCCACAAGACCGGGCTCGCGCCGCTCGGCTCGGGCTGGGCGATCTGGCGCGAGGCGGGCGATCTGCCCGAGGAGCTGATCTTCAACGTCGACTATCTCGGCGGAAGCATGGCCACTTTCAACCTCAATTTCTCCCGCCCCGGCGGCCAGGCGATCACGCAGTACTACGACTTCATCCGGTTGGGCCGGACCGGCTACGCCAGGGTGCAGTCCACCATCTACCGGGTGGCACAGCACTTGGCCGCCGGACTGCGCAGGCTGGGGGTCTTCGAGATGATCCACGACGGCGATCCGCAGCGCGGCATCACCGCGGTGTGCTGGCGGCTGACCAGCGATCCCGGATTCAACCTCTACGATCTGTCCGACCGCCTGCGCACCAGGGGCTGGCTGATAGCCGCGTATCCGCTACCCCCGGACCGGGACGACGAAACGATCATGCGCGCGGTGATCCGGCACGGCTTCACCGTCGACATGGCCGACCTGCTGCTCGAAGACCTGATCCGCTGCATGAAACAGCTGGAGCGACGACCGTTTTCGACCTCGCTCACCCGCGCGGAGGCGGGTGGCTTCACGCACGACGCGACAGCCGCCGTACCGGACGCGAAGATCCCGCCCGCATGATGGGCGCAGCCGGACGAAGAAGTCCGCCCGCAGCCCACACCGGGCCGAGCGAAGGCGAGGCAGCCGCCTAGCGACCGGCGCGCCGCCGCCCGATTAGGCCATTCGCGGGCGGCGGCGCCGATCGGGCGCACACACGGTGCCGACCGGTAACGGGTGGCGACCACACCTGCCACCACGGCTCATTCATGCGGCTCGGGCGGCCGGATACGGCTCCCAGCGGTAGGTGTGGCCGAGCGCACCGTGGAACAGCGAAAGGTCGACGGCGTCGAGCATTGCCTGGCGCGGACCGGAACGGTCCAGCTGTGCGGCGGAGACGGCGAGGCGCAGCACGCCGCCGCGACGGGCGGCGCGGGCGGCGCCCATTACCAGGGCGCGGCACCACCACGGCTCCGCACGGAGACCCTCACCGATGCCGTACACCCGGGATTTCTGTGCCATGTCACGCTCCAGGTCGAAGATCGAAGTGAGGCCGAGCGCGAGCCGGAAGCCGACCTCCGGCAGCGCGTCCAGCGCGCCTGTCGAGGCATCCCAGCGCGGAGCCGCGAACAGGCGGGTGCGCAGATCGACCTGCTCCATCACTCGGTCGGCGGCGGTCAGCCGCAATCGCGCCTCGTGCCTGGGCAGGGCGGCGAATTCGGCGCGTCGCGGCTTGGTGGCCGCCTGGTCGTAGCCATGCAGCACGATAGCGTCACCGCGGGCCCGGCGCCCGCGCAACCACGCCTGCGTCGCCGGGTCGTCGACCAGCCGGTATTTGCCCTTCAGCCGCGGCGCGACCAGCAGCGAGAGCGGCACGCCGCGGCGATCCATCTCCTCGGCGAATTCCATCGCCGTGCCACGGTTGGTGTCCCTGATCCCGGAAACCGACACGATCAGCTCAGCGTTCATGAATCAACGGTGCGAGCGGCACATGTCCTCGACATGCAGCCCGCATGACCACGCGACGAACACTCCGACACGCCTCGGTCGAGCGCGCCGCTACCACCGGTCCCAGTGCAGAACCTGCTCGCGCGGGACGCGCACGGCCGGCTTGAAGTCGGTGCCGATCGTGTATGCCAGCGGGATGAATGCCGCGAGCATGACTTTGGACCGCCACCGAGGCGCGATCGGTCCGACCTTCGACAGCCGGGATCACGATCGCGGGGACGCGGTGGATGTTCTCGGCGAGATACCGCAGTCCGCCGAAGATGCGGTCCATCGCACCGGGATCGACCTGCATGCGGCGCACGTCGGCGCCGGTCAGTGGCTGCCCGCCGCCGAGCGCGAGCGACCTGCGGAAGATGTCGGCCACGACCCTGCGGCGTGCGGGGCTCGGTCACCACCACGAAGTGCCAGCGCTGCCGGTCGCGGCCGGTCGGCGCAGCATCTGGTGTTGAAGATGCTGGAGGCCGTCGGCGCCTGCGCACAGCAGACCTTGAGCGAGGAACTGCGCATCGACCGCAGCGTGATGGTGACCCTCTGTGACGACCTCGAGCAGTCGGGTCACATCCGGCGCGAGCGCAATCCCCGCGACCGCCGGTCCTACGCCGTCACCCTCACCGACACCGGGCGCAAACGGCTCCGCGGCGCGGAGTCGGCGGTGCCCGCTTTTCTCGACGACACCTTCGCCGCGTTGTCGCCGAGCGAGCGGCGTCGACTCACCGCTCTGCTCGGCAAACTCCTGTTCCCGACCGCCACCGGATGACGGGACGAACGTGCCTACGCGCCGGCGAGCCCCACGGTGTCGAGCACCCAGGCGTACTCGAACGCCACTTCCTTCCACTTCTCGTAGCGCCCGCTGACGCCGCCGTGCCCTGCGCTCATCTCCGTCTTGAGCAGCAGCGGCGCGTCGCCGGTCTTGGTGGCACGCAGCTTGGCGACCCACTTCGCGGGCTCGACGTAGAGCACACGGGTATCGTTCAGACTGGTGATGGCCAGGATCGCCGGGTAGTCCTTGGACACGACGTTTTCGTACGGCGAGTAGGACTTCATGTACTCGTAGACGTCCTTGTCCGCCAGCGGGTTTCCCCACTCGTCCCATTCGATGACGGTCAGCGGGAGCGACGGGTCGAGGATCGAGGTGAGCGGATCGACGAACGGGACGTTGGTCAGGATGCCCGCGAACAGCTCGGGCGCCAGGTTCGCCACCGTGCCGACGAGCAGACCGCCAGCACTACCTCCGTCGGCGACCATCCGGTCCGCCGCGGTGATGCCGGTGTCGACGAGATGCCGTGCGCAGGAAACGAAGTCGGTGAAGGTGTTCCTCTTGGTGAGCGTCTTGCCGTTCTCGTACCAGAGCCTGCCCATCTCACCGCCGCCGCGCACATGCGCGACCGCGAAAACCATGCCGCGGTCCAGCAGCGACAGGGACGAGACCGAGAACGAGGGGTCGATGCTCGCCTCGTAGGAGCCGTAACCGTAGAGCAGCAATGGTTTCGGCGCATCGGCCGCGGCGTCCTTCTTCCGCACCAGCGAGATGGGAATCCGGGTGCCGTCCTCGGCCATCGCCCAGTCCCGGTGCTGTTCATAGTCGTTTGCGTCGAAACCGCCGAGCACTGGCTGCTCTTTGCGCAGCAGCAGATCGCCGGTCGCGGGGACGTAGTCGAACACCCGCATCGGTGTGATGAACGAGGTCAGGCCGATGCGCAGGGTGGGCTGAGCCCATTCCGGGTTGGAGCCCATGCCGACCGCGAAGAGTTCCAGGTCGAACGCGAGTTCGCGGCGCTCGCCATAGCCGGATTCGGTCAGTGGCCACACCGCGATCCGGGTCAGCGCCTCGCGCCGGTAGCTGAGCACCAGGTGATCGCGGAACGGGTCGACCTCCTCGAGCCGCACGTCGTCGCGGTGTCCGAGCAGCAGCGTCATGTTCGACGGGTCGTCGACCGGCGCGTCGGCGAGGACGAAGTTCTCCGCCTTCACCCCGTCCACGACGCCGTTGTGCCAGATCAGGAACCGGTCCTCGCCGCCGATCACGGCGTGCTCCGCGGAATACTCGACGCCCTCGCGGCGCGGCAGCAGCACGCGGAATTCGCCCTCGGGATCATCGGATTCGAGTACCAAGGCCTCGCTGGTGATCTTCGAGTTGACCGAGATCATCAGGTATTTCTCCGAGCGGGTCGCGCCGATGCTCACCCAATACCGCTCGTCTGGCTCGTGGAACACCTTGACATCGGGCTCCGTGCTGCCGAGCCGGTGCCGCCACACGGTGTCGGGTCGCCACGACTCGTCGACCGTCTGGTAGAAGACATGCGTGCCGTCCAGCGACCAGGTAGCGCCCGGCGCGGTGCCGGCGATCTCGTCGCCGAGCAACTCGCCGGTGCGCAGGTCCTTGAACCGCAGCACGTAGCGCTCGTCGCCGACGTTGTCCACCGAATAGGCGAGCCAATTGCCATCGTGGCTGAACGAGTACGCGCCGAGCGAGAAGAAGTCGTGGCCCTCGGCCAGCACGTTGCTGTCGAGCAGCACCTGTTCCCCCGGAACCTCGGTTCCCGCTTCCAGCTGCGGCGGCGTCCACGCGTCGATGCCCTCGACGTCGGAGGCGATCGGACACCGGCAGTGCACGCCGTACTGCTTGCCTTCGAAGCTGCGCGAGTAATACCAGTAGTCGCCCATGCGGGACGGCACGGACAGATCGGTCTCCTGGGTGCGCGCCTTGATCTCGTCGAAGATCGCGTCGCGCAGCGTGTCCAGGTGCGCGGTCCGCGCCTCGGTGTAGGCGTTCTCCGCCTCCAGGTGGGCGATGACGTCGGGGTTCTCCTTGTCCCGCAGCCACTCGTACTCGTCGACGAACAGGTCGCCGTGGTGCACCCGCTCGGTGGGGACCGTCTTGGCGATCGGCGCCGCTACGACGGGAGTGCCGTTGCCGGGTTCGGAGATCGTTCCGCTGTCGAGAGCCATGGCGTCCACCCTACTGTTCGGGCGCCTCGCCGCCCGCAGCCTGGATGATGCCGTCCAACATGTCGCTCGTCCGACGCCGATCATGCATTGCCTGGTCGATCCGCGCGAGTTCCTCGGTGAGCCTCTCCACCAGGAACGGCGTCGCCAGCGCGTTCGGGGTGCCATCCAGGTCGTGGATACACGGCAGCAGCTCGCCGATGGTCTCGCTGTGCAGGCCCGCGGCGAACGATTTCCTCGACAACCACGCACTCGGCGACCTGCGGCCGCGGTGGCACGGCGCACTGGTGGCCAACATCGGCGAGAATCGCGACCCGACGACGGCGGCCGGCGCGGAAAACGTGCTGCGCACCGGGCTCGCCGATCTGGTCTCCTTCGGCAGGTCGTTCATCGCCAACCCCGACCTCGTCCATCGCATCCGGCACGATCTCCCGCTTGCCCCGATCCGCGAGGAGATGCTCTACGGGCGTACCGCCGAGGGCTACAGCGACTACCCGAGCTGGACGACAACCGCAGTCGCACGCTAGCCCGCGGATCCATCAACCGCTGCACTCGTCCCCATCCGCCGCTACCTCGGTGCCGACGAGTGGCACACCGTGGAGGACCTACTCGGCCGACGCCGCAACAGTGTGCCGCTCGCGGGCTGTACAGCGGGTCAATCCGCTAGTGCGCCGCGAATCGAGCCCGCGAGATAGTCCAGGTCGGCGCGGCGCGGGCTGGTCGGGCGACCGCGCAGCCCGAATCCGTCGCCCGGCGTCCGCGGGATGACGTGCAGGTGCACGTGGAACACCTCCTGGCCCGCCGTCACCCCGTCGGCGAGAAAGAAGTTGACTCCGTCGCACCCCACTTCGCTGGCCCGCAGCGCCGCGGCGAGTCGCTGTCCCACCTGGAACAACTTTCCACCGATCGCGGGATCGAGCTCCGCGAGACTGCGCGCCGCCACCTTCGGCACCACCAGCAGATGCCCTGGCGTCATCGGCCGAATGTCCATGAACGCCAGCACATCATCGTCCTCGTACACCGTGCTCGCAGGCGCTCGACCAGCAACGATATCGGCGAAAATCGTGTACGGATTCACGAGCAGCAGCCTAGATGTTCATTTGTGGTGTGGCGGGCTACGATCGACTTCGCGGCGAAAGCCCCAGCCCCGCTACAGGATTGGAGACGGCGTGTAGCGAGCCGCGTCGGGATAGCGGTCGACCAGTTTCTGAACCTGGCCCACTACGTCGGCAACCTGGGCGTCGGAGGCGCCGACGAAGGCGGACTTGTCGGACAGCGCGGCGTCGAGGGCAGCTCGGTCGAGCGGGAGGCGGCTGTCGCCGGCCAAACGGTCCAAGAGGTCGGGCTCGCGGCCCTGCTCCCGCATGGCGAGGGCGACAGCGACAGCGTGCTCCTTGATGACCTCGTGCGCGGTTTCGCGGCCGACGCCGGTGCGGACCGCCGCCATGAGGATGCGAGTGGTGGCGAGGAAGGGCAGGTAGCGGTCCAGCTCGCGGGAAACGACGGCTGGGTAGGCGCCGAACTCGGCGAGGACGGTGAGGAACGTTTCCATCATCCCGTCGATGGCGAAGAAGGCGTCCGGTAGCGCGACGCGGCGCACCACCGAGCAGAACACATCGCCCTCGTTCCACTGCGCGCCCGCCAGCTCGGCCGCCATCGAGGCGTAGCCGCGCAGCACCACCTGCAGGCCGTTGACCCGCTCACAGGAGCGGGTGTTCATCTTGTGCGGCATCGCCGAGCTGCCCACCTGCCCCGGCTGGAAGCCCTCGGTGACCAGCTCGTGCCCGGCCATGAGTCGGATGGTGTGCGCGAACGACGAGGGACCGGCGCCGACCTGCACCAGGGCGGAGAGCACGTCGTGGTCGAGCGAACGCGGATACACCTGGCCGACGCTGGTGAGCACGGTGGCGAACCCGAGATGCCTGGCCACCTGCTGCTCCATCCGCGCCAGCTTGGCCGGGTCGCCGCCGAGCAGGTCGAGCATGTCCTGCGCGGTGCCCATCGGGCCCTTGATCCCGCGCAGCGGGTAGCGGTCGATCAACTCACGCAGCCGGGTCAGCGCGATCAGCAGTTCGTCGGCGGCGGAGGCGAACCGCTTGCCGAGAGTGGTGGCCTGGGCGGCGACATTGTGCGAGCGGCCCGCCATCACCAGCGTCTGATATTCGGCGGCGCGTTCGGCCAACCGCGCGGCGATCGCGACACCGTGCGCGTGCACATGCTCGAGCGAAAGCCGGATCTGCAACTGCTCCACGTTCTCGGTGAGATCGCGGCTGGTCATGCCCTTGTGCACATGCTCATGTCCGGCAAGAGCGTTGAACTCCTCGATGCGGGCCTTCACGTCGTGGCGAGTGACCCGCTCGCGTTCGGCGATCGAAGCGATATCGACCTGGTCAAGCACCCGCTCGTAGTCGGCGACGACACCCTCGGGCACCTCGATGCCCAGTTCGGACTGCGCCCGCAACACCTCCAGCCACAACCGCCGCTCGAGCACGATCTTGTATTCCGGCGACCACAGGTGCACCAACTCGGGGCTGGCGTAACGGGTGGCGAGGACGTTGGGGACGAGAGTCACGACTGTGCCTCGCTGACGCTCGGCTCCGTCGTGCCCTCGGACGCTGTGTCGATGGTTCGCTCCCTCACGTCCGGTCAGTCTAGTGCCCGGAACCGATCTACTTGCTGGGGCGTCGCCGGTGCGACTACGTCGATCACCTCGAGGAGCGCGCCGCGGGCCATCCGGCGCGGTTCGGGATCCATTTCGGTGAGCGCCGCGACGACGGCTCCGTCCACCACCGCGACCAGCCTGCGCAGTTGCTCCGGCCGCACCATCCGGTCGGACCGGCGCAGCACGTCGGCCAGCAGCTCGTCCAGCTGGGCGCGCAGTCGGAGCTGCACCTCCCGTAGCTCCGGGTGGCGCGCCGAGGCCACCGAGCGCTCGTAGCGGGCGATCAGGTGGCCGCGCGCGATCTCGTCGGGTCCGTCGGTCCCCACCAGCAGGTCGAGCACCAGGTCGACAGTGGCCTCCGCACCGCGGCGGCGGTGGCTCACCTCGCCGACTCTGCGGCGCATCGCGTCCAGCTCCGCGTCGCCGCTGAACTCGACCGCCCGCGCGATCAGATCGTCCAAGGAGTCGAAGTAGTAGGTGGTGGACGCCAGAGGTAGGTCAGCGCGCGTCGCGACCGAGCGATGCCGCACCGCGTCGAATCCGCCTTCGAGCAGCAACTCGGCGGCAGCTGATACCAGCGCCTGGCGACGCCGTTCGCCTTTCGGGGTCGTCGCGGTGATCACCGTGCCATCGTGCCAGTCGTCATCAGTTCTTCCAGGGGAAATCAGCGAGGAAAGCAATCAAGGTTGTTTTACCGCATCCGCGCGGCCACGGTGTCGAACTGCGGAAAGTTGTTGCTCGACAGGCGGATCACGCACCGAGATAGTGCCCTAGACGCAACAGCGCCGCTTCGATGTCCTCCGTGGCTCCCGCGAACGAGAAGCGCACCGTGCGATGTCCGTTCACGGTGTCGAAGTCGACGCCGGGCGCGAGCGCGACGCCGATGTGGTCGAGCACTTCCGTGCACCACGTGCGGGAGTCGTCGGTGAGATGGCCGATGTCGGCGTAGGCGTAGAAGGCGCCATCGGCGGGAGCCAGGTCGGTGATGCCGAGCTTCGGCAGCCCGTCCAGCAGCAACCGCCGGTTCACCGCGTAACGCCGGACGTGCCCGTCGAGCTCCGCCTTGGCCTCCGCGCCGAACGCGTGCAGCGCCGCGTACTGCGAGATGGCGGGCGGGCAGACGGTCAGATTCGACGCCAGACGCTGCAACGCGGGGCGCAGTCCACTCGGCACCAGCATCCAGCCCAGTCGCCAGCCGGTCATCGAGAAGTACTTGGAGACCGAGCCGATCACCACCGATTCCCGCGAGGTCTCCCACGCCGAGGAGGTCTTGCTGTCCGCGCCGGCGCTGTCGTACGTGATGCCGTGGTAGATCTCGTCGGAGATCAGCAGGGTGCCGTGTTCCTCGCACCAGCGGGCCAGTGCGGCCAACTCGGCGGGGGCGATCATCGTGCCGGTCGGGTTGGCGGGGCTGGCCACGACCAGGCCCGCGGGTGGTTCCGGCAGGGCTTCGAGCATGGCGGCGGTCGGCTGGAACCTGGTGTGGGCGCCGCAATCCAACTCGAGCACGCGGCAACCGAGCGCGGTGAGGGTGTTGCGGTAGGCCGGATAGCCGGGGCGGGCGACCACGACGGTGTCTCCAGGGTCGAACGCGGCAAGGAAGATCAGCGAGAACGCGCCGGACGAGCCGGTCGTCATCACCACGTCGTCCGGATCGACCGGATAGCCGTAAGTCTCACGATGGTGCTCGGCGATCGCCTCGCGGATCGGCAGGATGCCGAAAGTCTCGGTATAGCCGAGCAATTCGGATTCGATCGCGAGTCGGGTCGCCCGCAGCACCGGCGCGGGCGCGGGTGTCGACGGCTGGCCCGCGGCGAGTACGAGCACGTCGCCGTGGGTTCTGGCCCGTTCCGCGGCGGCTTTCCAGACATCCATCACGTAGAAAGGGGGAATGGTCGACCGGCGAGATTCTCTGGACACTCGACAGACGGTAGATCACGCGGTCGACGTGCGGTCGGGGTTAGGGTCGGCGTAATGCTTGAGAAAGCTCGACGAGACGGGCTCGACCGAGTGCGCGGAGTGGGTGGCATCGGAGTCATTCCGCGTGATCGGCGCGCGCGGGTGCGAAAGCGTTTCGAGCAGAGACTACGCACACTGTTCGGAGCCGGGGACTCCCTGTGGGCACGGCGGACACCAGCGGAACGCAAGCCGGACCCGCACGAGATGTGGCAGCGACGGCCCAGCGGGGAGGAACTGCTCGCGCTGGTGCGCACGCACAAGGTGCTGCTGGCCGGGCTGGCCGCTGCCGCGGTGTTCGCCGCGAGCGATACGTCTTTCGCGGGGACGGTCACGGATCGCACGCCGGCACCCGGCAGTGCTCAGCGCGTCGCCGTCGCCTATCCGCCGCAGATGCAGAACAGTCCGCCATCGGTGCGCCGGTTGCTGAACGCGATCGCCAACGGTGAGCGGCTACGCGAGCAGGCGGTGGTCACCGCCGCCGCGCGAGCGACTCTCGAACGCGCCAAGGCCGAGGCGGCCGCCGCGGTCGCCGGTGCGCGCCAGCCGTGGATGACCGGAAGCGCGCCGGTGCAGCCCGCAACGCTACCGGGTATCTCCGGCTTCGTTCTGCCCGCCCGCGGCATGCTCACCTCCGGCTTCGGTTCCCGGTGGGGCACATTCCACAACGGCATCGACATCGCGGGCCCGCTCGGCACCCCGATCTACGCGGTCGCCAACGGCACGGTCATCGACGCGGGCCCGGCCCAGGGCTTCGGCCTCTGGGTGCGGATCCGGCACGACGACGGCAGCGTCACCGTGTACGGGCACATGTACGACTTCTTCGTCTCGGTTGGTGAGCGAGTGCCCGCGGGCATGCAGATCGCCCGCATGGGCAACCGTGGTGACTCGACCGGCCCGCACCTGCATTTCGAGGTGATCGTCGGCGGCCAGCACGTCGACCCGCAGCAGTGGCTGGCGTTGCGCGGTCTGACCTTCGGCTGAGCCGGAACCGGCGACGCCGACATCGCTTCGATTTCAGACGGTGATGCGGTCCTCGACAGCGGCCAGGCCGATATCGGTGCGATAGTGGCTGCCGGGCAGCTTGATCGCGGCGATGCGGCCATAGGCGTGTGCGCGAGCATCGGCGAGGTCGGCACCGACGCCGACGACGTTGAGCACCCGGCCGCCCGCGGAGATCAGCGCGCCGTCTTCGCGCAACGCGGTTCCGGCGTGCAGGACGGTGGCGGCTTCGTCGAGCGCGCCTTCCGCCGCCCCGGCGATAGCGTCGCCGAGGCGGGGGCGGCCCGGGTAGTTCTCCGCGGCGAGCACCACGGTGATCGCGGCACCGTCGCGCCAACGCGGCGGGGTGACCTGCGCGAGCGTGCCCGTGGCGGTGGCATTCAGCAGTTCGCCGAGCGGACTCGCCAGCAGCGCGAGCACCGCCTGGGTCTCGGGATCGCCGAAGCGGCAATTGAATTCGATGACGGCGGGACCCGCCGCGCCGATCGCGAGCCCGGCGTAGAGCAGGCCGGAGAACGCGCTGTCACGCCGAACCAGTTCAGCCGCAACGGGTTTCACGACATCGTCGACGATCGCGGTGACCATCGCCTTGGGCAGCCATGGCAGCGGCGTGTAAGCGCCCATGCCGCCGGTGTTCGGGCCGGTGTCGCCGTCACCGACGCGTTTGTGGTCCTGGGCGGGCAGCAACGGAACCACCGTCTCGCCGTCGACCAGGCAGAACAGTGATACTTCCGGCCCGTCCAGGAACGATTCCAGCAGCACCGGATGGCCCTGCTCGAGCAGTTCGGCGCCGTGATCGCGCGCTGCGGAGCGGTCCGCGGTCACCACGACGCCCTTGCCCGCCGCCAGTCCGTCGTCCTTCACCACCCAGGTCGGGCCGAAGCGGTCGAGTGCGTCGTCGAGTTCGGCCGGGTTGTCCACGACCTCGCTGTGCGCGGTGCGCACACCTGCCGCGGCCATCACATCCTTGGCGAACGCCTTCGAGCCCTCGATCCTGGCGGCCGCCGCCGATGGACCGAAACAGGCGATGCCCGCTGCGCGCACCGCGTCGGCGACGCCGAGCACCAGCGGAACCTCGGGTCCGATCACGACGAGGTCGGCCGCCAGCTCTGCGGCCAGCCCGACCACCGCCTCCGCGGAGCACGGGTCGACCACATGGGTCTGCGCGTGCTGGGCGATGCCCGCATTGCCCGGGGCGGCGAAGAGCGCACTTACCGCGGGGTCCCTGCGCAGCGCCAGGACGAGGGCATCTTCACGGGCTCCGGAACCGATGACGAGTACACGCACGGCAGACAGCCTAAACGAGCCGGTTGCCGCCCGCGCCGCTACCGGCCGTGGTCGAGGGGATTATGGAAGGAGACAACGGATGTGGGCGCGCACCACCCGCACCGATCACACCGGAGCACCCGAAGGATGTGCTGACATGGGTCTAATCGACGGACTGATGGGCAATGCCGGACGGATCGATCCGGGCCAGGCGCAGGAGGAGTACGCCAAACTCCTCGGCAACGGTGAACAGGTCTACGCCGCGTACCTGCTGGTTCGCGACGCCATGCTGTTCACGAACCGCCGCCTGATCCTGATCGACAAGCAGGGCGTCACCGGTCGCAAGGTGAGCTACCACAGCGTCCCCTATCGTGCGATCACCCATTTCTCGGTGGAGACCGCGGGCACCTTCGATCTGGACGCCGAACTGGCGATCTGGATCGCGGGCACCGACGAGCCCCTGCTGAAAAGGTTCAACCGGCAGGTGGACATCTACGAGGTGCAGGGCATCCTGTCGCACTTCGTGGCGGTATAGCACGTGCCGGTGCGGCGTCAGGGCGGACGGACCGGTCTAGTCTGCGGACATGGCTTCTGTCTTCAGCGCGATCATCGCCGGTCAGCTCCCGGGCCGATTCGTCTGGGAAGATGACGAATTCGTCGGCTTCCTCACCATCGCCCCGGTCACCCCGGGCCACACCCTCGTGGTGCCGCGCAAGGAAATCGACCAGTGGCAGGACGTCGACGCCGACATCTTCGCCCGGCTGACCGGCGTCGCCCAGAAGATCGGCCAGGCCGTGCGCGCGGCGTGGGACGCGCCGCGCGCCGGTCTGCTGATCGCCGGTCTGGAGGTGCCGCACCTGCACGTCCATGTGTTCCCGGCCTTCACCATGGGCAACTTCGACATCTCCGGCGCCGACCCGAACCCGAGCCCCGAGTCCCTCGACGAGGCCCAGACCAAGATCAAGCAGGCCCTGCGTGACCTCGGCCACGGCGTCAACGTCCCCGGCTGAACTCGGTTCCGACCCCGCGCGAGAGAGAATGGTCCGACCGCCACACCCGGTCGGACCTTTTCTTCGTCAAGCCTGCACGTCGTGCAGGGGTGTATCAATCCCCCCGACCGAGACCGTCGCCAGCGTCTGGCTCGGGGTCCAGAAAACCCTGCCGTGCTCGAAATCCTGGTAAGCGCCGGTGTCCCAAGGGATTTCGTCGCTCGTCGGCCATCCCAGCGGGCCGTTCTCGTAGCCGGAGCGATTCCAGCGGTCGCGGATGGCGCCGTGCACCCAGTAGGCGCGCTCACTCGTTTCCCGGCGGTAGAGCGCGCCGCCCTGGAAATTCTGCACCTCACCCGATGGCTCACCGTCCGACCCGTGCAGCACGGTTCGGTCGGTGACCGGGTAACCGAGCGGGCCGGTCTCCCAGCGCAATTCCTCGTATTTTTCCCATAGCGTTTCCGGGATCGCGTGGGCGCCGGTGGAGGGGTGCCAGTAGATATGGCCGTGCTCGAACTCAGCGAACCGGCCCACGCCGTCGGGAGTCGCGATTTCGCCGTCGGTGATCCGTCTGCCCAACCACGGATTCGCAGCGGCGCAATCGTTGATCGCGTTCGGCTCCGACCCGCCCGATCCGCCGGAGGCAAAGCTCCGCACGTCGTCGGTGAATACATCCCACGGGAAATTCGATCCGACATCCGTGTGCGTGCCGATCCCAAGGCACTCCGTCACATACTTGTGATCGGAGATCCCAGCGCGCTCCTGATAAGGCGGCGCGATGACATACGTGTCGAAACCATATTTTCGGGCGTCCTGCACCGCCAGCCACGCCGCGATCCGTATGTCGTCGCGAATGGACATCCAGACGTCGCGGCTCCACGCGACGCGACTGCCGGCGAAGCAGAGGTTGATCGTGTACGGATTCGCGTCCAGCACAGACCAGCTCGCCAGGTCGGTGTCGACGACGTCGACGACCACACGATCACGGAGGGTGTAGTGGTAGCTCACACCGTTACCGGGGTTGTTGAGGTAGTTCGCCAAGCTCTCGGCGGTCCCGTTGCCCTCCTGCGTGTGCAACAGGAAATTCTTGATGCGCGCACCGTTGCGGCTGGAAGCCGAGTTGCCCATCCGATCGAGTTCGACGTACTCCGGTTTGTTCGCACCTCCCCCTTCCGGCGTAACCGCTTTCGACCACTGGCCGTAGTCGTCGGCGAGGACCTTGTTGACGTCCACCCCAACGCCGGCGACCTGATCGCGGTCGATGCGGATCTGGTGGATGTGCGCGGAGGGATGGTCCCCGTTGATCGAGGCATCGCCGGACCAGTTGTGTTGCCAGAACCACCTGGCGACGCCGTCCTCGAGCGCCCGATCGATGCAGCGCGCGTTGCCGTACATACCGGTCCACTCCCAGCCGACCACCGAGGCCCAGCCACGCAGGAACGGCGCTATCTGTGAATTCCACTCCTCCAGAGAAGGATTCGAGTCGACAGGCGCATACAGCGGCCGGAAGCCCGGCCCCCCGGCAGCGGAATGGTAGTCGAGCGCGATTCGGGCGTGATGTACGCCCGCGTCGTATCCCCCTTTCCAGTCCGACGTATCGCCCTTGCCGTACTGATAATTGGTCACCACCTCGAGCCCGATGGCACGCAGCCGGTCGCAGTAGTCGCGGGTCAGCGGCTTCGCACCGAAGTTCGTACCAGGCCTGGAGTCGGAGAAATAGCCGATGACCCCCGCGTATCCGGCGTCCTTGATCGCCTGCGGGTCGATCAGCGCGGCAGAGAAATCGATCAACTCGGTCATCACACACCCCCGTGTTCGAGTCCGCGCGTCCATCTGGAACGACGCGATATATTCGTTCACCTCAGCAACTTTCAGCTGAGAGCGACCCTCGATATAAACAGATTCGGTACGGAGGGCGAAAAGGATGCCGTCATATGGTATTTGTGGCCGATCCGGTGTTCGCTCGTGATGTGGGGAGCCGCATCGAACGTGTTTCGACAGCTGCTCGCAGCGACTCCGCACTGTTGTCGCCGATCCGCACCCGAAGACGCCGCTGCCCGGATCGATCTTGGTGTGACAAGTTCTGCAACGACGGGGCGTGGCACATGAGGCCGAACTGAAGCTAAGTCGCGCCGCCCGTGCATGAACGGAGTACCGATGTCACGCAGAAGATCCGACCGCAAATTGCCGCGATATTCTGGTAACTCAGCCGAGGGTGGAGACCGATCCGTTTCGCGGCGGATTCGGCAGTTGCCGCCTCTTGCCCAGCTGGGCCTATCCAGTCGGGTGGGCCCAGAATCTCGAGTCAGCTGGAATGCAGTGATAGACCATCTGAAAGTCAGCGCGACCTGGCGAGACGACATGCCCGTTGGTGGCTTGGAATGCGCAGCTCATGACAAGTTTGTACTGCCTGTCGAGTTCGAGATTCGGCACCATCGAATGCCACCGGTAGTCCGCCGGGATAGCGCTGTGGTTGTCCGAGTATCCGGCCTTGCCCTCGACGTAGGCCCCGCACGCCATCGTATTGCCGACGATGAGCCCCCGCACGTACGGCGAGAGCTGCAATGACCAGATGAGCCGGTTACCCCCGTCCGGCTGCTGGCTCGCATAAACGGCGTCCCCGGTAAATGTTCCGTGCTTCCCGTCGTATCTGTAGCTCTGGTGACCGGGACGGAAATCGGCATAGCCGGGATCGGCGTTCACTGGGGCTGCGGCAAAGACAACGGCAGCTGCGGCCAGGGCGGCGATGATCAGTTTCTTCGGTGTACCGATTTGGCGCGACATTTGAATTCCCCCTGCGGGATCGGCTCGACTTCGACATCGACCGGTAGCCCCTCGGCGATCGTGGCGATGTCGAGATCCCCACGGGCGTCCGACAAGTGGAACCAGACAAGCGTGCTGTCGACGTCATCGAGCTTGATCACGCCGGTACCGTTACGCGGTTTCCAGCGCCAGACAGTTCCGGTTTCCATCCATTGCCCCTCTCTTGTCGCGGCCTACTCGGTCGCGTTCCATAGTCGCTCGAATCTGCGTCGCAGCAAAGCAGTTCGCTAATACTTGCCGAGCCTATGCCGCCGAACCGCCTCGGCCCGTTACCGCCGCGCCCGTGCCAGCACATCGCCGATTCGGAAACCGGCGGATCATCCGCACTCACCGATACCGGCTGAAGGGCTGTCAGGCGTCAGCACTCATGTCCGGGTCGACGCGGCGCAGCGCCGATGCCAACCATTCAGACCGGCGGTGCTCGTCCGGCATCGCGGCCAGCCCGTGTGTCGCTTCCTCGATTGCTTCGGCCGTGTGCCCCAGCAGCGCCAGAACGCCGCCACGCTGCACGGCCCCGAATCCGGGGCCCCACCAATACATCGACGCGGGAGGTTCGATGCCGTCCGCCGCTTCCGCCGCCGCGTCGGCCATAGCCAACGCGCGTTGTGCTTCGCGCGTCTCCCCGTGCGCGGCCAACAGTTCAGCACGCCGCATTCGCCCGTAGGCCCTGATCGTGGGATGCGCGTCCCGTACCGCCAGCGCGGCGTCGGACCGGGCGATCACCTCGCCGTAATTCCCCGCGCTCACAGTCACGTAGCCGAGGAAGCCCAGGCTGTGCGCCAGCCGGTCCGGATCGCGGGCCTCCTTCGCCAGGCTCACTGCCGTGCCGAGGCTACGCCGGGCGGCAGCGTCGGCTCCTATCGCGTGCTCCAGCCATCCCCGGTACTGCGTGACCTCGGACGCGAGGGACGCCGCCTCAGTCGGTGCCGTGCGCGCCTCACGGGCAAAGGTCTCGGTCATGGCAGACATGCCCCGCGCCGCAGGGAGTACTGCCACAGCCCCGGCCACGTCCTCGATCCGGCGCGTAGCCGCCAACATCACCGCCACATCGGACAGGGCGGCGGTGTCTACGCTGGCCGGCGTTCGCGCTACCGCCGTCAGCCGCTCCAGGTCCGCGCCCAGCACCCTTTCGTAGGCGGCGGCGACACCGGCAGGTACCGGGCGCTGACCGGTCTCGATCAGTGACAGGTACGTCTTGCCGTAGTAGGTCCGCTCGGCCATCGCGCGCAGCGAGATTCCCGCCGCCTCGCGAGCGGCACGCAGCAGCGCACCGGGTTCCATACAGATCACCATAGCGCGGCTGTGGACGGCTGTGGACGCGTATTTGCATTGGCTTCAATCCGATTCGGTCGATGCTCAAGATAGCACCCGACACCGGGTTGACCTCCGAATCCTCGGCGTCGGGTGCCCACCAACAGAAGACACACACGACGCGCATACCTGGCATAGCCTTCTCGTCAGCGTCGGCGCGGAGCCTGCCCCAACCGCAGCTGCGGCCTCGTCGATATCGCCGAGCTGGATGAGCGCCCGCTCCAACTCCAGCAGGGGTCATAGCCGGATCGCGGCTACGAGTCGGTTCGATTTCATTCCGGGGCGGCCTATTCGTTTGTTGTGAGCTACCCGCGCGAGCCGATGCGCTGAGCCAGGTCGCGCAACGCAGGGTTACGCTCCTTCTCCCGCAGCTCCTCCACTACCTGCTTCAGCAGGGCCTGGTAGAACGTCCAGTCCCGGCCGCCGACCCGCTCGGCGGTGAGTAGCATGTCGAGCGCCCGCTGATGCTGCCCCATCCGCGTTAACGCCGCCGCCTGGTCCAGCAGATGCCGTGCTTGGCTGACCTGGGCGAGACCGGCCCCACGGTTCGGCATCTGCTTCGCCGCCTTCACCGCCTCCGGATACCGCTCCGTCGAGACATTGATGTCTACGGTCTGCATCACCACCTGCGACGGACCGAAGTTGCACTCATAGTCCTTGGTGTCCATGCCAAGTCGCTCGGCGACCTCCCCCGCAGCGTCCACCAACGCCAACGCTTCCCCGATTCGCTGATCCCGCCCAGCAGCGGTCGCGCCCTGCAACGTCAGGGACCCGTACACCGACAACTGCGACTTGGACGCATCCCCGACCGGTTCCACACTGGCCGCGGCCTTCAACGCCACCTTGTGCGATTCCTCGTATCGGCCCTGCACGAGTAGTTGCCACGCGACCGACCCGCGCAGCGTCGCCGCCAAAAGCGGGTCGTTGCCGCGCTCGGCCGCCGTCAACGCCGATCGGATCGCCACAAACGCCGGATCTGCCTGGCCTAGATGCACCAGCGTGCACCCAGTCACCCAGTACATGCGGGCCAACAGTTCATGCGCTGGCGCTATATCGGACGCCTGGGCCGCGTGCGCGGTCGCTCGCAGCTGCGAGATGCCCGGCGGCAGGATGCTCGTCAGCATCTCGTATCGACCGTTCCAGTACGCACCCCACGCGTAATCAACCACGCGCCTCGCTTCGGCCACTGTGACCGGCAGATCCTCCGCGCCATCGTCGATGAGATCGTCCACCGAAGTGAGGGCACGGCGGATCGCAACGACACCAGCGTCCGGGTCGGTGGAGGGAATGCCGTAGCGCTTACCGACCAGGTCTGCGATGTCGATGTCGAGAGCCCGTGCAATCTTTTGCAGACTCGCGATACTCGCGCCCTGTCGGCTGCCCTGTTCGAGCGCGCGAATCAGGGACGGGCAGACCTCAGCCTGCTCAGCTAGCTGCCGTTGGGTCATTGCCTTGCCGCGAAATCTACGGATCCGCGCGCCGATGCTGTCGTCCATCGCTGTCCTTCGGTGAGCCCCTCTGCCTTTCGAGAGTACCGAGGAAATCTCGCCGAAAGTAACACAACGCGTGTTACTCGAGTTGGATTGTGCGGCTTTACGTTTCAAGAGCCCTCGGTGCCGTGAAGTCTCGACATCCGACACTGGGCGGCACTCCAGAACACACACAACGCGCCCCAGGGGTAGAGCCTAATGCCTGTAGCTCTATTGATCGCCTTCGCCGTCGCAGCCGCCTTCTACGGCACGATCTGGTTCTTCGATCGGCCCGTGAGAAGCGCCGAGACATGCCATGCCGCACCCGATACTCCGTACACGCCGGATGACGCACACCTGGTGTGGCAGGCCCGAATCGGCTGCGACACCGAAACGTGCGCAGACAAAGCCGCCGCACTCGATGTCCTCATCGAAGCCAAGATCGTCAAACCATGGCGGGCCATCCGGTGACCACCCTCGCCGATGCCGAACAGTGGCGTCACTTCCACCGGAACTGCTACACCGAGCCCACATTCCGCTCGCTAGACCAGGCCCAGTTCGTCCTCAACGTCCACTCCGGCCACGGCCCGACCTGCCTGCAATACCTGGCGGCAGCGGCCTACAGCTTCGGCGCAGGGGACGGAGCAGACCATGCCGAATGACAACGAGCCCATCGGCATCAGGCAGAGCCACATCGACGGCACCCTGTCGATCATCGGCGCCGATGGCTGGCCCTACAGCCCCGAGGAAACCGCCGATCTCCTCAGGGAAGCCAGCGGCGGCCAGTCACTGGAGCTGCTCCAACGAGTCTCCGACGCTCTGCGCGCGCTGGCGAGGAAATCCGATGGCGCTCAGTAGATCGCAGGCAATGGTGCTCGGCGCTCTAGCCCAGGGCCGGCCGCTGACGACGCAGGAACTGAGCACCCGGACGGGTCTCGCGCCGACAACCGCGCGGGCCGCCGCGACATCTCTCGCTCTCGGCGGATGGGCATCCAGTATTGACGGGGTCCCGACCTACTGGCGGATCACTGCCGGCGGGCGCCGCCTTGCCGCGACACGCCCCTACTGCGAGTACCGGACCGCCATGCCTGACGGGGTCGGCGGCCCCAGAACGTGGCGGTAAGAGCCGGGATATCCGAGATAGATCCGATCAAGGGAGACCTGCATGAACGAGCTTTATGTTCCCGGTCCTGATTGGTGCCTCGATCGACGTTGGACCGACTGGAACGTCGCGGCGAACGCCGACGACGACGGCCAGGACTGAGCTCTAGGCACGAAACCGCCCCCACCGATTGCTTGGTCGGATAACCGAGTGCGGCTGGAGTGTTCAAGTGATCGCGTCGATGAGCAATTTCGCAGCCACCGTTGCCCCGTCCGCGTGGATCATGGCGGCCACTTCGCCCGCGCGCGCTCGGGTGGTAGGTGCCAATGCCATGTCGAGGGCGGCAGACAATGACGTTGCGTTGGGATCGGCGTCCGCACACGCTGTGCCGATGCCGAGATCGGCCACCCGGCGCGCCCAGTACGACTGGTCCATCATCTGGGGTACCACCACTTGAGGCACGCCGGCCCGAGCGGCGGCCGTCGTCGTGCCCGCGCCGCCGTGGTGGATGACGGCGGCGACCCGGGTGAACAGCGCTTGGTGGTTGACCTCGCCGATGGCCATGCAGTCGGCGAGGTCGTCGATCAAGGCCAGCTCGCCCCAGCCACGAGAAATGAGCGCACGGCGGCTGTGGGCACGGATCGCTTCGATCGCCGCCCTTGCGATGCCGTCGCACACCGGCATACTGCCGAACCCGACGTAAACCGGTGGTGTGCCCGCGTCCAAGAACGCCGCCAACTCGGCGGGGAAGCGGCGTTCGTCGGGCACGATCCAGGCACCGGTCTGCACGACGTCCAGACCCGGCGATTGCGACCATGGACCCAGAACCGGGTCCACGGCCAGCCATGGGCTGTCGGTGATGACGTGGTCGCGCACATTGCCCACCGGTGGCAGCCCGAGGGCCGCCCGGCCGGTGTCGAGCGCTTGGCCGAACTGAGCGTTCCAACCGTGGGCGTCGATCTCCCACAGCAACTGGTTGCCGATCGCCTCCGGCGCGGGCCGATCGCCCGGCAGCGGCATCGGCGGATGATGCGGCGAGGGCAGGGTGGTCGGCTGGTAGCTCACGTACTGATAGTGGATGCCCAACTGCTCAGCGACGGACCGAGCAGCGATCTGTGCCACGCCGGTTGCTACTACCGCATCGCATCCCGCAGCCGCTGTGGAGATCGTGTCGAACTGAACTGTGGGCCAGTCGGCTATGTACTGCAACCGATCCGCCTGCGACGGCCTTCCGCCTCGCGAACCGGTCATCGGCGGCCCCAGCGGCACCAGCGGCACGTCGAACTCAGCGAAGCGCCGCTCGAAGTCCGGTGGCGCACACACCCGCACCTGAGCTCCGAACTCCCGCAGCCGCAGCGCGAACCCCAAGGTCGGCTCGATGTCGCCACGCGACCCGCTCGCCGACAACAGCACCCGCGCCGTCATCGACGATCTGCGACTGAATTCGCACTGATCCACCCGGCCTGAACGAGGTCGTCGATGCCGCCCATACCGACCATCATCGATCCGAGCACCTTTCTGCGACGCCACGTCCGTTCCCACCATGGGGAAACTCCTGTGCATCACGCGCAGTCGTTTACCGAGCCTTTGGAGGGGGTCGAGGTAAATCCGCCGGATCCGGCGGATTTACCTCGACCCCCGACTCTCACTCGACCACCAGCCGGTCTGCGAGGTCGGCCGGGGTGTCCGGGGGCAGCGTGACGCTTTCGAGCAGCCACCGCAGCGCAGGCACGTCCTGCGGGTCGACGGGCACCGCGTCGTTGACCAACGCGCTGACGAGGTCGGCGGAGGCGAGCGAGAGCTCACCCACCATCACCTTCTCGCGCAGCGAATCCACCTTCCCCGGAGGGAGCGCGGGCGCGTACTTCCGCACCTGCTCCACCAGCGTCGAACGATAACCGTTCTGCACTCTGTACCAACCCCCTTCGCCATCTGGCCCGTGCGAGTCCATCAGCTTCAGGTATTCGAGTCCACGACAGCCGCCGTGACCTATTCGTGACATTGGGGTGGGCAGCCTGGCCGTAGGCGGGTAGCGTCCTGACCTGCGACAGCCCCCGGCGGCAGAGGCGCCGCCGGGGGCTGTTGTCCAGTCCAGAAGTGGGGCATAGAGATTGACCCTATTCTGACATTGTTGATCCCGGTCGCAAGTGTCGTTCTGGGGCGTACTCCAAAGCGACACCGGCCGGGGGTGTCACCCGCGCCAGGGATGTTTCTCGCGCATCATGTTGTGTGACTCGCAGCGATCGGTGGCGGTGTTTTCGCGCTGTCAGATGGCGCCGATGACGAGGGTGCTGCGGGCGGCTCGGGTCGCCGGTTGGCGGCAGCGGCGCCCAGGGTTTCTGTGGTCAGCCTGGCAGTGCTCGCCGCAGCTGGGTATATCCGCAGCACCGGTGGGGTGAACCCGCGCAGGTAACTACCTCAGGGTTTGGGGAGGCACACACCGCCCGGGTGGGCCGGTACTGCCTTCGGTCGGTCGCATGTATTTGCCGATGCGGCACGTCCAAAACGTCACCGTCCGAACTGATTCCGCGGATTGCGCCGGGGCATGTGAGGATGCTCGGCATGTCCGCGTCAGAAAATGCTCCGCTCCCCGGCCGCCGTCCGCGCTGGAAGAAGAAGCGCTACTGGATGCCTGTCACGGTGATCGCTCTACTGGCCGGCTTCCTGTTCGCCAACAACACAACGCTGCTCGCGGCCGAGCCCGGTGGTGGGCCGCTGGTGCTCGCGCATCGTGGAATGGCGCAGACCTTCGCCATGGACGGCGTCGATGCCGACACATGTACCGCCTCGCGTATCAACCCCCCGGTGCACGACTATCTGGAGAACACCATCGCCGGGATCCGGGCCGCCTTCGACGCGGGCGCGAATCAGGTCGAATTCGACGTCCACTGGACCGCCGACGGCAAGTTCGCGGTCTTCCACGACTGGACGCTCGACTGCCGCACCGGCGGCACCGGCACCACCCGTGACCACACTATGGACGAGCTGCGGAAACTCGATATCGGGTACGGCTATACCGCCGACGGCGGCAAGACCTACCCGTTCCGTGGGAAGGGCGTCGGTCTCATGCCCACGCTCGACGAGGTCCTCGCCGCCTTCCCCACCCAGTCGCTGCTGATCGACATCAAGAGCAACGACCCCGCCGAGGGCGCGGCCCTGGCCGACCGGCTGGCCGCCGAGAAGCCGGGCCGGCTCACCGTCTACGGCGGCGACGAGCCGATCGCGGTCGTCCACGAGCGCCTGCCGGACGTGCGCGTCATGTCCAAGCAGATCATGATCGACTGCCTGGGCCGGTACGAGGCGCTGGGCTGGACCGGCGCGGCCCCCGACGCCTGCCGCCACACCCAGCTGCACATTCCCGAAGGCTATGCGCGCTGGCTGTGGGGCTGGCCGGAACGGTTCGCCGAGCGCATGGCCGACGCGGATGCCCGGATCGTGCTGGTCGCCGGTTCCGGCGGCTTCTCCGAGGGCTTCGATACTCCCGAAGCCCTCGACCGGATTCCCGCCGGATTCACCGGTCTCGTCTGGACCAACCGAGTCGACACGATCGCGCCGCTGTTTCGGTGAGCATCGGCGCATAGGAAAGCGGGCCAGGCCGGTGTCCGGGCAGGGGGTCGAGGAGTAGATCCGCCGGATCCGCGCTAGCGAGTTACACATAGTTACTCCCTATGTTCGATAGCTCGGATGGCGACCTGGCGCTTTGACCGGTCGGCGGTGGGTCGACTCGGGAAACTATGCGCGGTACCGACGAGGCACGGCCTCTACCACTGAGCTCAGCCGCGCAGCGACTGGGAAGAGCCCCCTGTCAGGATTGAACTGACGACCGCTCGCTTACAACAACGGCACGGCCTCTACCACTGAGCTCAGCCGCGCAGCGACTGGGAAGAGCCCCCTGTCAGGATTGAACTGACGACCGCTCGCTTACAAGGCGAGTGCTCTACCACTGAGCTAAGGAGGCGGGGAAAGCGGTTGTCATCATAGCTGGGCGCGCCGACTACGTGACACCGGGTTTCCGGCGTCACGTAGTCGGCGGTCGTTCAGCTCGCCCCGACGCAGTATCGATTACCGCGTATCAGGACTTGGCGCCCTGGCGGGCCGCGTCGTCCGCGGCCATTGCGTCGCGCAGGCTCTTCGGACGCATGTCGGTCCAGTTCTTCTCGACATACTCGACGCAGGCGGCGCGGCTGTCCTCACCGAACACGACTCGCCATCCTGCCGGAACCTCGGCGAACGCCGGCCACAGGGAATGCTGTTCCTCGTCGTTGACCAGGACGAAGAAGCGGCCGTCTTCGTCATCGAAGGGGTTGGTGCTCAATTTCACCTCACTGGATACTGGCGCTATGTACGGGATCGCTCCGGGGTCACACGGCGCCGGGGTTACACGAACCGCAAGCGCCGAGATACCCCGTGCGTTGTTTCGACCCTAGCAAGGCAGACGTTACGCCAGAGCGATTACCTCCTGTGCACCCTTGCCAAACTCGCAATCAGCTCGCAAAGAAGTCGAGCAGGATCTTGTTGACCGCTTCCGGCCGTTCCAGATATCCGAAATGTCCAGCATCCGGCACTTCCTGGTACCGCGCGCCCGGGATGACGTCGGCGATCTCCCTGGACAGGTACGGCGGGATCATCCGGTCGTCAGCAAACCCGACCGACAGGCAGGGCACCCGGATCGCCCGGTATGCCTGCACCCGGTCGAAATCGTGGTCCATGCGGCGCTGGGCGCGGATGCCCGGCGGCACCGGTCCGCCGGTGAACTCGAACAGGTCGAGCCAGTCGCGAGCGGCGTTCGCCTCTGCCATGGTCGCGGGCGACAGGTTCATCACAGCGTTGACCGCTGCCTCGTACTTCGGCGGCAGCTGCACCCCGCTGGCGTCCAGCTCGTGTTCGCCGAGCGACAGCGTCTTCTGAAACTGGTCGAGTCGCCCGTGACCCGCCATGAATACCGCCTTGCGCACCAGATCCGGACGAGCCAAGGCCAGCTCCTGGGCTACCCGCGCGCCCATCGAGGTGCCGACCACCAGTGCGGGCCCCTCGGCGAGGAATTCGATGAGGGCGGCGGTGTCGGCGACCAGTTCGTCGATGGTCATGCCGGAGGCGGCCTCGAAAGACGGCGCGATCCCGCGGTTGTCGAACGTGCACACCCGGTAGCCCGCCGCGACCAGCGCCGGAACCTGGTGCAGTTCCCACACCCGCCCCGGGCTTCCGGTGCCCATGATCATGACCACGAGCGGCGCGGAGCCCTTGACGTCGGCGCCCCTGGCGCGATCACCCTTGACCTGGTAATTGAGGGAAATTCCGTTCACCGTGGCCAGCGGCATGTCGACCCTTTCGTGGAGTTGGTGCTGCGGTTCCCACGGTATAGGGACGGGCCAGGTCGGCGCACCAGCCGGGGTGCGGTCGACATGACGCGGGTGCGTCGCGGAAGTCCGAGGCGGACGGAGGTCCGAGCGTCGCATACCATTGACTATTCGCACGTACGAGCGTACTGAGCCGGGAGGACTTGAAGATGGCCGCGAAAGGCAGCGCGAACGACATCGCGGACGACGATCTGGAACCGCTCGCCGACGAGACAGCGCGGCAGGCGCAGCGGGTGGTCGCTGCCTACGCCGAGGATGCCGACGAGTGCCGAATGCTGTTGTCTATGTTGGGTATTGGACCGAGCGTCCGGAGCGAATAACCTCTTATTCGACGCCAACGGCGACGTCGACTGCACAACTCCAGCGGGATACAGCAACGCGAAGGATGCGTGAGTGGACCAGATGAACCCCTCCGACGACTCCGAGCACGCCAGAGATACTTCACCTGCTGAGACCGCGGCAGCGAGCGCCGACCCGTCCGAATCGGGCTCCGGGTTCGTCGTCGTCGCCAATCGGCTCCCCGTCGACCTCGAACGACTGCCCGACGGGACCAGCCGATGGAAGCGCAGCCCAGGGGGTCTGGTGACCGCGTTGGAACCGGTGTTGCGCAACAACAAGGGGGCCTGGGTCGGCTGGGCCGGCGTCCCCGACGTCGAAGTCGAACCGATCATCGAGGACGGCCTCGAACTGCATCCGGTCCCGCTGTCGGCGCTGGAGGTGGGGGACTACTACGAAGGCTTCTCCAACGGCACGCTGTGGCCGCTCTACCACGACGTCATCGTGCGTCCGGTCTACGACCGCAACTGGTGGGCCGCCTACGTCACGGTGAACCGGCGCTTCGCCGAGGCCACCGCGAAGGTCGCCGCCGAGGGCGCGACGGTGTGGGTGCAGGATTACCAACTGCAACTCGTGCCCAAGATGCTTCGCATGCTGCGCCCCGATCTGACCATCGGGTTCTTCCTGCACATCCCGTTCCCGCCGGTCGAGCTGTTCATGCAGATGCCGTGGCGGACCGAGATCGTCGAGGGCCTGCTCGGCGCCGACCTGATCGGCTTTCACCTGCCCGGCGGCGCACAGAACTTCCTCTACCTGGCCCGCAGGCTGGCCGGCCAGCCGACCTCGCGCGGTTCGATCGGCGTGCGATCCAAGCTCGGTGTCGTCCAGGTGGGGTTCCGGACGGTCCGGGTGGGTGCGTTCCCGATCTCGATCGCCTCGGCCCAACTCGACGAGCACTCTCGGCGCAGGTCGGTGCGCGAGCGCGCCGCCAAGATCCGGGCCGAGCTGGGCAATCCGAAGAACATCCTGCTCGGCGTCGACCGGCTGGACTACACCAAGGGCATCGATATCCGGCTCAACGCGCTGGAGGAGCTGCTCGTCGACGGCCGGGTCGACCCGGCGGAGACCGTGATGGTCCAGCTGGCCACCCCGAGCCGCGAGCGCGTCGAGAGCTACATCCAGATGCGCGGCGACATCGAACGCCAGGTCGGCCGGATCAACGGCGAGTTCGCGAGGGTCGGCTACCCGGTGGTGCACTACCTGCACCGGCCGATCCCGCGCGACGAGCTCATCGCGTTCTTCCTTGCCGCCGACGTCATGCTGGTGACGCCGCTGCGCGACGGCATGAACCTGGTCGCCAAGGAGTACGTCGCCTGTCACAGCGGGCTCAACGGCGCCCTGGTGTTGAGCGAATTCACCGGCGCGTCAGCCGAATTGCGCCAGTCGTATCTGTGCAACCCACACGACCTGGACAGCGTGAAGGATGCCATCGTCTCCGCGCTGGAGGACGACAGGGACACCAAGCGCAGGCGAATGCGCTCGCTGCGCCGTCAGGTGCTCGCCCACGACGTGGACCGCTGGGCGCGGGCGTTCCTCGACGCGTTGGCGCAGGATCAGGTCGCGGGTAGCGCGCTGCTGACCGACGACGACATCTACCCGGAATCGCGCACACCGTCGCGCTGATCTCGCGTTCACAGGAATCACCCAGCTTTCGTCCAGGAACTTCGCAGCAGTGTGCTGGACCATGAAGCAATGACTGGTGCGCCTGCGGAGCGGACACCCGAGGCACGGGTTCTGGTGGTCGACGACGAGCCGATGATTGTCGAGCTGCTCGCCGTGAGCCTGCGATATCAGGGCTTCGAGGTGGACACCGCGGCCGACGGCGCGCAGGCGCTGGACCGGGCGCGCACCTTCCGGCCACAGGCGCTCATCGTGGACGTGATGATGCCGGGCATGGACGGCTTCGGTCTACTGCGCAGGCTGCGCGCCGACGGCATCGACGCGCCCGTGCTGTTCCTCACCGCACGCGACGATGTGCAGGACAAGATCACCGGCCTTACCCTCGGGGCGGACGACTACGTCACCAAGCCGTTCAGCCTCGAAGAGGTGGTGGCCCGGCTGCGCGTCATCCTGCGCCGCGCGGGCCACGCCGCCCCGCAGCGGGAGAGTTCGCGCATCCGCTTCGAGGACATCGAACTCGACGACGACACCCACGAAGTGTGGAAGGCGGGCGAGCCGGTGGCCCTGTCCCCCACCGAGTTCACGCTGCTGCGCTACTTCATGGTCAACGCGGGCACAGTGCTGAGCAAGCCGCGCATCCTGGACCATGTATGGCGCTACGACTTCGGCGGCGAGGTCGGCGTCGTGGAAACCTACGTCTCCTACCTGCGCAAGAAGGTCGACACCGGCGACACGCGCCTGATCCACACCCTGCGCGGCGTCGGTTATGTCATGCGCGCACCCAATCGCCGGGTCGGGCGTTAGGTGAGCCCGGGTCGGCTCGCGACGGCCCGCACGAAAGCCGCAGGCGCCTTATCCGCGATCCCGCTGCGGGTGACGCTGATGGTGTTGCTTGTCCTCACGGCGGGCCTCGGCTTGCTCATCTCCGGCATGGTGGTGACCTCCGGGCTGGAACAGCAGCTGACCAACCGCACCGACCAGCAGCTGCGCGAGGGCGCCGGCGAGTGGTCCCGCCGGGAGCGGGTACCACCGCCGCCGGTGCTGCCGCCTGACCCACGCCATGCGCCGAGCCAGTTCTACGTTCGGGTACAGATCGTCGACGGGCGGTCGTTCTCGATCAAAGCATTCGGCGTCGACGCCGAACCCGCCCTGCCGGACACGCCACGATCCGGCCCCTTCACCACAGGCTCCGTGAACGGCGGACCGATCGAGTGGCGTGTGCTGACGGTGCGCACGCCACACGCGACAACCACCGTGGCGTTGCCGCTCACCCAGAACACCGACACGGTGCACCGGCTGCTGATGCTGCAACTGATCGTCGGTCTGATCGTGCTCGCCGCGCTGGCGGTGATCGCGTACTTCGTGGTCCGGCGCAGCCTGCGCCCGCTGCGCCGGGTCGAGAACATCGCCGCTGCGATCGCACAGGGTGACCTGCATCGCCGGGTTCCGGTGCGCGGCAAGAACACCGAGGTGGACCGGCTGTCGCGTTCACTGAACGGCATGCTGGCACAGATCCAACGTGCGTTCACCGCGACCGCGGCGTCCGAGGACGCCGCACGGCGGTCCGAGGAACGTATGCGTCAGTTCGTCGCAGATGCCAGTCACGAGTTGCGCACCCCGCTCACGACGATCCGCGGGTTCGCCGAGCTCTACCGCCAGGGCGCCACCACCGATCCGGGGATGTTCATGGATCGCATCGAGCGCGAATCCCAGCGGATGGGCGTTCTGGTCGAAGACCTGCTGATGCTGGCGCGACTGGACGCGCAGCGCCCGTTGGAACTGGGACCGGTCGACCTGCTCGCCGTCGCCAGTGATGCCGTGCACAACGCGCGGGCGGTGGTCGCGGCCGGGCATACCGAAGGACCGATGCGCACCATCGAGCTGAAAGTCCAACCGGGCGAAGGGACATTGGAGGTGATCGGCGACGAGGCACGGCTGCGCCAGGTCCTGACCAATCTCCTGAACAATGCGGTCACGCACACCGCGCCCGACACCGCGGTGGAGGTACTGGTGACACCCGACGCCGACCACGTCGTGCTCGACGTGGCGGACAGCGGGCCCGGTCTGCCTGCCGAGGAGGCGGAGCGAATCTTCGAGCGCTTCTACCGCACCGACACCTCACGCGCACGCAGCAGCGGCGGCACCGGACTGGGCCTGTCCATCGTGCAGGCCCTGGTGACCGCACACGGCGGCACGGTCACCGTGCGAAGCACACCTGAGGAGGGTACGACGTTCACCGTCCGGCTGCCCCGTCGAACGCCGCCGAATACGGACTAGCCGAATCGAACCGGTCGCCGTTCTCGACAATCAGACCGGCGTGACCGCCTCGACCAACCAGCGGGAGTCCGTTTTCGCCAACGTGACGCGCACGCGGCTGCCGGTGGTTGTGCCCTGCGGGGTGTCCTTGCTCGTCGTGACCTGGTTGAGGAACAGCAGAACTTCCGCGTGGGTGCGATCGGCCGAGATGACGCCGCTCGCCTGGGTGGTCGCGGTGACGGTGAGCTGCTTCTCCTTGGCGCCCGGCGCGATCTGCTTGTCGATCAGCGTCAAGTAGTCGTCGCGGAAGCTGCCACCGAGGTTGTCGGCCGACTTCCGCAGCTCGGTGTCGACGGTCTGCGGGCTGTAGGTGAACATCGCCTCGACGGTGCGGCCCGCGGTCGCGACCGCGTCCTTGCGCGACTGCTCGGCCTGCCGGTCGTCCCAGTAGCGGTAGCCGTTCACGCCGCCGATGACCGCTGCCGCGGCGACCACCACGCCGACGATCGCGAGCAGAATCTTGCCTCGAATTCCGTTCATGCTGTGCCCTCCTCTGGCATGAGCGGAGCCCTCCGTGGTCACGCTTCGCTGCCTCCTCCGAGCCTGACCGCTCATGCTGTGCCCTCTCCGGCATGAGCGGAGCCCTCCGTGGTCACGCTTCGCTGCCTCCTCCGGGCCTGACCGCTCATGCCACGAACTCCACATTAGACACGCTCAGACCGGCGTCGCCGCGGGTGACGGTCACCCGGAACCGGTAATACCTGGTCTGTGGCTCGGCCTGGCCCGCGTTGGTCAGCGTCTGTTTGGCGGCGACCAGGACGCGCGCGGAGCGGTCGTCGTCGCTCTCCAGCGCGGCCGCCACGATCTCGCCGTTGGAGACGACCTTGGCCTGCTGCACGATGCTGGTGAACGGGTCGACCCGTCCGTCGAACTCGGTTTTGAACTCCCCCGAGGCCAGCGACAGGATCCGATCGATGTCCTGCTTGGCCGAATCGGCCCGGATGGTAGTGAGATTGACGATCGCCTGCCGGGCGGTCTGCACATATTCGTCGCGGTGCGCGTCGCGTTGGTCCGCCGAACGCACCGCGAACACCGACAGGGTCGCACCGCACACCAGAGCCAAGACCAGCAGCGCGGCGGCGCCCAGTGCGAGAAGCTGCGGAACGCGGCGGCCGCTGTTCGCCTTTTCGTCGGCAGGCGCGGCATCGCCTTCCGTCTTCGCGAGAACGACCGATTCCTGGTCGGCTGCCGTGTCGGTGGTCGAGGCGACCACGTCCGGCTCCGTCACGGCGTTCGCGTCGTCGACGGAAGCCGGCCCGCTGTCCGCGCCGGCGCCGAGAACCGCGGCGCGGGCCGAGATGACCTCGGGAGCCGAGGTCTCGAATTCTGTGGTGGTCGAGGTCCCGTTCTCCTCGACCGGGGGTCCGGCCGAGCGCACCGCACGTCGCCGCGTGCGGTGACCATCTCCGTTGACATCACTCATCGTTGCTGCTCCTCGAGCATCGCCTGCCAGCTCGACGGTACCGTGCCCGAACCGTTCGGTCCGATATCGCCCTGTCGGTACGTGCGCCCGTCGGTGCCGATATAGACGCCGGTGTCCGGGTCGTAGGCTCTCGCGGCGGCCGGTGTACCACCGCCGTAACTTGCGGGTGCGACACCCGCGGGTTCCCGCGCGGGGGGCGCGGCCGCAGGCGCGACCGGCTGCGGTGGGCCGAACGGCGGGTTGTTGCCCAACGGAACGTACCCGGTCCGGCACAGATCCGGCGTCGGGGCGCGCACACCGGGGACCTCGGCACACGGCGTGTTGCGGATACCGCGCACGGCCTCGGGCGCGTCCTGCGGGACCTTGCAGTACAGGCCGGGTGGCGTGTCCACGGTGTCCAATTCGCTGGGCGAGCGGCGCTGGTCCGGCGGGAGGAAACCGGTGGTGCAGGCGGGCGGGTCGTTGACGACGGTCATGAAGTCGACCAGGGCGCCGTACTCGAGCGGTCCTCGGACTGCGGTGAGCAGCGCCGCGACCAGCGGCGGGTAGACCACCAGGATCTGTTCCAGTCCGGCGTGGTAGGTCACGGCAACCTGGCCGACGCTGACCAGGTTGGCCAGCACCAGCGGCAGGGTCGGCCTCAGGTCGCTGAACAGCGAACTCACCTGCTGCATCGCGGCGGGGCCGTTGCGCAGCACCCCGCGCAGCGCGGGGTCGTGGCCGCGTAGCTGGTCGGTGACGGTCGCCAGATCGGCGGTCCAGGAACGGATCGCGGCGTCCGAGCGGGTCTGGGTGTCAAGTAGCGGCCCGATCTGGTCGAGCAGCTGTTTGGTCGGCTCCGCGTTGTTCTGCGCCTCCTGCACCAGCAACGCCGCGGAATCAATGAACCGCTGCAGGTCGGGGCCCGCACCGTTGAATGCGAGGAACGCCTCGTCGATGACCTGTCGCAGGCGGGTGTCGGCGACGCTGGACAGCAGCCGGTCCGACTGGTCGAGCAGCGCCCCGACATCCTGCGGCAGCTTGGTGCGTTCCACCGGGATCACGCTGCCGTCGTGCAGGTTGCCGCCCGTGCGGTGCTCGGCGGGCACCAGGTCGACGTACTGCTCGCCGACCGCCGATACGCTGCGCACCCACGCGTCGACGTCGGAGGGGATCTTGTGGTCGCTCGCGATCGACAGCTTCGCGGCGACCCCGGCGGGCGTGAGCCGAACCTCCTTCACCTGACCGACATTCGTGCCGCGGTAGGCGACGTTGGCCGTCGGGTAGAGACCGCCGGTCGCGGCAAGTTGGACCGTCACCTCGTAGCGTCCGATGCCGAACATCGCAGGCAGCTTCACATACGTCCCGCCCATCACCACCAGGCCGATCACCGTCAGTATCGAGAAGATGATCAGCTGAGTGCGGACGAATCTAGTGAGCGTCACTGTCCCGGACTCCCTTGTGGCGCAGTGTTTCCCGGCAAGGGCACGGTCAGCCCGGGAATGGCGGGCAGGCCGGGGATCGGAGGAAGGCCGGGAATGGTCGGCGGCGGCTGCTGGCTCGCGGCGGGCGGGGGCGCCTGCAGCGGCCCGGTCGCCGGATCACCGTTCTGGGCTGCCGTACCCGGCGCGAAGCTGCCGAGCGCGCCCTCGACGCCGCCGAAGCGCCCGCCCAGCGGTGTCCCGGTGAGGAAGTTCGAGTCCAGCCGCCGGCCCGTGATGTCCACCGTCATAAACAGATTCAGGTAGTCGCCCTTGATCGCGCGATCGAGATTCTTCATCGGGAACGGGAAGGTGAGCACGATCTTCAGCGCCTCTGTGAGGTTGTTGCCGGTGTCGGCCAGCGATTGCAGCGCCGGCCAGAGGTCGCGCAAGTTGGCCTTCAGATTGCTGCCACCTGCGTCGATGATCCGCTGGGTGACATCGCTCAGCTCACCTAGCGCGGTGATCGCCCGCGTGATGTTCGCCCTGCGATCGGCCAGCACGGTCAACGCGGGATGGATCTGCTCGATGGCGGCCGCCACCACGTCGCGCTGCTCGGCCAGCCGGCCGCCGAGCCGGTCGAGTCCGCTCATCGCGGCGATGATGTCCCCGGTCTGGTGGTCCAGGTTCGTGGTCAGTTCGTTCAGTTGCGGTAGCAGATCCCGGATCGCTTCCTCCCGGCCGGTGAACGCGGAATTGAGTTCGCGGGTAATGGTTTCCAGCTGGGACACGCCGCCGCCGTTGAGCACCACCGACAGCGAGGACAGCACCTGCTCGGTAGTCGGGAAGGCTCCGGCCCGCGCCAGCGGGATGACATCGCCGGGGCGCAGCCGGCCTTCGGCGGTCTGGTCGGTCGGCGCGGCCAGCTCCACATGGTTGGAGCCGAGCAAGCTGGTCTGCCCGATCTTGGCGACCGCGTTGGCCGGCAGCTGCACGTCGGGGTTCAGCGTGACGGTGACCAGCGCGTGCCAGTCCTCCACCTCGATCTTCGAGACCGTGCCGACCGTGACGTCGTGCACCCGTACCGGCGAATTCCTGGTCAACGTGGTCACGTTCGGCATCTGGATTCGCACCTGATACGAGCCGGGCGCGGTGCCCTCGGTGCCGGGCATCGGCAGCGAGTTCAGCCCGTCCCACTCACAGCCGGAAATCCCGAGCACCGCCGCAAGCCCCACCGCGAGGGCGGCGTTCCGGCGCATTCGCCGCGTCGGCATCATCGCCCTCCTCCCGGAATGGCCAGTCCGGCAATGCCGTTCGGCACGCTCACTGGCGCGGGTTGTGGCTGCGGCGGCGTCTCGCTCGCGACCCGCCCTGCCAGGCTTGGATCGGAATACACCAGCTGGTTCGGGAACGCGGTGACGCCGCTGGCCGGGTTCGCCATGATCGGCACGTAGTTCATGGCCAGGGTGTTGAGTACCGGCGCAAGGTACTGCGCGCAGAGATCGGCGCTGCGGTCGGAGTCGTTGGTCTCCAACGCGCGCACCGACCCGCAGAGGAAGCTGAGCGGGTCCGCGAAGTTGGTCGGTGCGATGGCGCCGGTCAGGGTGCCCTGAGCGGGCTTGTAAATCTGGTAGAAGTTCACCAGCGCGGTCGGCCCGGAATGTAATACCCTTTCCAGCTCCGGTCGCTTGTCGACCAGCACCTGGGTGGCATCGGCCAGCCGTTGCACACCCTCGGTGAGCTCGGCGCCGTTGCCCTCGATGAACCGGCGCACATCGACCACCGCCGCGTCCAGATTGTCCAGTCCGGCGCCAAGATCCGACGAGACACCGGCCAGCACCGAGGACACCGACGCGAGTCTGCCGCCGAACTGCACGATCTGCTCGTTGCTCGCCGAGAGCACGTCGACGAACTTCTGCAAGTTGCTGATGGTGCCGAACAGGTCGGTCCGCCGGTCCGACAACGTGTTCAACGTCGCCGACAACTCATGAAGTGTGTCGCGGAACTTCTGGCCGTTGCCGTCGAGATTGTCGGCGGCAGTGTTGATGAAGCGGCCGAACGAGCCCTGCGCGTCGTCGCCGACCGGACCGAGCGTGGTCGCCAACTTGGTCAGTTCCGCCTTGATGTCGTCCCATTCGACGGGCACAGCGGTGTGCTCGATCGGAATCTCGCTGCCGTCCTTCATCTTCGGTCCACCGGTGTAGGCCGGCGCGAGCTGGATGAACCGCGCCGAGACCAGCGAAGGCGAGATGATCACAGCCCGCGCGTCGGCGGGGATGTCGATGCCGCGGTCGAGCGTCATCTTCACCTTCACCCGGTCGCTGCCCGGCTCGATCGAGTCGATCCTCCCGACCTGCACGCCCAGCACGCGTACGTCGTCGCCCTGGTACAGGCCGGAGGTGGACGGGAAATAAGCCGTGATGCCGGTGGTTCCGATCCGGGTGATGCCGTTCCACACGCCAACCGCCACAAGGGCGGCGGCCAGCACGCCCGCCAGCACAAGGACCCAGCGGGGCAGTTTCCGTACTGCGCCCGCGCCTGTTGTTCGCTCGCTGCGCTCGGCTGCACCGGTTGTTCGCTCGCTGCGCTCACTCATCGCGGCGGCTCCTGGGTCGCGGGTTCGATCGACGGGAACGGCTCGAGGTAGCTGCGCAGGTCGTCGGGCAGGTGCTGCGGCCACAGCAGGGCGTCCACCATCGGCTGCAGCAACTTGCTGCTCGCGTTGACCACGTACGCCTGGAAGTAGGGGCCGCTGCCGACCTGCTCGCCGAGGGCGGCCGCGAACGGACCGAGCCCCACCAGCGCGTCGGCGAGGTTCTGCTTGTTCTTCTGCAACAGGGCAAGCACCGAATTCAGCTTGTCGAGCGCCGGTTTCAGCTGCGCCTCGTTGTCGGCGACCAGACCGGACAGCTGCTCGGCCAGGCCGTTCACGTAGACGATCAACTGGCCGAGCGCGGTGCGGCGCCGATCCAGCTCACCGAGCAGCTCATTGCCGTCCAGCAGCAGCGCGTTGATCTGGTTGCCGCGGTCGGCGAGGATCTTCGTGACGCTCTGCGCCCGCTTCAGCAGGTCCGACAGCGCCTCGTCGCGCGCGTTGATGCTGCGCGAGAGCGCGGTGACGCCGTCCAACGCCGACCGGAGCGGAGCGGGGGTGTCGGCGAAGGTCGCCGAGAGCGCGTCGAGGGTCTGGTCGACCTTCTCCATATCCAGGCCGTGCACCGTGCCCGCCAGATCGCCCAGGGCCTCGTTGAGCGAATACGGCGAGGTGGTGCGGTCCAACGGAATCGTGTCGTCGGTGCGCAGCGCCCCGGAGCCGGACGGGGTCACCTCCAGCGACTTGCGCCCGAGCACGGTGTTGGTCTTGATCGCCGCCGACGTCTTCTGCCCCAGCACGATCGACTCGTCCAGGGTGAACCGGACCAGCACCTTCGCGCCGTCCAGGCCGACCTTGTCCACCCGGCCGGAGCGCACACCGGCGACCTGGACCGGGTCGCCGGGCACCAGGCCGCCTGCGTCGGCGAAGTACGCGGTGAACGTCGCACCGGACCGGATGAACGGCAGCCGGTCGAATTGCAGTGCCGACAGTGCCACCGCCACCGCGAGCACGAGGCCGACGATGCCGATGGTGACGGCGGTTGATCGCTGCTCGTTCATCGGTTCTCGGCACACCTTCCTGTCGTCTGCTCGGCGGGCATGTTGATCTTCATGGTCTTCCCGTCCGGACCGTCCACCAGGAAATTCGTCCCGCAGACGTAGAGCTGGAGGAAGGAGCCGTAGGAACCGATCCTGATCAGCTGCCGATAGGTCGAGGGAAGCCGGTCCAGCACCCACTGGACGGTGTCGGAGCCCGCGTCGAGGTTGGCCGCCACGCGGCCGGTCTGCTCGATGGTGTCCTTCAGGTCCGGGCGGGCCTGGGCGAGCAGGTCGGTCAGGTCGCCGGTGGCTCCGGCGATGCGCGGAATCGCGTCGCCGATCTGGTCTCTGTCGGCGGCCAATCCGCTGATCAGCCGCTGCAGTTCGGCGAGCGTGGTGGCGAACTGGTCGCCGCGCTGATCGATGGTCTGCAACACGGTGTTCAGGTTGTTGATCACGCTGCCGATCAGCGCGTCCCGGTCGGCCAGGGTCTTGGCGAACGAACCACCGCTGTTCAGCAGGGATACCAGCGTGCCACCCTGACCCTGGAAGATCTGCAACAGCGCGTTGGTCAGGTCGTTCACCTGGCCGGGATCGAGGCCGCGCAGCAGCGGCTTGAACCCGCCGAGCAGCATGTCCAGATCCAACGCGGGCGCGGTCTGCTCCGTGCCGATGGTGCCGCCCTTCTGCAACACATAATTGGAGCCGGGGCCCTCGACCAGCTCCATATACCGGTCGCCGACCAGGTTTTCGTACTTGATCGCCGCGCGTGTACTCGTGAGCAGTTTGTACTTGCGGTCGACGGCGAACTCGACGTGCGCGAGATAGTCCTTGCCGACCTTCACCGAGGTGACCGAGCCGACCGGGACGCCCGCGATGCGCACCTTCGCGCCGGGCAGCATCCCGGAGGAACTGGTGAACACGGCGTGATAGCCGTTCTCCCTGGCGAAGCGCATCTGGCTGAAGACGACCGCCAACCCGGCGAAGACCAGCGTCATCACCAGAGTGAAGATGGCCAGCTTGACGGTCGTCGCGGTGTTTTTCACGGTCGCGGCACCCCCGGCAGTCCGGCGAACAGGATCTGGAAGATCTTGGGCGGGTTGACAGTCAACGTCGTCGACGGGGCGTACACGTGACCTTCCGAACTGTCGGTGACGACATAGTCGGCGTGGCTGCCCGGCTCCCGGTCCAGCAGCCCCTCGCACCGCGGGCCGCCGGTCGCGTTCACCTTGGGCAGATCGTCCGGGTAGGTGTATGGCTTGGGGCCGTACATGAAGCCCGCGTTCAGCGCGACACCTTCCTGCAAACCGCCGAAGACCGCCTCGCCGAGCGGAAGCGCCTTGCCGAGACCCCCGATCAGGCAGTAGAGCGCGGGCGCGTACTCGTGCAGCAGTCCGGTGGTCGGGCGCAGCAGGTCCAAAGCCGTGACGAGCTGATTCTCGTTCTCGCGCAATACCGAACCGGTGGTGTCGGCCAGCCCGATGAGGTTCATCAGCACGTTGTCGAGGCTGTCCTGCTCCTCGACCAAGGTCTTGCTGGTGACGGTCGCGTTGTCCAGGGTGCGCAACAGGTCGTTCGCCGTGTCCGCGTAGAGGTTCGTGACGTCGCTGGTCTTCGCCAGGTCCTGTTGCAGCGTGGGCAGATACGGGTTGATGTCGCGCAGGTAGGCGTCGCTCTGCGCGAGCAGGTCGCCGAGCTTCTGCCCCCGGCCCTGTAGCGCGGTGCCCAGCGCGGACAGCGTCGCGTTCAGTTTCTCGGGCTCGAGCTTGGCGAGCACGTCGGACAGATGTTGGAACAGCGTGTTGAACTCGACGGTCACCCGCTGCGCCGTCACGGTCGCGCCCGGTTTCAGCGAGGAAGAAGAAGGCTGCCCGGGAACAACGAAGTTGACGTACTTCGCGCCGAACACGGTGGTGGAGCGGATGTCGACGCCCGCGTTGGACGGCACCAGCTTCAGCATTTCCGGATCGAGAGCCAGCGTCAGCTCGGCGCCGTCGGCGGTGTGGTCGACCGCCGCGACGCGACCGATGTCGACGCCGCGCATCTTCACCTTGGCGTCCGGGTCGAGGACCAGGCCGCTGCGTGGAGCTTCCACAGTCACGGTGGCCGTGGTGGTGAATCCGCCGACGAACATGGTCAGCGCGACGACGACGAGCGCGACGAGCGCGAGCACCATCCCGGCTCCGGCCAGCTTCAGGCCGAGCCCGCCGCGCAGCGCCTTCTTCAGGCCACTTTCCGCTTGCTTCGATTCCGCCATGTCGCTTATCCGGAGAGATGGAAGTTGCCGGAGGTGCCGTAGATGGCCAGCGAGATCAGCAGGGTCACCGTGACCACCGCGACCAACGAGGTCCGCACCGCGTTGCCCACCGCGATACCCACACCGACCGGACCGCCCGCGGCGTTGTAGCCGTAGTAGGTGTGGATCATCATCACGGCCAACGCCATGAAGATCGCCTGGGCGAAAGACCAGAGGATGTCGCTCGGGATGAGGAAGGTGGAGAAGTAGTGGTCATAGACGCCCGCCGACTGCCCGTAGATCACCACGGTGGCGAATCGGCTCGCGAGGAACGACGCGATCACCGCGAGCGCGTAGAGCGGGACGATGGCGATCATCCCGGCCAGTACCCGGGTGCCGACCAGGTACGGCACCGGCCGGATCGCCATCGACTCCAGCGCGTCGATCTCCTCGGCCACCCGCATAGCGCCCAGCTGCGCGGTCGAGCCGGCCCCGATGGTGGCGGCGAGGCCGATACCGGAGATCACCGGCGCCGCGATGCGGACGTTGATGAACGCCGCGAAGAAGCCGGTGAGCGCCTCGACGCCGATGTTGCCGAGCGAGCTGTAGCCCTGCACCGCGATGGTGCCGCCCGCGAACAGGGTGAGGAATCCGACGATCACCACGGTGCCGCCGATCACCGCCAGTGCGCCGGTGCCCATGCTGATTTCGGCGATCAGCCGGATCGTCTCGGTCCGGTAGTGCACCACCGCCCTCGGTATGGAACCGATCGTCTGGGCGTAGAACACTGCGTGCTTGCCTACCGCGTCGAGCGAGTCCGACATCCGGCGCACGCGCCGCACGGTCCGCGGGAAGCGGGACGCGATCACGAAGGACATCGCGTCACCGCGCCGTGAAGTTGATGCCGACGGCGGTGACCACCACGTTCACTACGAACAAGGCCATAAAGGCGAACACTACGGTCTGATTCACCGCATCACCGACACTCTTGGGTCCACCTTTGACATTCAGGCCCAGATAACAGGCGACCAGCCCCGCGATCAGCCCGAACAACCCGGCTTTCACCTCGGAAATGATCAGCTCGGGCAGATGGGTGAGCAATGTGATGCCATTGACGAACGCGCCGGGATTTACGTCCTGCAAATACACGGAAAACAGAAAACCGCCGACGATGCCAATGGTGCACACCAGGCTGTTGAGCATCAGCGCGACGAACATCGAGGCGAGCACGCGCGGCACCACCAGGCGGTGCACCGGGTTGATACCGAGCACCCGCATCGCGTCGATTTCCTCACGAATGGTGCGGGCGCCCAGGTCAGCGCAGATCGCGGTGGCGCCGGCTCCCGCGACGATGAGCACGGTGACGATCGGCCCGACCTGGGTGACCGAGCCGAACGCCGCGCCGGCGCCGCTGAGGTCGGCCGCGCCGATCTCGCGCAAGAGAATGTTCAGCGTGAAGCTCACCAGAACGGTGAACGGAATCGCGACCAACAATGTGGGAACGATCGATACTCGCGCGATGAACCAGGATTGGTCGATGAACTCGCGCCATTGAAAGGGTCTCCGCACGCTGGAACGCGCGACCTCGGCGGTGAGTTCGAAGAACCCACCGACGGCCCGCAATGGCACGGCAAGGACCTCGTTCATCCGCGATCCTCCTTGCTCAACTGCGCATACAGCTCACGGCGCGGATGTCCACCGTGGCCGCACCGCCTCAACGATTAGAACACGTTCACCGTGCTGCCGGAAGGCTTTCAACACTTTTGAAATGCTCTTTATCTGAAGATCGGCATTCAAATTGGAACCGGTGTCAGTGCAGAATGATCCCACCTTTTGCGGGGCGTCACACGCCCCGCAAGCACATGTCTACCAAGTGCCGAACTCATGATCAATAGTTGGACGATTGACCAGTAATGCACGGGCAGCAGCCGCCTGCGAGCGGCTCATCCCAGATCGATGAGGGAGGAGGCCGAGAACGTCTGCCTGGCCGGACGCTCGGCGAAATAGCCAGTCAACGTGCCCGCCAGGTCGTCCGCGGACCACTGACCGCCCGCGGCGTCGAAACGGCGCTCGACAACCGGTGCCGCCATGAGGGCGACCATCGCCCCATACACCACGAACAGCTGCCCGTTGACCGCGTCGGCGGCGGGCGAAGCGAGATAGGCGACCAGCCGGGCCACATGATCGGGCGACAGCGGATCGATCTCCCCCTCGGGGGCGGCGCTGAACACCGCCTCCGTCATCGCCGTCCGCGCCCGCGGCGCGATCGCGTTGGCGCGCACGCCGTAGCGCGACAGCGCCCGCGCTGCCGAGAGGGTGAGCGCGGTGATGCCCGCCTTCGCGGCGCCGTAGTTGGCCTGCCCCTCCGGTCCGAGCAGGCCCGCTTCCGAGGAAGTGTTGACGAGCCTGCCGTAGATCGGCGCGCCGGCCTCCTTGGACTTGACGCGCCAATATGCGGCCGCGTTACGCGACAACAGGAAATGACCACGCAGGTGCACCGCGAGCACCGCGTCGAAGTCCTCGTCGGACATATTGAACAGCATTCGGTCGCGGGTGATACCCGCGTTGTTGACTACGATATCGACCGAGCCGAAGGCTTCCTCGGCGGTGCTGATCAGCGCGTCGGCGGTGGCGCGCTCGGCGATGCTGCCCGCGACGAACTCCGCCTTGGCCCCCAGCGCGCGAATCTCGGCGAGGGTATCGGCGACCGCATCCGATTCCGACAGGTCGTTGACCACGACCGAAGCGCCCGCCCCTGCCAGCGCGAGCGCTTCGGCCCGCCCAAGTCCGGCGCCGCCGCCGGTCACGATTGCCACTCGGCCCGCAAGGCTCAGATCATTGCTCACGCGGCCGACTTTAGAACGCGTTCCAACTTCCGGCAAGGGCCGGCTACCGCAGACGCAGCGCCGCCTTCGGGCATTGCGCGACGGCGTCCTCCACCGCCGCGAGCCGATCGGCGGGCACCTCGGCCTCCGCGATGTGCAGCACGTCCTCGTCGTCGAGTTCGAACACGTCGGGGGCGATTCCGACACAGATCCCGTTCGCTTCACACTGGTCCAGATCGACACTGACCTTCATGAGAACTCCTTTACCACCGCTGTACTCGAAGCCTGAAAGGCCGAGGCGACCGCCCGGGTCGTCTTCGACCTGTCCCACTCTCAATACTGGAACATGTTTCAGTCGATATGCAATGATCGAGAGAACCCGAAACGACGAAGGCTCGGTCCTACCCACCCCGCCGACTCCGCAAGCTCCGTCGGCTGACCATCCCCATGAGGTATTGCCATGCGCATTGCGTACACGCCGCAACAGGAGGAGCTGCGCGCGGAGCTGCGCGACTACTTCGCGCGGCTCATCACCCCGGAGCGCCGAGCGGCGCTCAGCGCGCAGACCGGCGAGTACGGACAGGGCAACGTCTACCGCGAGGTCGTCCAGGAGATGGGCAACGACGGCTGGCTGGCGCTCGGATGGCCCAAGGAGTACGGCGGCCAGGACCGCCCGACCATGGACCAGCTGATCTTCACCGATGAGGCCGCGGCCGCGGGCGCGCCGGTGCCGTTCCTGACCATCAACTCGGTCGCGCCGACGATCATGCACTACGGCAGCGAGGAGCAGAAGAAGTTCTTCCTCCCCAAGATCGCGGCCGGTGAACTGCACTTCGCCATCGGATATTCCGAGCCGGGCGCGGGCACCGACCTGGCCAGCCTGCGCACCACCGCCGTGCGCGACGGCGACGACTACGTGATCAACGGCCAAAAGATGTGGACAAGCCTGATCGCCTACGCCGACTACGTTTGGCTGGCTGTGCGCACCGATCCCACAGCCAAGAAGCACAAGGGCATCAGCATGCTCATCATGCCGACCACGGCCGAGGGCTTCTCCTGGACCCCCGTGCACACCATGGCGGGCCCGGACACCAGCGCGACCTACTACCAGGACGTCCGGGTGCCCGCGAGCGCGCTGGTCGGCCAGGAGAACGGCGGCTGGGCGCTGATCACCAACCAGCTCAACCACGAGCGCGTCGCGCTCACCTCGGCCGCGCCGCTGGCACTGGCCCTGCGTCAGACCGTGGAGTGGGCGAGCAACACCAAGGCAAGCGACAGCTCGCGGGTGATCGACCGGGAATGGGTACAGCTCAACCTCGCCAAGGTGCACGCCAAGGTCAAGTACCTCGAGCTGCTGAACTGGGAGATCGCCAGCCGGGCCGATGCGGGCGGCGACGCGGCTCCGCGTCCGTGGGACGCCTCGACCTGCAAGGTATACGGCACCGAGCTTGCCACCGAGGCCTACCGGCTGCTCATGGAGGTCCTTGGCCCGCAGGCCTATCTGCGCCAGGACTCCCCCGGCGCCGAACTGCGTGGGCGTCTGGAGCGAATGCACCGGGCCGCGCTCATCCTGACCTTCGGCGGCGGCACCAACGAGGTCCAGCGCGACATCATCGCCATGACCGCCCTCAAGCAGCCTGCCGCGGCGCGCTGATCGAAAGCAGGTAGACCACCATGGATTTCACTCCCACCGAAGCCCAACTTGATCTCGCTCGGCTGACCGGCGAGGTGTGCGGCAAGCTGGTCACCGCCGACCGGCTGCGCGAACTCGACACCGCAGGCGGCTCGGGAACGAACACCGAGCGGTTCGACGAGACGCTGTGGAGTTCGCTCGCCGAGACCGGCGTGCTCGCGGCGGCCCTGCCCGAGTCGGTCGGCGGCAGCGACCTCGGCCCGCTCGAACAGACCGCCATCCTGCGTGAGCTGGGCAAGTATGTCGCGGCCGTGCCGTATCTGTGGTCGATCGTCGTCGGCGCGGGCGCGCTGGCCCGGTTCGGCGACGCGGCACAACAAGATCGAGCCGCCCGAGCCGGTGCGGGCAGCATCATCCTCACCGCGGCGCTGGCCGAGGAGCGCAACTGGGAGCCCGCCCAGCCGACCACCACCGCGGTCGAGATGGACGGCGGCTGGCGGCTCACTGGCGCCAAAACCACCGTGCCCTTCGCCGACCGAGCCGAGCGCATCCTGGTTCCCGCCACGGTGTCCGGCGCAACGGCGGTCTTCCTCGTCGATCCCGCTGCCGCGACCGTGACGGCCCAGCAGGTGGTCGACCGCAGCCCGGAGTTCGCCGTCGAATTCACCGACACGTCCGCCGAACTGGTCGGCGGCGTGGCCGACGGCGCCGAGATCCTGGACTGGATCCTCGCCCGCGCCTGGCTGGGCCTGAGCGCTCTGCAACTCGGGACCGTGGAACGGGCGCTCGAGCTGGTCGCCGAGTACGCAAGGGAGCGTGAGCAGTTCGGCAAGGCGGTCGGCAGCTTCCAGGCCGTCGCGCAGCGCCTCGCCGACGCTTACATCGACGTCCAGGGCCTGCGCCTCGCCGTAACCCAGGCCGCGTGGCTGCTGTCGGAGAACCTGCCCGCGGCCGAGGCCGTGCACACCGCCAAGTTCTGGGCCGCCGACGCTGGCCACCGAGTCGCGCACACCGTCATCCACGTGCACGGCGGCGTCGGCATCGACCGCGACCACATCGTGCACAACTACTTCACCGCGGCAAAGCACAATGAGTTCGCCCTCGGCACGGCCACCGATCACCTACGCGCGCTCGGCGCGCTGCTGGCGTAGCCGAGATTTCGAATCGGCCCACATGGCATCTTGTCTGCGGGCCGGTTCGCGTGTCCGGGCCGTCAGCCTTCGAACTTCGCCAAGTGCTCGGCAATCGCAGGCACGCCGAGCTCACCCTGACATACCCCCAGCACGAATCGCTCGGCGTCATCGACATCGAAGTGCGTGTCCAGCGGATGACCGTTGATCTGCAGGAAAACCCAGGTCGCGTACCAGGCCAATCGCTTGTTGCCATCGACCAAGCCATGGTTGCGTGCAATCGATTCCATCAGCGCAGCAGCCTTCTGCCACACCTCCGGGTAGGCGTCCTGGCCGAATACGCTGGACTGCGGTCGAGCAAGAGCAGAGTCGAGCAGGCCGTAGTCACGGACCGCCGGAGTACCCAATCGCTCAGCGAGATTCAGCAGTTCGGGCAGCGTCAGATACTCCATCAGGCCAGCCTCCGGTTCAGCTCCTCACTGACTCGCAAGACGTGATCAGCGGCCTCGTTGAACAATCTGGAATGCTCATTGATCGCCTTGACGACAGCATCGTGGACGAACTGTTGCATGCTGCGGCCCTCCGCCTCCGCGCGTTCACGCAAAGCGGCCAGCTCCGCCTCGGAAAACCGAATGTTCAGACCAGCCATCACTCGATGGTACCGCATGGTACCGCATGACTCCGGATTCTGTGCCTGACGCTCCCCGGTACCGGTCACCCAAACCAGACCGACCACCGACGGCAACGCTCTAGTCGAGGCACGCGGCCAGGCCGGCGCTGAATTCGCAACGGCCGACCGCGTCACCCGTTCTACTTCGAACTCGCCTCGGCGTGGTCATCCGCTGGCCGCGATTCGGTCTGCTCCTTGGCCCAGCGGTAGTCGGGCTTGCCCGCGGGCGAGCGCTTGATTTCGTCGACGAACCACAGACTGCGCGGCTGCTTGTAGGACGCGATCTCCTGGGAGAGCATCGGGCGCAGTTCCGCCAAGGTCGGCCGGTTCTCGCTGCGACATTGCACCACGGCGACCACTCGCTGGCCCCACCGCTCGTCGTCGACGCCAACGACGAGCGCGTCGAAGATCTCCGGGTGCGTCTTGAGCGCACCCTCGACCTCCTCCGGGTAGATCTTCTCGCCGCCGCTGTTGATGCTGACCGATCCGCGGCCGAGCATGGTGACGGTGCCGTCCTCCTCGACCCTGGCGAAGTCGCCAGGGATGGCGTAGCGGATCCCGTTGAACTCCTTGAAGGTCGCCGCGGTCTTCACCTCGTCCTTGTAGTAGCCGAGCGGAATGTGCCCGCGCCTGGCCAGAATGCCGACGATGCCGGAGCCGGGCCGCACGGGATTGCCATCGTCGTCGAGCACATCGGTGGAGGCGTCGATCTTCACCCGAGGGCCTCCGGTGTGCGTCGCCCCTTTGGCCACGATGGACAGTCCGCCGAAGCCGGTCTCCGAGGAGCCGATCGAGTCGGAAATCATCCGGTTCGGCAGCAGCTCCAGAAACTGGTCCTTGATCGCGGGCGAGAACAGCGCCGCGCTGCTGGCCATCACGTACAGGCTCGAAAGGTCATACGGCCGACCGGTTTCCGGGTTGCCCTCGATCAGTGCGTCCAGCATCGGGCGGGCCATAGCGTCACCGGTGATGAAGATGAGGTTGATCTTGTGCTTGTCGATTGCCTGCCACACCCCGTGCCCGGAGAACTCCGAAATCATCACGGTCTTGCCGCCGCCGAACAGACTGTGGAAGGTCGCCCACTGTGCACCGCCGTGAATCATCGGCGGGATCGGGAACCGCACCATGGCCGGACTGCCCGCGCCCACTTTCGCCAACTCCCACTCGTCCTTGACGTATTCGCCGGTGACGAAGTTGATCCCCGCGCCGAGCACACGCCACACGTCTTCCTGGCGCCACATCACACCCTTGGGCATGCCGGTGGTGCCGCCGGTGTAGAGCATGTACAGGTCGTCAGGGGAACGATCACCGAAGTCGCGCTCACCTGAGGACTGCGCGAGCACCGCTTCGTACTCCACCGAATCGGCTGCGGTGCGGATCGGTCCGGTCGTATCGTCATCCACGACGATGACGGTGTGCAGCGTCGGGGTGTTCTGGCGAACCGCGGACACCTTGTCGCTGTAGCGGCGCTCGTGGATCAGCGCGACCATGTCGGAATTGTCGAAGATGTACTGCAACTCGTTCTCGACATATCGGTAATTCACGTTGATCATCACGGCGCGCGCCTTGAAGATCGCGACCATCGCCTCGACGGCCTCGATCGTGTTCCGTGAGTAGATGCCCACCTTGTCGCCCGGCAGGACTCCCCGTTCTTGCAGGTAGTGAGCGAGCCTATTGGCCCGCTCCTCCAGTTGGGCGTAGGTGACCTCGCGGCCGTCGTCGGCCAGCGCGACGCGGTCGGGCATCAGGTCGATGGCATGTTCGACAAGGTCCGCTATGTTGTAGCTCACAGCCTTAAAAATAGAACGTGTTACTGTTTCTGACAAGGCTCGAAGTCAGGAGAATCAGCAATGCCGCACTGCCTCGTCGAGAAACGGGACCATGTCCTCATCGTCACCATGAACCGACCCGAGGCGCGCAACGCGCTGTCGGCGGAGATGATGGCGATCATGCGTGACGCCTGGGACCAGGTGGACAACGATCCGGCTATCCGGGTGGCGATCCTGACCGGCGCGGGCGGCGCGTTCTGCGCGGGCGCCGACCTCAAGGCGATGACCTCCCAGCACCCCGGCGACTCGTTCGCGGGCGGCGGCTGGGATCTGTCCAAGATCGAGGCGCTGCTCAAGGGCCGCAGGCTGACCAAGCCGCTGATCGCGGCCGTCGAGGGTCCCGCTATCGCGGGCGGCACGGAGATCCTGCAGGGCACCGACATCCGGGTGGCCGGCGAGAGCGCGAAATTCGGCGTGTCCGAGGCGCGGTGGGGCCTGTTCCCGCTAGGCGGCTCCGCGGTGCGACTGGTCCGCCAGATTCCCTACACCGTGGCCGCGGACATCCTGCTGACCGGCCGGCACGTCACCGCTGCGGAGGCCAAGGAGATCGGCCTGATCGGACACGTGGTGCCGGACGGAACGGCACTGGACAAGGCACTGGAACTCGCCGCGCAGATCGCCGCCAACGGGCCGCTGGCGGTGCAGGCCATCCTGCGCACCATTCGGGAGACCGAGGCCATGGCGGAGGAAGACGCCTTCAAGATCGACGCCGAACTCGGTACGGCGGTATTCCGTTCGGCCGACGCCAAGGAGGGCCCGAAGGCGTTCGCGGAGAAGCGCAAGCCCACGTTCACCGGTAACTGAGAGCCGTTGACCGAGAGCACAACACGCCCACTGGCGCGCACGCATCGGGGCCCGCACCGAGCTCAGTCGGCGCCCGGGTAGTCCATCCAGAACGGCTCCCACTGGTGGCCATCCGGATCGATGAAGGTGCGGCCGTGCATGCCGACCTGCGCCTCCTGCGCGCGCTTGTCCTCGTTCACCTCTTCGGTCGCGCCCGCGGCCAGCGCGGCGGCGGTAAGGTTGTCGACTTCCTCCGCGCTACCGAGCGCGAGCGCGTACGCGGCATTGATCGCCGCCTTCGTGTCGGCCACCGGCCGTTTGCTGAAGGTGGTGAAGAAGTCCCTGGTGAGCAGCATCAGGCAAATGTTGTCGTCGACAACGATGCAGGCGGCGTTGTCATCCGTGAACTCCTGGTTGACCTTCCAGCCCAGCGCTTCATAGAAGGCCTTCGACCGGTTCAGGTCGGCTACGGGGAGATTGACGAAGATCATCTTGCTGCTCATATCGGCCTCTTCCTCTCGAGCAAGTCCGTTCGTGTCACTGGATATGACGGGCGCCGGAAGGTGAATTCATCGCCGAGGCGTACGTGACGCGCCACACAGCGCAGAAAGGTTTAATGATCTTGATCTTCGCAGGTAGCCGCCTCGAAGACCTGTTCTGTGTCGGTGGCCTGTGGCAGGGTGACAGCCATGAACGACTCGTCCGGCTCCCCCGCCGGCCTCGCTCCCGATGTGCTCGCCTCATTCGAGGCCCATCGTAGGGAGTTGTGCGCGTACGCCTACCGGATGCTCGGCTCCTCCTTCGAAGCGGAGGACGCGGTCCAGGAAACCTTGACCCGGGCGTGGAAGTCCTATAACTCGTTCGAGGGTCGCGCCAGCCTACGGTCCTGGCTGTACAAGATCACCACGAACGTCTGCCTCGACATGATCGACGGGCCGCAACGCAGGGCGCGGCCGATGGATCTGTCCGGCCCGTCCCGTCCCGATTCGCCGCTGCCCGCACCGCAGCCCGACTACGTCTGGGTCGAGCCGATCCCGAACGCGCTCGCCTTCGGCGCCGACCCGGCCGAGCACGCCAGCGCCAAAGACACGCTGCGCCTTGCGTTCGTCGCCGCCTGCCAGCACCTGCCCGCTACCCAGCGCGCGATCCTGATCATGCGCGAGGTGCTGCGATTCTCCGCCAACGAGACCGCTGAGGCGCTCACCATGTCGCCCGCGTCCGTGAACAGTGCGCTACAACGGGCGCGCGCCACCATGTCCAAAGTTCAGCCGACGGCCACTGACACCTACGACGAGACCGACGAAGACCAGCGCAGGCTCGTGGACAACTTCGTCAAAGCGTTCGAGGCCTACGACATGGACACCCTCACGACACTGCTGAAAGCCGATGTCACGCTGTCCATGCCGCCGATCGAGCTGTGGATCTCCGGCCCGGAGAACGTGGCCGCCTTCATGCTCGGCACCGGAAGCGCCTGCCGCGATTCGCGAATGGTCCGGCTCGAGGGCGCCAACGGTCTGCCCGCCTTCGGCCACTACAAACCGGGCGACGAGCCGGGTGTGTGGGTGCCGTGGTCGATCACGGTGCTGGAACTCGACGGCGGCACCGTCTCGGGCCTGAACTTCTTCCTGGACACCGAAAAACTCTTCCCACTCTTCGGCCTGGCCCCGGAACTGCGAGAGCCATGACCGCCTCGCTTATCGGCGTGACCGGGCCCAACACCCTCGTCTGTCATCCCTAGGAACACGCATGGCTGAAGAACTGCTTCGCTGGCAAGGCGGATCCGCCGTACTCGCACACCGCCGTGGAAGGCAAGCGCGATGACTAGGCCGTACCGGCGTTTGATCTCGTGGGTAACCCGACGAGTCACCCATGTGCTTGTCGTGTCCAGGTGTAGTTGGCACTGTCCGGGTTGAGTTGGCGCAGAGGGAATCTGAACAGGGAAAACATTCGCGGCCCGCGCTTCGAGCAGTACCCGGCGGAACCCTTTCGAATCCGGCCGACGGTGGCCTGCGAGAACGATTCTCACCGCAAACCGTTTCGTGGACGAACGTTGCCGGACGCCGCTGGCCTGTCTCGTGGGTTTGAGGCAGCCCTTGGGGCCGCATCGAATTGGTGATTCTGGTGTTGTGGCGGTAGGAGTCCGAAAACGGACGAAAACGGATCAGCTGAGGCATTGCCTGGCAACCGGTCCCGGGGCGTTAATGGAAAGAGCAGGCCGCCAAAAGAATTTGGGCAATCACCCGGAAGAGCATCGACTAGGACGCAGCATCATGCCGATTTCTCCCAATCAGGGGTCGACCGGAGGCGGGACCACTGTAACCGTCACCGGCACTAACCTCGGCGGCGCCACCGCCGTGCACTTCGGTTCCAAGTTGGCCACTATCACCGCCGACACGGCTACATCGATCACCGCTGTCTCCCCGTCCGGGGCGGGCACTGTCCCTGTGACCGTGACCACTGCAGGAGGGACCAGCAACCCGCTGTCGTTCTTCTACATCGGCGCGCCGTTCAAGGGCACCCTGTCCCCGGTCTCCGGTGTCACCGCGGGCGGTAACACGGTGACCATCACTGGTACCGGTCTGTCCACCGCCACCGCGGTGCATTTCGGCGCCGCGTCGGCGACCCCGACTGTGGTCAACGATAGCCAGTTGACCGTGGTCGTGCCGGCGGGCACGGCAGCTGGTTCGGTGAGTGTCAGTGTCACCACCGCGGGCGGCACCAACAACGGCCTGTCCTACACCTACGTCGCGGTTCCCACCATGAGCTCGGTCGTCCCGAGTTCGGGGTCGGCGGCCGGGGGGACCTCGGTCACCCTGACCGGCACCGGGTTCACCGGAGCCACCACGGTCAGCTTCGGCGCCACTGCGGCAACATCGTTCACCGTCGACTCCAGTACGCAGATCACCGCAGTCGCCCCCGCCGGGACGGGGACGGTGTCGGTCACGGTCACCACCGCCGGCGGCACCACCAACGGCCTCCCCTACACCTACGTCACGGCTCCCACCCTGACCTCGGTCTCCCCGAGTTCGGGACCGCCGGCCGGGGCAACCAGCGTCACCTTGACCGGCACCAACCTGGCCGGTGCCACCGCGGTCAGCTTCGGCGCCACCGCGGCGACGTCGTTCACCGTCGACTCCAGTACGCAGATCACCGCAGTCGCCCCCGCCGGGACGGGGACGGGGACGGGGACGGTGTCGGTCACGGTCACCACCGCCGGCGGCACCACCAACGGCCTCTCCTACACCTACGTCACGGTTCCCACCCTGACCTCGGTCGTCCCGAGTTCGGGGTCGGCGGACGGGGGGACCTCGGTCACCCTGACCGGCACCGGGTTCACCGGAGCCACCACGGTCAGCTTCGGCGCCACCGCGGCACCCTTCACTGTCAACTCCAGTACGCAGATCACCGCGATCGCCCCCGCCGGGACGGGCACCGTGCAGTCCACGGTCACCACCGCGGGCGGAACCAGCAACGGGGTCTTCTACACCTACGTGCCAGTTCCCACCCTGACCGGGGTCTCCCCGAGCTCCGGGCTGCTCATCGGGGGAAACTCGGTCACCCTCACCGGCACCAACCTGACCGGTGCCACCACGGTCAGGTTCGGTGCCACCGCGGCGACCTTCACCGTCAACTCCAGTACGCAGATCACCGCAGTCGCCCCCGCCGGACCCCTGCTCGGTACGGTGTCGGTCACGGTCACCACCGTCGGAGGCACCAGCAATGGGCGCTCCTACACCTACATCTGATGGCGTGGCGGGGCGGCAGGGCTACAGCCGTTGACCTCGCTACGGGTGCGCGGCCGCGGCGTCGACCCGGCAGGCGCGGCGGCGGGTGGGCCCGGGCCGCCGCCTACGCCGCGTTGGGCTACGTTGCCGGGATATAACGGTCGCGGAGCTTGCGCTTGTAAAGCTTGCCGTTAGGGTCGCGCGGCAGTTCGAGCAGGTAATCGATCGACTTGGGCATCTTGTACTTCGCCAATTGTGTTGCGGCGAAGGCCAGCAGCTCGGCGGTGAGTTCGTCGCTGCCCTCGGTGCCGTCCGCGGGTTGCACGACCGCCTTCACCTCCTGGCCCCAATCCGGGTGCGGGATACCGAAAACCGCCACATCGGCGACCTTCGGATGGGTGATGAGCACGTTCTCGATCTCGGCCGGGTAGATGTTCACCCCGCCGGAGAGGATCAGATCCGAGCGCCGATCGTGCAGGTAGAGGTAGCCGTCCTCGTCGAGGTGTCCGATGTCGCCGACGGTGAACAGGTCGCCGACGCGCGAGTCCTCGGTCTTGGCCTTGTCGTGGTGGTACTCAAAACTCGAAGCGCCCATGCGCATGTAGACCAAGCCGGGCTCGCCGACCGGGACCTCGGAGCCGTCCTCTTCGCTGAGCACCTTGATCACCGACCACGGCCACGCCTTGCCGACCGAGCCCGGCTTGCGCAGCCAGTCGGTGCCGTTGATCACTGTGCCGCCGCCCTCGGTGGCCGCGTAATACTCGGTGACCGTCGGGCCCCACCACTCCAGCATCTGCCGCTTGGTCTCCTGCGGGCACGGCGCGGCGCCGTGCACCATGCTGCGCAGTGAGGACACGTCGTACTTGGCGCGCACCTCCTCCGGCAGTGCGAGCAGCCGGTGGAACTGCGTGGGCACCATGTGGCTGTGCGTCACCCGATACTTGTCGATCAGGCGCAGCATGTCCTCGGCGTCCCAGCGATCCATCAGAGCGAGCTTGTGGCCCAGCTGGATCGAGATGGTGGCGAAGTTCAGCACCGCGGTGTGGTACAGCGGTGAGCCGCAGATGTGCACATTCTCGTCGTAGGGCGCGAGCCCGAAGAGCCCGAAGAACGCGGTGCTCTGCGGCGGGACGACGTCGGGATCGGCCCCGGTGAGCGGGCGCCGAACGCCTTTGGGCCGCCCCGTCGTTCCGGATGTGTAGAGCATCGGCGCGCCGGTGCTGCGGTTCGATGGACGTCCGGTATCCGCGGCGCCGAGCCAGGCCACCGACTTGAAGCCCTCGATCTCGCCCACCGAAAAGCGCGCCGACGCGGGCAGTCCCGCCTCGTCGGCGGCGGCCTCGGCGGCGGCGGCGAACCGATCGCTGACGATGAACGCCTTCGCCTCGCTGTCGGACAGGATGTAGGCCACCTCCGGCCCGGTGAGATGCCAGTTCACCGCGACGATGTACAAACCGGCCTGATAGGCAGCGAAGTAGGCGGCGATCGCCTCGACGCTGTTGTGCACCATGCTCACCAACACGTCGCCGGTTTCCAGGCCGAGCCCCCGCAGACCGGTGGCGTAGCGGTTGGCGAGCGTCGCCAATTCGCGATACGTCACGTCCCGGCCCGAGGGATCGACCATCGCGATCCGATCGGGTTCGGCTTCGGCGATGTTCCACAGACCGAGAATTTTCACTGACTCCTGCGTCGTCACCTCATTGAATTTAGAACGTGTTCTACTATTCGACAAGGGGTGCGAGCCGATGCAATTGCGGGATGTCCGGAACCGACACCAACATCATGGTGACGCCCGCCGCCTCCCACACCCCGAGTTGCTTGCGGACATGCTCCTCGTCGCCGATGATCGCGGTGTCCAGAATCAGCTCGTCCGGCACCATGGCCGCGGCCTCGGCCTTCTTGCCCGCCTGGAACAACCGTCCGATCTCGTCGACCTCGCGCTCGTACCCCATGCGCCGATAGACCTGGGCATGAAAGTTCAGCTCGGGCGCGCCCATACCCCCGATGTAGAGCGCCATGATCCAGCGCATCCGCTCCAACTCGCTCGCCGGGTTATCGGTGATCACCACCTGGCAGCTCGCGGCAATTTCGAAGTCCTCCCTGCTGCGTCGCGCCCCCGCCCGCGCAAACCCCTCGTCGAGCCAGTCGTCGTACATCCCGGCCAGCCTGGGCGCGTAATAGATGGCAAGCCAGCCGTCGGCGATCTCCGCGGTGAGCGCCACGTTCTTGGGCCCCTCCGCGCCGAGCCAGATCGGCAAATCCGCACGTAACGGATGCACGATCGGCTTGAGCGGCTTGCCGAGTCCGATCGAGCCCGGCCCGGTGTAGGGCAGCGGATAGTGCGGGCCCGCGCTGGTGACCGGCGCCTCCCGAGCCAGCACCTGCCGGACGATCCCCACGTACTCCCTGGTGCGCTGCAATGGCTTGGCGAACGGCTGGCCATACCAGCCCTCGACCACCTGAGGACCGGAGACGCCGAGGCCGAGAATCGCGCGACCACCGCTGAGGTGGTCGAGCGTGAGCGCGTGCATGGCGGTGGCCGCGGGTGTGCGCGCCGACATCTGCACTACCGAGGTGCCGAGGCGGACGCGCCGCGTCGACGAGCCCCACCAGGTCAACGGACCGAAGGCATCCGACCCCCACGATTCGGCGGCGAATACGGCGTCGAACCCGGCTTCCTCGGCCGCGATCACCAACTCGCCCGCGTTGGCGGGCGGCTGGGCCATCCAGTACCCGAGTTGCAATCCGAACTTCACGGCGGACCCCTTTCCGATCAATTGCTTGCTACCAGAATAAGAACCTGTTCTACTCGATATCGTGACTCACGGGAATACTGCACCCACAGCAATCGCCGGTGCCAGTGGCACGGGATTGAACACTGCGGCGCGAGCGACGGGCCCGGAGGCGGGAGCGGAGCGTAACCACGAAGGGCCCCGGGAGCGCCGCCAATCGGATTCAGCGGCGCGAGCGACGGGCCCGGAGGCGGCAGCGCAGCGTGACCACAAAGGGACCCCGGAGCGCCGCCAGCCGGATTCAGCGCCCGACGTACTCAGCGCGCCTCTGCGGGTGCGTTTCGACTACACCCGCTCCGTCGGAACCACCATCGGGACCTTTCTGACTGAACTGCGCGACCACAAGATCGTCGGCGCGCGCGGCTCGAACGGCCGCGTGATCGTGCCGCCGCCGGAATACGACCCGATTACCGCCGAACCGTTGACCGAATTCGTTCATGTGGCCGACACCGGCACCGTGGAATCGTGGACCTGGGTGCGCGAACCGCTGCCCAGACAGCCGTTCGACCGCCCGTTCGCCTGGGCGTTGATCCGGCTCGACGGCGCCGACACCACGCTGCTGCACGCGGTGGACGTCGCCGCACCCGAAGACATCCACACGGGATTGCGCGTAACCGCCCGGTGGGCGGCACAGACCGAGGGCAGTATCCGAGACATCGCCTGCTTCGAGCCGGGCGAGAAGTCCGGCGCTCCGACCGTATCCGGCAGCACGGCCGACCCGGTCACGGTGATCACGACGCCGGTCGACCTGCCGTACAAGCACACCGCCTCCCCGCAGGAAACCGTCTACCTGCGCGGATTGGCCGAGGGCAAGCTGATCGGCGGCCGCACCGACGACGCGGGCAAGGTGTACTTCCCGCCGCGCGGCGCGAACCCGACCGACGGCAGGCCGACCAACGACTTCATCGAGCTGCCCGATCGCGGCACGGTCACCACCTTCTGCATCGTGAACGTCCCGTTCCTCGGCCAGCGGATCAAGCCGCCGTATGTCGCGGCGTACGTGCTGCTGGACGGCGCGGACATCCCGTTTCTGCACCTGGTGCTCGGGTGCGAGGCGAGCGAAGTGCGCATGGGCATGCGGGTGGAGGCGGTATGGAGACCGCGCGAGGAGTGGGGCTACGGCCTGGAGAACGTGGACCACTTCCGCCCCACCGGCGAGCCGGACGCCGACTACGAGACCTACAAGCACCACCTCTGAGAGAGGCGCACGTTGACTGACAACGCCACCGATATCGCGGTCGTGGGTTTCGCCCACGCGCCGCATGTGCCGGAGACCTTCGGCACCACCAACGGTGTCGAGATGCTGGTGCCCTGCTTCCAGCAGCTCTACGACCGGCTCGGCATCACCAAGTCCGATATCGACTTCTGGTGCTCGGGGTCCTCCGATTATCTCGCCGGAAGGGCCTTTTCGTTCATTTCGGCGGTCGACGCGATCGGCGCGGTGCCACCGATCAACGAGTCGCACGTGGAGATGGACGCCGCGTGGGCGCTGTATGAGGCGTGGGTGAAACTGCGTTCCGGACAGGCGAAGACCGCACTGGTGTACGGCTTCGGCAAGTCCTCGGCGGGCACGCTGCGCCAGATCCTGACCATGCAGCTGGACCCGTACCTGGTCGCGCCGCTGTGGCCGGACGCGCTGTCCATCGCCGGGTTGCAGGCCCGCGCGGGAATCGACGCGGGGCGCTGGACCGAGCGTGACATGGCCGCCGTGGCCGCGGGGGAATCCGGTGACGTGGCGAGCCTGCTCGACGCGCCGTATGTCGCCGACCCACTGCGCGCACACGACGTCGCGCCGATCACCGACGGTGCGGCCGCCATCGTGCTCGCGGTGGGCGACCGCGCCCGCGAACTCTGCGAGCGTCCCGCCTGGATCACCAGCATGGCGCACCGGGTGGATACCCCGGTGCTCGGCGCGCGCGACCTTACCGTCTCCTCCTCGACTTCGGCTGCGGCCCAGGCGGTTACCGGCGGCGATACCAGCGGCTTCGACGTCGCGGAACTGCACGCGCCGTTCAGCCACCAGCAGCTGATCCTCACCGAGGCGATCGGCCTGACGAACGGCACCACGGTGAATCCGTCCGGTGGCGCGCTCGCTGCCAACCCCATGTTCGCCGCGGGCTTGGAGCGCATCGGCTTCGCGGCCGAAGCGATCATCGCGGGCTCGGCGAATCGCGCTCTCGCCCATGCCACCAGCGGCCCCGCGCTGCAGCAGAACCTTGTGACCGTCCTGGAATCGGAGACCCGATGAGTACACCGGCTGCGGTGCTCGGCACCGGACAAACACATCACGTGACGAAACGGACCGACGTGTCGATGGCAGGCATGTGCCGGGAAGCCATCGATCGCGCGCTCGACGACGCCGGCCTCACCATCGCCGACATCGACGCGGTGGTCGTCGGCAAGGCGCCCGACCTGTTCGAGGGCGTCATGATGCCCGAGCTGTACCTCGCGGATGCCTTGGGCGCCACCGGAAAACCGCTGCTTCGTGTGCACACCGCCGGTTCGGTCGGCGGCTCCACCGGCATCGTCGCGACAAACCTGGTGCAGGCAGGCGTGCACAAGCGGGTGCTCGCGATCGCGTGGGAGAAGCAGTCGGAGTCGAACGCCATGTGGGCGTTGTCGATTCCGGTGCCGTTCACCATGCCGGTCGGCGCGGGCGCGGGCGGCTACTTCGCTCCACACGTGCGCTCCTACATCCGGCGAGCCAACGCGCCGAGCCACATCGGCGCCATGGTCGCGGTGAAGGATCGACGCAACGGCGCCAAGAACCCGCTCGCCCATCTGAAGCAGCCCGACATCACGCTGGACTCAGTGCTCGCATCGCAGATGCTGTGGGACCCGATTCGATTCGACGAGACCTGCCCCTCCTCGGACGGCGCGTGCGCGATCGTGATCGGCGACGAAGACGCGGCCGCAGCCGTCGAAGCCACCGGCAAGAAGGTTGCCTGGATACACGGCACCGCGATGCGCACCGAGCCGACCACCTTCGCCGGGCGCGATCAGGTCGATCCCCAGGCCGGCCGGGACGCGGCCGCGGCGCTGTGGGAGGCGGCCGGAATCACCGACCCACTCAGCGAGATCGACGTGGCGGAGATCTACGTGCCGTTCTCTTGGTTCGAGCCGATGTGGCTGGAGAATCTCGGCTTCGTGCCGCAAGGCGATGGCTGGAAGCTCACCGACAAGGGCGAGACCGAGATCGGGGGCACCCTGCCGGTCAACCCGTCCGGCGGCGTGCTCTCCTCCAACCCGATCGGCGCGTCCGGCCTCATTCGATTCGCCGAAGCCGCCAAGCAGGTCATGGGGCGGGCCGGAGACTACCAGGTCGAAGGCGCCCACAAGGCGCTGGGACACGCGTACGGCGGTGGGTCGCAGTACTTCTCGATGTGGGTAGTCGGATCGGAGCGCCGGTGACTACGCTGAAGTTCAGTCTCGGGATCGCGCTGAGTCCACTGGACCAGCTGCCCGGCTTGGCGAAAACCGCTGAGGAATGCGGATTTTCATCGATCGCGCTGCCGGACTCGCTGTTCTACATGAAGTCGGCGTCGGCGAAGTACCCCTACACCGCCGACGGCAGCAGATTCTGGGGGCCGGACACGCCGTGGGTCGACCCGCTCATCGGTGCGACCGCGATGGCGGCCGTGACCAGCCGCATCCGCTTTTACACAAACGTGCTGAAGCTGGGTTCGCGCAACCCGCTGCTGTTGGCCCGCCAGGTCGGCTCAGTGGCCAACCTGTCGGGCAATCGGTTCGGTTTCGGGGTCGGGATCGGCTGGGCGCCGGAGGAATTCGAGTGGTGCGGCGTGCCGTTCGCACGACGTGGTGCGCGAGTGGACGAGATGATCGACGTCATCAAGCTGGTGCTGGCGGGCGGGATGGTCGAGTACCACGGCGAGTTCTTCGACTTCGACCCGCTGCAGATCAGCCCGGCGCCGACCCAGCCGGTGCCGTTCTACATCGGCGGGCACACCGAGGCGGCGCTGCGCCGCGCCGCACGGGTGGGCGACGGCTGGACCTCGGCGATGATGACCTACGACGAGCTGTGCCGCACCATCGGCAAGCTGGACGCATTGCGTGACGAGTTCGGCAGGTCCGACGAGCCATTCGAGATCCAGGCGGTGTGCATCGACCGGTTCGGGCGATCCGGATACCAAGACCTCGCCGACGCGGGGGTCACCGACGCAATCGTGGTGCCCTGGCTGGCCGAGGGCATCGGCTTCGACGGCGATCTCGCCGCCAAACAGGACTCGCTGCGCAAGTTCGCGGAACAGAACGTGGCGAAACCCATCGTGGCCGCACGGTGAAGACCACCGCGCGGCAGACCCGCTGGTCAAGGGAGTGCGTATGACCACAACCGAGCATCCGGCCAGGGCCGCAGGCCTGGCGTCCCAGGCTGCCGTGCGAGCGCGGGACAAACAGGCGTGGGTCGCGCTGTTCGCCGAGGACTGCATCGTGGAAGATCCCATCGGCCCTTCGGGTTTCGATCCGGAGGGTAAGGGCCATCGCGGCACGGAGGCGATCGCCGCGTTCTGGGACAAGGCGATCGCCAAGACCGATCTGATCGAGTTCTTGTTCGGCGACTCGTTCGCCTGCGGCAAGGAGGTCGCCTTCACCGGCACCATCCGGAGCACGATCGGCGGTCATCGGATCGACGCCGACGGCGTGTTCACCTACCGAGTGGACGACGACGGCAAGATCGCCGCTCTGCGGGCGTTCTGGGAGGTCGACCGAGCCATGAAGACCGCACGACCGACGGACTGACCGCTCCCGGCCACGGCATACAAACAAGAAGGGCCGCACACCGATAATCGGCGTGCGGCCCTTCTCATGTCAGTGTGCGACCGGGCAGGTCTTGTAGTCGACCGGGAACTCCTTGATCCCGTTGAGCCAGCCCGAGCGAAGGCGCCGCGCGTCACCGAGCTTGCTGATGTCGGGCAGGTGATCGGCGATCGCGTTGAAGATCAGGTCGATCTCCAGCCGGGCCAGGTTCGCCCCGATACAGAAGTGCGCGCCGGTGCCGCCGAAGGACAGGTGCGGGTTGTCCTTGCGCATGATGTCGAACTTCTCCGGGTGCTCGAAGACATCCTCGTCGAAGTTGGCCGAGCGGTACAGCATGACCACACGCTGCCCCTTCTTGATCTGCACGCCGCCGAGTTCGGTGTCCTCCAGCGCGGTCCGCTGGAAGGAGGTGACCGGGGTGGCCCAGCGGATGATCTCGTCGGCGGCCGTCGCAGGCCGTTCCTTCTTGAACAGCTCCCACTGGTCCGGGTTGTCCAGGAACGCCATCATGCCGTGCGAGATGGCGTTGCGGGTCGTCTCGTTGCCCGCGACCGCGAGCATCATCACGAAGAACCCGAATTCCTCCTCGCTGAGTTTGTCGCCATCGATGTCCGCCTCGACCAGCGTGGTCACGATGTCGTCGGCCGGGCACTGCTTGCGGGAGGCCGCCATCTGGTACGCGTAACCCAGGATCTCGACGGAGGCCGCGACCGGGTCCGCGTCGTTGTCCGGGTCGTCGTAGCCGGTCATGTCGTTCGACCAGCCGAAGACCTTCATCCGGTCTTCCTGGGGAACGCCGATCAGCTCGGCGATCGCCTGCAGCGGCAGTTCGCACGCGACCTGGGTGACGAAGTCCCCAGAGCCCGACTCGGCCGCCGCCTTCACGATCGACTCGGCGCGGGCCGACAGCTCCGCCCGCAGACCATTGATCGCCCGCGGCGTGAACCCGCGCGAGATGATCTTGCGCAGCTTGGTGTGCTCGGGCGCGTCCATATTCAGCAGGATGATCCGCTGCATCTCGATCTGGTCGCGGGTGATGTCGTCGTTGAACCGCGGTATGGCGGTGTTCTCGTAGCTGGAGAATACGTCGCTGCGCCGTGACACCTCTTTGACATCGGCGTGCTTGCTGACCACCCAGAAGCCGTCGTCGTGGAAGCCGCTGACGTCGGGCGACTTCGGATTCCACCAGATCGGGGCCGTCCTGCGCAGTTCGGCGTACTCCTCGACCGGAACACGCTCAGCGTAGATGGCCGGATCCGTAACGTCGAACCCGTCCGGCAGATCCGGCCGGGCATTCCGAGTATCTACCACCAGATGGCTCCTTCGACAAACTGTAACACGTTCTATAATCATTGAAGCACAGGCGCGAGTATGAGGAAAGAAACCGGACAGATCCGCCCACGACAAGGGCCATGAACACGTTTCAGTTTTCTGTCCCATAAGGAAAGGTTGGACATGGGCACACCCGTGATCGTCGAGGCCGCTCGGACCCCCATCGGCAAGCGCGGCGGCTGGCTGTCGGGCCTGCACGCGGCGGAACTACTCGGCCTCGCGCAGCGCGGACTACTCGAGCGCGCCCACCTGGACCCGGCACGGGTGGAGCAGGTAATCGGCGGCTGCGTCACCCAGGCGGGCGAGCAGTCGAACAATGTCACCCGGGTCGCGTGGCTGCACGCCGGATTACCCTGGCAGGTCGGCGCCACCACCGTCGACGCGCAGTGCGGCTCCGCCCAGCAGGCCAACCATCTGATCGCCGGGCTCATCGCGGCCGACGCGATCGAGATCGGCATAGCCTGCGGCGTGGAGGCGATGAGCCGAGTTCCCTTGGGCGCCAATGTGGGTGAGCACGCGGGCCCGCGCAGGCCTGCCTCGTGGACCATCGATCTACCCAACCAGTTCGAGGCGGCGGAGCGGATTGCCAAGCGGCGCGGCATCACCCGCTCCGATGTGGACGAGTTCGGCGCGCGCTCACAGCGCCTGGCGGGCCAGGCCTGGGCGGAAGGCCGGTTCGACCGGGAAGTGCTCGCCGTCACTGCTCCTGCGGTGGACAAGGAGGGCAACCCCACCGGCGAAAAGCTGGACGTGACAAGGGATCAAGGCCTACGCGCGACCACCGTCGATGGCCTGGCCCAGCTGAAGCCGGTGCTGGAGGGCGGCGTGCACACCGCGGGCTCCTCCTCGCAGATCTCCGATGGCGCGGCGGCGGTGCTTCTGATGGACGAAAAGGCCGCGCAGCGAGCCGGATTGCGGCCGCGGGCACGGATCGTCACCCAGGCGCTGGTCGGCGCGGAGCCCGAGTTCCACCTCGACGGCCCGGTGCAGGCGTGCACTCGAGTACTGGAGCGATCCGGTATGAAGATCGGCGATATCGACCTTTTCGAGATCAACGAGGCGTTCGCGTCGGTCGCGCTGTCCTGGGCGTCGGTGCACCAGCCCGCCATGGACCGGGTCAATGTCAACGGTGGCGCGATCGCACTCGGCCACCCCGTCGGCTCCACCGGATCACGCCTCATCACAACGGCTTTGCACGAACTGGAGCGCACCGATCGCAGCACGGCGATGGTTCTCATGTGTGCCGGTGGCGCACTCGCGACCGGCACGATCATCGAGAGGTTGTGAGAACTTCAACCATTACGGGCCATTTGTTGAACGTTCATCCCCAGGAGCTGGAAACGTGTCGTACGCCACACAAACTCACATACCACGAACTAGATGAGACGTCAGCTATCTTATCGCTACCAGGAGTCCTTCGAGCAAGACCGCAACGACGGGCCAGAACCGGTCCGCACCTTGACTTCTCGAGAGCCCTTGGCGTGACCCGCAAACGCAACCGTCCCAGTGTCTTCGCCGCACCAGCACCTAGAAGCTTCAAGGAAATCCCGAATCAGGCGTAGGTTTTCAGTTACTGAGCCGCTAATATCAATGATACGTATCCGAGATAACGAGTGTTAGTACAGCGAAGGGAATTGGGCGGCTCACAATGGCTGATTTCGCGGCGCGGCTGAACAAGCTGTTCGAAACCGTGCATCCCCCGGGGCGTAAGCCGCACACCAACGCGGAGGTTGCGGCTGCGCTGACGGCCTCCGGACATCCGATCTCGAAACCGTACCTGTCGCAGTTGCGGTCGGGACAGCGGACGAACCCGTCCGATGAGACGGTGGCCGCCCTGGCGAAGTTCTTCAAGGTCAAGCCGGACTACTTCTTCAACGACATCTATGCCGCCAAGATCGACCATGATCTGGAACTGCTGTCCCAGCTGCAGGGCTACGGACTGCGACGGCTGTCGAGTAGAGCGTTCGACCTGTCCGAAGAATCTCAGAACCTACTCACGTCCATGGCGGAGAAATTGCGGGCAAGCGAAGGCTTGCCCGAAATTCCTCCGGATGGCACCGAATAGGTTCTCCTGCACGGCAGCACAGTGCGACCCAGTGGGTCGCACTGTGCTGCGTTATGCGCCCGTAAGACGGTGCTGCACATAACCGGCGCGCGGTCGTGCCCGAGAAAATAGGGGCACGGCCGCGGGCGGCTATGTCATGTGGTATGGATCGCGCGCCTGCATAACGACTTTCAGCACAGCACAGAGTACGGCGTTCGCGCCGAACCGGATTCACTCCCACACCGGCCGGTTCGAATATAAGACCGGTTGATCAGTATTGCACCGAGCCGATCACTTTCCTACCGGATTGATCAATTCCGAGCGCGCCCGGACGATGTCGATTCGTAGAGCCCGACGATCGCCTGGACCCCACCGGGCAGACTAATGTCCCCGGTGGAGCAATCCACCGTGCGTCGACCACAACACGCCTGTGGATTGCGCGCCCGCCGCGCCAACTGGTCCGCGCGCTCTGCCACCGAGACAAGCAGTGACGCCGGCTACGCGGGCACGACACCTCCGCCGGACTGGAGATAGAACACGTTTACGATTGGCACCACCTGGTCGAAAACCTCGAGCTGCGTGGAGGTTCCGGTTCCGTCGTACGCGACACACGTCGACCGCCGACCGCGGCCCGGCGGTAGGACCGCGAGCTACTCCGCGTCTCGGTTACGCTCATCACCTACCTCTCACCTCCTCGGGAAGAACTGGACACGAGCCGCATCGATCCCGGCCCGCGTGGCCGACGCGCTCCGGAAGCCGACGGCGCCGGACCCGGCGCCCGCGAGGCCGAGCGCCATCGGGCCGCCGATTCACCGAAGGCGGTTCGGGGGCGGGCAGACAGTCGTCGGAATTGCTCGGGCGCACATCGTGATTCGACTCGGCGGGCGGCGAAGGCGCGGCAGCGGGCGGTGGTATCGGTGTCGATGCGGGCGCCTGCACCCGCGAAAGCACCGGCACGAGTGCGAGAATCTGCGAAATCTGCGGTGCCGCCGTGTCTGACGTCCGCGACATGATCGCCGGAGGAAGCGTGTGCGGAAGCCACACGGATGCCTGCGGGGGCGAAATCAAAAGCAGCAGTGCTGGACTCGCGGAACCATGGTTGACCGAACCGACCGCGGCCGAACCTGTTGCGGTGAAACCAATTGCGGCCGAACCAGTTGCGGCCGAACCGACGGCCGCGAAACCGACACCGGCCGAAACTACCGCGGTCCAACCGGCGCCGACCACCGCGGACCCGATCTCCAACACCTCCGACCCGATCCCCACCTCCGACCCGATCCCCAACGGCGTCCGAACCGGCGGCATCGGAGCCGGCGCCGAGCGCGACACCGAGACCAGCCGAACCAGAACCCAGCACTACCGTTACCTGCGATGTGAGTGTTTTTATGACCACTGATACTTCAGGCTGCCGTTCCTTACGAAACGGCAGTCCCCGTCCTACCGACCAATCGGCCGTGCGGGGTAGACGCTTCGACGTCACCCTCCGTCCCCACATGGCGTGCAGGACAGCCCGAGCTATTGCTGCTACATAGAGCGTGCGACCTACGGTCATGCGCCGAGCCTTCCCTCATCAATGAAGCGCAGATCTGTGCCCGGTCGCGACTCTCACACGGGACTCTTCAACGGATGGGTGCCCATGATAGACCGTCAACCCCGCACCGCGTCCCAGAAGGCGAAACCCGGTCAGGACCCGTAGACGGGTTCCGGCGGAGTCGCCTCGGCGATCAGGTCGGCCACCACGGGTCCGAGTTCGGCCGGATTCCAGCGGGCGCCGCGGTCCACAGCGACCCCGTGCCGCCAGCCGTCAGCCAACGCCACCTTGCCGCCTTCGACCTCGAACATCCGCCCGGTCACAGCCGCGGAACGCGTGCTGCCCAGCCACACAACCAGCGGGGAGACGTTCGCCGGCGCCATGGCGTCGAAGCCGTCCTCGGGCTTGGCCATCGTCTCCGCGAACACCGTTTCGGTCATCCTGGTGCGGGCGGCCGGGGCTATCGCGTTCACCGTGACGCCGTAGCGGGCGAACTCGGCGGCGGCGGTAAGCGTCAGACCTGCGATCCCCGCCTTGGCCGCGCCGTAATTGCCCTGGCCGACGCTGCCCTGCAGTCCGGCACCGGAGCTGGTGTTGATGATGCGGCCGTCGACCGGACGACCGGCCTTGGACTCCGCACGCCAGTACTCGATCGCGTGCCGCATGGTGACGAAGTGGCCCTTGAGGTGCACGCGGATCACCGCGTCCCACTCGTCCTCGCCCAGGTTGACCAGCATCCGGTCGCGGACGAAGCCCGCGTTGTTGACCAGCACATCCAGGCCGCCGAAGGTGTCGACGGCCTGGCGAACGAGGCTGCGCGCACCTTCCCAGTCCGCCACGTCGTCGCCGTTGGCCACGGCTTCGCCGCCGAGCGCCTCGATCTCCGCGACGACCTGTTCGGCGGGCGTCTCCGCGGTGGCGGCGCCGTCCAGGGTCGACCCGATGTCGTTGACCACGACGCGGGCGCCCGCGGCGGCGAAAGCGAGGGCGTGGGCGCGGCCGATGCCCCGGCCCGCGCCGGTGACGATGACGGTGCGTCCGACGCAGATCTGCTCGGTTTCCATACTGTGTCCTTTCTGGCATGAGCGGGACCCTCCGTGGTCACGCTCCGCTACCTCCTCCAGGCCTGACCGCTCATGCCCGTGTCCTTTCTGGCATGAGCGGGACCCTCCGTGGTCACGCTCCGCTACCTCCTCCAGGCCTGACCGCTCATGCCCGTGTCCTTTCTGGCATGAGCGGGACCCTCCGTGGTCACGCTCCGCTGCCCCTTCCTGGCCTGACCGCCCCATGCCTGTGTCCTCTTCGTATGTGTCCGGGGTGTTCAGGACTGCTGCTGACCGACGGCCGCGGTGGAGGCAGCAAGGAAGGCGGGCCGCTCGCCGCCACCGTGCACCAGCAGGGTCGCGCCGCTGACGTAGGCGGCCAGCGGGGAGGCGAAGAAGGCAGCACAGCGGCCGATGTCGTCGGGACGGGCCATGCGGCCCAGCGGGATGGTGCGGCCCACCGCGTCGACGCCGTCCTGGTCGCCGTAGTGCAACTGACTCAGTTCGGTGTCGACCGGCCCGACGACCAGCGAGTTGACCCGGACCTTCGGCGCCCACTCGACGGCGAGCGAAGCGGTCAGGCTGTCCATGCCCGCCTTGGCAGCGCCATAGGCAGCGGTGCCTGGCGACGGGCGGTGCCCGCTGACGCTGGAGACGTTCAGGATCGAGCCGCCCTCGGGCTGCTGTTGCATCACCGCGTTGGCGGCCTGCGCGACCAGCAGCGGGGCGAGCAAGTTCAGTTCGACGATCTTGGCATGGAAGTTCGCGCTCGCGGCGGCGGCGAGCGCGAAGGGGGCGCCCCCCGCGTTGTTGACAAGGTGGTCGAGACGGCCGTGGCGCTCGGTGATCGCGTCGATCAGCGCTCGGACCGCGTCGGTGTCCCGAATATCGCACGGCAGGTATTCGATCGCCCGTCCGTCGAGTTCGACGGGAACGTCGGCGGGCCGCCGCGCACAGGCCACGACGGTCGCGCCCGCGGCGAGGAACGCCTTGCTCACCCCCGCGCCTACGCCGCGCACGCCGCCGGTCACCAGAACGACGCGGCCGGACAGATCGATTTCGAGTGCCACCGTGCTAACCTACCAAGCAACTGCTTGCTTTGCCAATGCGCTGGGTTACATGATGGGACTTGCGATGGGGATCAACCGTCACTCCGAATCAACCGGCATCACCGTGATCACGGTCGACTACCCGCCGGTCAACGCCATCCCGACCGACGGCTGGTTCGCTATCGCCGACGAGGTGCGGGCAGCGGGCCGTGACTCGGACACCAGGGTCGTCGTCTTGCGCGCCGAGAACCGCGGCTTCAACGCGGGCGTGGACATCAAAGAGATCCAGAGCAAGCCCGGCCACCAAGCGCTGATCGACGCGAACCACGGCTGCTTCGAGGCATTCGGCGCGGTCTACGACTGCCAGGTGCCGGTGATCGCCGTGGTGCACGGCTTCTGCCTGGGCGGTGGCATCGGGCTGGTTGGCAACGCGGACATCGTGATCGCCTCCGACGACGCCACGTTCGGCCTGCCCGAAGTGGACCGCGGCGCGCTCGGCGCGGCGACCCACCTGGCGCGGCTGGTGCCGCAGCATCTGATGCGCACGCTGTTCTACACCGCGAGCACCATCACCGCCCAGCAGTTGCAGCACCACGGTTCGGTCTACCAGGTGGTGCCGCGCGCCGAACTCGACGCGGCCGCGATGGAAGTGGCGAAGAACATCGCGGCCAAGGACGCCAGGGTGATCCGGGCGGCGAAGCGGGCACTCAACGGCATCGACATGCAGGACGTGTACCGCAGCTACCGGTACGAGCAGGGATTCACCTTCGAACTCAACCTCGCCGGCGTCGCCGACGAGATCCGCGCCCGGTTCGACGACGATCTGGCGGCGCGCAAAGCCGGGCAGTAGGAACCACGGCGCGAACGGCGGCCCGGAGGAGGCGGTTTGCGCAACCACGAAGGGCCCCGAGAGTGCTGACAATCAGTTAGGGAGCGAAAAGCCATGCGAGACAAGCGGATGTCGCTCGACGAGGTCGTCGGCGAGCTGCGCAGCGGGATGACAATCGGCATCGGTGGCTGGGGGTCGCGGCGTAAGCCGATGGCACTGGTGCGGGCCATCCTGCGTTCGAACATCACGGACCTGACGGTCGTCGGCTACGGCGGGCCGGATCTCGGGCTGCTGTGCTCGGCGGGCAAGGTACGCAAGGCGTACTACGGCTTCGTTTCACTGGATTCGCCGCCGTTCTACGACCCGTGGTTCGGCAAGGCTCGCACCTCGGGCTCGCTGGTCGCGCGCGAGATGGACGAGGGCATGCTCAAGTGCGGGTTGGAGGCCGCGGCGGCGCGGCTTCCGTTCCTGCCGATCCGCGCCGGACTCGGCTCGGATGTCCCGAACTTCTGGGATGGCGAACTGAAGACGGTCGAATCGCCCTACCCCGGCCAAGACGGCACGCCGGAAACTCTGATCGCTATGCCCGCGCTGAATCTTGATGCGGCACTGGTGCATCTGAACCTCGGCGACCCGCACGGCAACGCCGCATACACCGGCGTCGACCCCTATTTCGACGACCTTTTCTGCCTGGCGGCGCAGCGGCGCTATGTCTCGGTGGAACGCGTGGTCGAGACCGAGGAACTGGTGAAAACCGTTCCGCTGCAATCACTGTTGCTGAATCGCATGATGGTCGACGGCGTCGTGGAGGCACCGGGCGGCGCCCACTTCACCCTTGCCGGGGACAGCTACCGGCGCGACGAAAAGTTCCAGAAGCACTACGTCGAGTCCGCCAAGTCGCCGGAGGCATGGCAGACATTCGTCGACAAATACCTGGCGGTCTCCGAAGAGCAGTACCAGGCCGCCGTGCGCGAGTTCGCCGAAGGTGGCGCGTGATGAGAGAAGTGGACCGCGTGTCCCGCATGACACAGGAGGCTCGATGAGACACAATCGCGCAGCGCTCATCGCGCCGACGGGGTGCGGGAACCCCCGCATGACACAGGAGGCTCGATGAGACACAATCGCGCAGCGCTCATCGCGCCGACGGGGTGCGGGAACCCCCGCATGACACCGGAGGCGTCGCGATGACCAGTGCCGAAACCATCACCAGGGCCGAGGTGTGCGCGGTCGCCTGCGCGGAGATCTTCAGCGGCGCTGGGGAAATCATGGCCAGCCCGATGTCACCGATGTCGATCATCGGCGCACGGCTGGCCAAGCTCACCACCGAACCCGACCTGCTGCTCTCCGACGGCGAGGCGCTGTTGCTTGCCGACACTCCCCCGATCGGCGGCAAGGCGCCCATCGAGGGCTGGATTCCGTTCCGGAAAGTGTTCGATGTCGTGGCCTCCGGCCGGCGGCATGTGGTGATGGGAGCCAACCAGATCGACCGATTCGGCAATCAGAATCTCTCAGCGTTCGGCCCGTTGCAACAGCCGACCCGGCAGATGTTCGGCGTGCGCGGCGCACCGGGCAACACGCTCAACCACGCCACCAGCTACTGGGTTTCGCGGCACACCAGGCGGGTCTTCACCGACCGAGTCGACGTCGTCTCCGGCGTGGGGTACGACAAGGTGGACCGGGCCAATCCCGCGTTCCGATTCCTGCACCTGCATCGCGTAGTGACCAACCTGGGCGTTTTCGATTTCGAAGGTCCCGGCCACACCATGCGTGCCCGCAGCCTGCACCCCGGCGTCACCGCCGACGAGGTCGCCGAGAACACCTCATTCGAGATCGCGGGCCTCGCCGACGCGGGCGAAACCCGCTCGCCCACCACCGAAGAGCTCCGCCTGATCCGAGAGGTGCTCGATCCCGAGAAGATTCGAGAAACCGAGGTCGCGTCATGAGCGAGCGTACGACTGGCACGGCCGAGCATCGCTCGGTCATGACGGAGCCGAGAACCAGCGAGGGGGCGTCATGACCGAGCACCTGCACACCGCGCTGACCACCCTGGTCGGCATCGAGCATCCGATCGTGCAGACCGGCATGGGCTGGGTCGCAGGCCCGAGCCTGGTCTCGGCCACCGCGGAGGCGGGCGGGCTCGGCATCCTCGCCTCCGCCACCATGACTTTCGCGGAGCTGGAGGCGGCGATCGCGAAGACCAAGGCGCACACGTCGAAACCGTTCGGCGTGAACATCCGCGCCGACGCCACCGACGCCACCGAGCGGATCGATCTGCTGATCCGCGAGAAGGTGGCCGTCGCCTCGTTCGCGCTCGCCCCCAAACACGATTTAATCGCCAAGCTGAAAGATGCCGGGGTAGTGGTGATCCCGTCGATCGGTGCGGCAAAGCACGCGGTGAAAGTCGAGGCCTGGGGCGCGGACGCGGTGATAGTGCAGGGCGGCGAGGGCGGCGGGCACACCGGCCCGGTGGCCACCACGCTGCTGCTTCCCTCGGTGCTGGACGCGGTGGACATCCCCGTGGTCGCGGCGGGCGGGTTCTTCGACGGGCGCGGTCTCGCCGCTGCCCTTGCCTACGGCGCGGCGGGTGTCGCGATGGGTACCCGGTTCCTGCTCACCCAGGAGAGCACGGTGCCCGACGCCGTGAAGCACGAGTACCTACGCAGGCAGTTGCAGGACACGGTGGTGTCGCTGAAGGTCGACGGCATGCCGCACCGCGTGCTGAACACCGAACTCGTACAGCGCCTCGAACATTCGGGCCGCTGGCGTGGTCTTGCCGCAGCGGTCTCCAATTCCGCGAAGTTCAAGAGCATGACCGGGATGAAGTGGTCGACCCTGGTCCGCGACGGACTGGCGATGCGAAAGGCCAAGGACCTCAACTGGTCCCAGGTCGTCATGGCAGCCAATACACCGATGTTGTTGCGTGCGGGGCTGGTCGAAGGGAATACCCAGGCGGGGGTGCTCGCGGCCGGACAAGTCACCGGGATCATCGAAGACCTGCCCACCTGCAAGGAATTGATCGACCGGATCGTCACGGACGCAGTCGCGCGGATCGAGGCGATCGGCGCGCTCGCCGACCGCGCGGATTCTGCTTCCGAGTGAATCGACGTCCTCCCCCGCCCGAAGGAGGGGATTCCGGGCTGGGCGGCACTGCGCCGCGCTTCCGGTGGGTTCCTGATTCGAAGCCGACCGCTCGACCGAGGTCGAGTCCGACGTCGGCTCCACAGGCTTGTCCGGTGTCGCCGACCAGACCGGTGCGTGCGAATCAGCGCTCGACGTCGGGATCGCTCGAGGACGGCACACTCGCCGACAATTGGTAGCAGGCTGCCTTCGGTTCGGTGGGGCCGCAGGCAGCTGGCTCCGGTAGCGAACTGTGCGCGATTGCCACGAACGCCGGCGTGCGGTCGCACTCGGCGGCGTCAGACACTTCCAAACAGCAACAACAACGCGAACTTGCACACCGGTATTCGACAGGAGCGACCGCGCTCCTCGAGAGTGGACGCTCCGTTCGATCCGAACGCTCCCCAGCGCTGGTCAGCCGGATTCACTCGGATCCGTGATACTGCACCGTGTGAGTGCATGCCGTGGCCAGCGGGCAGAGAGACCAGCACGATGACGGTGCTACCGGTTCGCTTGCCGGATAGTTTGATACTGCGATCCGCGATTCCGGACGACCGAGACGCGTTCGTGTCCCTCCAGTCCGATGCCCATAAGGATTCGGACGGCAAACCCAGTGCGGCTGTGGGCGCTTGGAGCGCTGAGCTTTTCGATCACGCACATCCCACCATGGAACTGGCGGACATCACGGTGGTGGAGGACCCTGCCACTGGCGCGCTCGTGTCCGGTCTGACCCTGGTGCCGCAGATCTGGTCCTACGCCGGGATCCCGTTCGGCGTGGGCCGACTGGAACTGGTGGCGACGCATGCCGACTATCGCAGGCGGGGGCTCATCGGTCGCCAGTTCGACGCACTGCACGAGCGCAGTGCGGGCCGCGGCCAGCTGATGCAGGTCATCACCGACCTGATGTTCTTCCATCAGGAGCACGGCTATCACGCGGTGCTCACCCAACGCGCGGGCCGTGGCGGCTGGACGCGCGACCTGCCGTCGGCGCCCTCGGCGGGCGAACCTGTCGGATTGCGTTGTGCTACCGCGGCCGATGCGCCTTTTCTGGAGCGTATCGACCGCCATGCCGGGTCCCGGGCATTGCTCACCTGTGCACGCGACCGAGCTTTGTGGGAATACGAACTGACCGGCCGCAGCCGCGACAACATGATGCGCGACGAAATCCTCGTCATCCAGCAAGGCGATCGACCGGTGGGCTATGCGTTGTCGGGTTATGGGGGCATTCCCAGTTTTCCCATTCCCAGCTGGCTGCCCGGGCAGTCGTGTCCAGAATCGGTGACTTCCATTTCCGGGCTCGAATTGGCGCCGGACGCGTCCTGGTCGGAAATACTGCCGAGCGTATTGCGGCAGACGACGGGTGCGGATGGATACATGCTGTGGCTCGGCACCGAGCATCCCGCCTATCGGATACTGGGCGATCTGCTGGTACGACGGCCGCCGAGCATCGGCTGGTTCGTTCGGATTCCTGATCTCGCCGCGTTTCTTCGCCACGTCACACCGGTGCTGGACAAGAGGCTGGCCGAGTCGGCCTTCCGCGGGCATACCGGCACGCTGCGGCTGCATTTCTACACCTTCGGCTTGCGACTGCACTTCCAGGGCGGAAAATTGGCCGATATCGACCGGTGGCCGGAGCACGCCAGGCGTTCCTCGGATGCCTCCATGCCGGTCGCGATGTTCTTGTCGCTGCTCCTGGGCCACGCCGACCTGACGGAACTCGCCCCGGCGTATGCCGACCATCGACTGCAGACCCGGCTCGGAGCGGCGCTGCTCGCCATCCTCTTCCCCAAGCTTCCATCGCAAATCTGGCCAGTAATCTGATAATGAAGGAATTCTCGTGACCGTGCTCGAAACCATAGCAGCGCAAAGAATAAGAAAAGATTATCACGCTCGAACACCGAAATCTCTGCGGTTACACGAGGATGCGAAGAAATGGCTTCCCGGAGGCGATACCCGGACAATCAACCATTTCACGCCATACCCCACCTTCATGGACCACGGCGCCGGTTGCGTACTGACCGATGTCGACGGCAACGATTATCTCGACTTCTACAACAACATGAGCGCGACCGTGCACGGCCATTGCCATCCCGTGCTGCTCGCGGCAGCGGCAGAACAAATCGGCAAGAGCTCCGCCCTCGGCACACCCGTGCAAGTGCAGGCCCGGCACGCGGCCATGGTGTGCGAGCGCGTCCCGTCGATCGATAAAGTGCGGTATTGCAATTCGGGCACCGAGGCGACCATGCTCACCCTACGGGCCGCGCGTGCGTTCACCGGCCGTGATGTCATCGTCAAGATCGACGGCGGCTACCACGGACTGCACGACGACGCGCAGATCAACATGTTCACGGGCATGACCGACCCGACGTATCCGCAGGAAGGCCTGCCGGAGTCCTTCCCGCCTGCCCAGCCTGCGCGCGGGGTGCCCAAGACGCGGATGCGCGAGGTGATGCTGCTGCCGTACAACGATCTGGCAGCGGCGCGGGAACTGTTGGCTCTGCACGCCGAGCGGATCGCCGCGATCATCGTGGAGCCGATGATGGGTGCGGCGGGCGGTATTCCCGGCGACGTCGCATATCTGCGTGGCCTGCGTGAACTCACCACCGCTCATGACGTGCTGCTCATCTTCGACGAGTGCGCCACCTTCCGGATGGGGCCGCTGCAACGTCGCTACGACATCACACCGGATCTCACCTCGCTCAGCAAGATCATCGGCGGCGGCTTCCCGCTGGGCGCCTTCGGCGGTCGCGAGGACATCATGGCCCAGTTCGACCCCACCCGACCCGGTCACGTCTATCACGCGGGCGCGTTCGGTGGGAACAATATGAGTCTGGCCGTCGGGCTGGCCGCGCTCGACACCTACGGCCCCGCCGAAGTGGAGCAGCTCAACGCGAAAGGCGAGCGGCTGATCCGGGACCTCCCGGAAGCGGCACGCCGGGCGGGCGTGCGACTGCAGATGACCGGCATCGGGTCCCTGATGCACCTGCACTGGGGCCACGGGCCGATCAACAACCCGCAGGATGCGCTGGCCCGCCGCGCAGGCTTGGCGGAACTGCCAGAGTTGTTTCACCTCGCGCTGCTCAACCGCGGTGTGTACACGGCGCGCCGTGGCTTGTTCGCCCTGTCCACCCCGATGACCGACCACCACATCGAGACGTTCATCGACGCTGTGCACGACGTGCTGCTCGAGCTCAGACCCTACATCAGCACACACATTCCGCACCTGCTCGTCGAGAACGCGGGACACTGATATGGACCCGATCGAGTGGGGCGTCGCCGCCGCGGCGGCTCACATCAAACGAGGTTCGGTATCCGCGATGGAATATTCCCGGGCGCTTCTTGATCGTATCGACGGACATCGCGCACTCGGCGCCTTCATCACCGTACGCGAGGAAGCGGTGCTCGCCGCTGCTGAACAAGCCGACGCAGCGCGATCGAGCGGTGCGGTACTCGGACCGTTGCACGGCGTGCCGCTCGCCATCAAGGACAACATCGACACCGCCGACCTACCCACCACCGGTGGCACGCCCGCCCTGCGCGAGCACCAGCCGGCCGCCGACGCCGACGTGGTGCGCCGACTGCGGGATGCCGGAGCGCTGGTGTTGGGCAAAACCAACCTGCACGAGCTGGCTTACGGCATGACCAGCAATAACGGTTCTTACGGCCCGGTGGCCAATCCGTACCGGCCGGACCGGATAGCGGGCGGCAGTAGCGGAGGCACTGCCGCCGCGGTTGCCGCCCGGTTGGCGCCCGCCGGATTGGGCACCGACACCGGCGGTTCGGTGCGGATGCCCGCGAGCCTGTGCGGCGTGGTCGGCTTCCGCCCCACCGTGGGTCGCTACTCGCAGCGGGGCCTCATTCTGGTGTCCGGCACCCGCGATACAGTCGGACCGTTGGCCAGGACCGTCGAGGATGTGCGGCTGCTGGATTCGGTCCTGAGCGGGGTTCCCGAGCCGCAGGACAGCGCGTCCGCGCCGGTGCGGCTCGGCGTCGTGCGCCGTCCCTTCGTCGAGGGACTTGCCTCCGACCTGGCGGAGTGTTTCGAACGACGCACGGCTCAGCTCGCTGCCGCCGGGATCGAGATCGTAGAGCTGGAATTTCCCGCGCACACCGGCGACCTCATCGCCAAAGCGGGTTTCCCGATTGCCTTCTACGAGACACCCATAGAGCTGCAGAACTACCTGACGACGGGCAATGTCGCATTGTCGTTGCCCGAACTCGTCGCGCACTGCGGAAGCCCTGATGTCGCACAGCTCCTCACCGGACTTTTGGGCACGGACGCGATCTCGCCCGACGACTACACCGCCGCGATGACGCGCTATCGGCCCGAGTTGGACGCGCTGGTGCGCACCAGCCTGGCCACGCACCAGCTCGACGCGCTGCTGTGGCCGACCACGCCGGTCACCGCGGCGCCGATCGGGGCCGACGAGGTGGAGTTGGGCGGCGAGCTGGTTTCGGCGTTTCTCGCCTACAGCCGCACCACCAACCTCGGCAGCATTCTCGGTTGGCCCGGCGTCAGTGTGCCCGCGGGACTGGACAGCGCTGGGCTGCCGATAGGGATCGCGCTGGACGGACCACCCGGCAGCGACAGCCGTTTGCTGCGGATCGCCCGCACCTGTGAGCAGCTGTTCGGACCGCTGCCGATGCCGCGAGCGGCCTCGGTTTCCGGCGGGGGGCCTGATGATTCCCTATCGTGAGGTGATCGCGGGTCCCGAGTTACGCACCAGGTTCCCCGACACCGAACTCGTGTCCGAATACCTGGCAGCGGGCAGCCCGGCCGGTGAGCTCATCTATCTGGGTTTCGGCGAAACGTGGACCAGGACCGCGCCGGGCTTGACCGCGGGATTGGCCGCGCTGCCGACGCACACACACGGATACGTGATCTCTCAGTACGGTCTGCCCCGCCTGCAACACATCCTGCGTTCATATATCACTCGCACGCACGGACTCGCGTCCGAATTCGCCCGGGATTACGAAGTCGCGGTGACCGCGGGTGGCACGAGAAACGCAATGTTCGACTTCGGCCGGATGCTGCGCGCCGACGGCGTCGCCACGGTGCTCGCGCCGATGCCCGGCTGGGACTATGCCGGGGTTTTCGGGCCGCTCGGCTACCGGATGCGCTATTTCCCGTTGGACACGGGCCAGCCCGTCACCACCGACCTCGCGATGGACGACAACACGCTGCTGGTGATCAACGCCCAGCACAATCCCACCGGCGCCAACTGGCGGCCCGAACTCGTCCGCCAGTTGCTCGAAACGGCGCGGGCGGCCGGCGCGGCGATCTTGTTGGACGATGCGTACTTCGGAGTCCACAATCCAGAACAGACACCGACATCCGCCCTGCGCCTGCTGTTGGCGGAGGCCCCCGAGTCGCGCTGGCTGGCCGTTCGGTCGTTGGGAAAGCAATTCCATTGCAGCGGTTGGGGAATAGGCGCGGCAACCGCGCATCCCCACACGCTCGACGCGTTGGTCAACCAGTGGCAGTTTCAGCGGAGTTTCGCCAGCGCCATTCCTCTTCAGGAGGCGATGGCCAACTGGCTCTCCGATCCGGCGTCCGAGCGCTACCTCGCCGAACAGGGGCGGGAATACACCGAAAAGCGGTCCGCCGTGCATGATTCGCTGTGCACCGAACTCGGCTATCCGGCGGGCCTTGCGCAAGTCGGGGAGTTCGCGCCGTTCGCGCACGTGCCGCTGCCCCGGGCGCAGCGGCACGGTTCGGTGGCGCAGTTCCGCCGCGAATGCCTGCGGCAGGCGGGCGTGCTGGTCGGGGTCGATCGGTGGGACGCCGAGAACAGCGACCGATCACCGTGCTACCGGCTGTATTTGGGACCGCCACTCCCGGTGATCACCGAGGCGATCACCCGGATGAGTAAGGCAGGCCATGGATACTGACCTGGCCCAGCTGACCTACGCCGATTACCTGCACCTGGACCAGGTGCTCGGCGCGCAACAACCACGCACCGATCCCGAACAGCACGACGAGATGATGTTCATCGTCTGCCATCAGGTCACCGAACTGTGGCTCAAACTGTTGTTGCACGAGCTGTCCGCGGTCCGGGAAGCATTCCGTGCGGACACCCCGGGGCTGCCCACCTTGTCCCGCGCCAACCGGGTGCTGTTGCGGCTGAACGATCAATGGGCTGTATTGGACACGTTGTTGCCCAACGCCTTTCACCTGCTACGGCCCTATCTGGGCCGGGCGTCCGGCCTGTATTCGAAGCAGTATCGGGATCTGGAGTTCCTGCTCGGAAAGCGGCACCCCGGCTGGCGCAATTTCGCAGCCCGCTATGCCACCGAGCCGAGCCTGTTCGACGAGCTGATTCGTTATCTGCACCGGCGCGGCCACGCCGTGCCCGAGCACTATCTGGAACGAGACTGGAGTCGACGCCGAGAATCCACACCTGAACTGTTCCAGATGTTCCAACGAATTCAGGCCGCCGACCAAGGTGTCGAGCATCAGATCGCTACACATCTCGTTGCCATCGATGGGCACCTGCGGGAATGGCGGCGGCGTCATCTCCAGATCGTGCGGAAGCATCTCGACAGCACCCCGGGCACCGCGGGCACCTCGGGCGCACGCTATCTCGAAGCCACCATCGATGACGTGTTCTTCCCCGAACTGATTCAGCCACGGGATGATTGACCAGCTTTTCATCGCCGACGCGGCGTGGCTCGGCGCGGACACCCTCGCCGGGCCCACCGCGGTAGGCGTGTGCGGCGACGAGATCAGCTGGGTCGGCCCGCCCGCCGCCGCCCCGCCCGCCATGCCACCAACGCGCATCGACGGGATACTGCTGCCCGGTCTCACCGACCACCACGTGCACACAGCCCTGGTCGACCCCGCCGAACTCCTGACGGCCGGAGTGACCACCCTGGTCGATCTCGGCGGCATACCCGACATCCTCTGGCCCCTGGTCGAGCGTTCTCACCATGAGCCTCGACTGCCGCGAATCCGCGCGGCGGGACCCTTCCTCACCTCGCCTGGCGGTTATCCCACCCAACAGGATTGGGCGCCTCCCGGGATCGCGCTCGAAGTCGGCGATCCGCATTCAGCCGCCGAGGCCGTCGAATCACTACTCCCCCATCGGCCGGTAACGATCAAAGTCGCCCTCAATTCCGAGGCAGGCCCGGTCATCGATGACGCAACCCTCTACACAATCGTTCGCGCGGCCACCGCCCACCGCATTCCGGTCACCGCTCATACCCAGGGGATCGGCCAAACCCTTCGGGCGTATCGGGCCGGGGTGCGGGTGCTCGCGCACACGCCGTGGACGGAAACTCTCGCGGACGACCTGATCAACGACCTCGCCGGCAGCACAACGATTATTTCCACCCTCGACATCCACGGCTGGGGAACACCTACCCGTGACCGAGAGACCGCCTTGCACAATCTCCGCCGTTTCCATGCCGCAGGCGGCATGGTCCGTTATGGCACCGACCTGGGCAATGGTCCATTACCGCGGTCGGTCAACGCCCGAGAAGTCGCCGCCCTCGCCGAAGCCGGGCTGAACCCCACCGACATCCTGCGCGCGATCACCAACTCACCTCTGCGCCGCGGCGTCACCGCGGACCTGACCGCCGTCCCCACCGATCCGACTACGGATCCCGTGGCGCTGAGCCAGGCCATCACGGTCCGCAAGGCTGCTTGCCAGTAGCCCGGGCCGATCCTGCCGGCGCTTGCCCAGGCCGCCGAAGCCTTCGGCGACCTCGGGTAGCAAGCGCGTACACCTCGGCGTCGTCAGTGCAACAAAACACGCCCACCGCTGCTGCGCGCGGCTGGTCGAGGGCAATGTCGAGGACGGGATGCTTTGCGGCAGATCAGGGTACATCTGTCGAGCTGCGCTCGGCGCAGCTTGCATAACGGCCGACTGTGTATTCCTAGGAACTGCCTCAGTGGCCTGTCGGTTTCGATCGAGTGCCACTTAACGTCGATCCGGCACGCTTCGAACAACTTTCGCGGTTCATCTCGGTTCAGCCCGATGCGTTGCGAGGAAGGTTTCTCCTGTGCGACGAGTGGACAAGACCACCCGGTCCGAGCTGGCCGAACAGTTGAACCGAGCGGTCGGCCGAACTGGCAGGCCGCTCAGCGGGTGATCGGCTTCCTCGACGGCCGCTCGGAAAGCGTCGGCGAGTCGAGAAGCCGCGTTGTACTCCGGCAGTCGAACTTGCCGCCCCCCGAGCTACAGTCACGCATCCTGGCACCAGACGGATCCCTGGTGGCCCCGGGTCGACTTCTTGTGGCCCGAGTCAGGAGTCATCGGTGAATTCGGGTGTTCGGTGGTGACAGAGGGTGTTCGGCCGTGTTTCGTGGACTTCATCGAGCCGCGGCCGCGCTTTGGCGAGAGGGTCACGGTCGGGTGTCGGCCTCGTCACGACGGTGACTATGCGGGGCGAGCCGGGGGGTTTGGACAGTTGGCGATGCTAGCTTCGCGCTGCTCCACCAATGAAGCCGATCGACAGGGAGGTTTGGTAGTGGGAAACGGATCTGTTCGAGCCGTCGTATCGATTGTCGCGGTCGCTGCCGGTGCGCTGGCGGTAGGGATTGCCGCACTGCCCGCGACGAGTGAAACGGCCAGCGGCACTGTCGCATATCTCGCGCAGAAGGACGACTCCGGTCAAGTGTCCGACGAGGGTGGTAAGGGCGGCGGAAGTGGTGCTGAGGAGGGCAAAGGGAAAGGCAAGGGCAAAGGGAAAGGCAAGGGGAAAGGCAAAGGAAAAGGCGGCGACGAGTAGCTCCCAGCCCAGGGAGGCGACAAGGAGGCTCAGTCCAGAGCACAGTCGGACCACGCGGTTCTGTCCGATCGTGCTCCGATAGCGGCTGATTCGGCAGTCGAATCGATGACGTACAGCTGAGCGGCATGTCTGCCCGACCTGCCGCTCGGCAGTACGGGATCAGTGGGACAGCCGCTCGATGATGGTGACGTTGGCGGTGCCGCCACCCTCGCAGATGGTCAGCAGTCCGTAGCGCCCGTTGATCCGCTCCAGTTCGTTGAGCAGCGTCGCGAAAAGCTTGGCGCCGGTGGCACCGAGGGGGTGGCCGAGGGCGATCGCGCCGCCGTTCACGTTCACGCGCTCCGGGTCGGCGCCGGTCTCCTGCAACCAGGCCAGCACAACCGGCGCGAACGCCTCGTTGATCTCCACTACGTCGATGTCGTCGATGGTGAGTCCGGTCTTCTCCAGCGCCCATTTGGTCGCCGGAATCGGCGCGGAGAGCATGAAGATCGGGTCGGCGCCCCGCGCGCTCACGTGATGGATGCGCGCCCGCGGCGTCAAACCGTATTCCCGCACCGCCCACTCCGAGGCGAGCAGCGTCGCGCTGGCGCCGTCCGAAATCTGGCTCGCCACAGCGGCGGTCAGCGGACTGCCCTCGGCAAGTGCCGGCAGTGTGGCCATCTTCTCCAGGCTGGTCTCGCGTGGGCCCTGGTCGATCCAGAAGTCGCCTACCGGCACGATCTCGTTGTCGAAGCGGCCGTTCTTGATGGCGTCGCGCGCCCGCTCGTGGCTGCGCAGCGCCCAGCGCTCCATATCCGCCCTGCTGATGCCCCATTTCTCGGCGATGAGCTGAGCGCCGCGGAACTGCGACACCGCACCGGTGCCGTAGCGGTGGTCCCAGCCCTGCGCGCCGACGAACGGCGACTCGAAGCCGTATTCCTTGCCCGCGAGCATGGCCGCGGAGATCGGGATGGCGCTCATGTTCTGCACGCCGCCCGCGACGATCACCTCGGCGGTGCCGCTCATGATGGCCTGCGCGCCGAAATTGATGGCCTGCTGACTGGATCCGCACTGCCGGTCGACCGTGACGCCGGGAACCTCTTCGGGGTAGCCCGCGGTCAGCCACATCGTGCGGCCGATGTTGCCCGCCTGCGGCCCCACGTTGTCGACGCAACCTACGACGACGTCGTCCACGTTTCCCGGACCGATCGGTGTGCGGTCCAACAGACCGCGCAGCGCAGCCGCACCGAGGTCGGCCGGGTGCACGCCTGCCAGTGCGCCGCCGCGCTTGCCGACCGGGGTGCGTACCGCATCGATCACGTAGGCGTCCCGCAGTGGGGTGTAAGGGCGACGAGATACGGAAGGTGCTGACATGTAAGGACTCCTACATGGTGCGCTCGGGGACGGTGAGCCCGTCGAGGACGATGGTCAGGTACTGCTTGGCGAGGTTGTCGACGGTGATGGCACCACCTGGCCGGTACCACCGCACCGCGACCCACACTGTGTCGCGCAGGAACCGGTAGGCCAGTTCGACGTCGAGTTCCGGCCGGAAACTGCCGTCCTCGACGCCGTTGGTCAACACCCGGTGCCAGAGTTCGCGGAACTCGCGGTTGTAGTCGGCGATGTAGGTGAACCGCTCCGCGGTGCGCAGACGCTTGGCCTCGGCCTGGTAGATCGCCACCGCGGCGTGCCAGCGGTTGAACGACTCGTAGGACGCGAGCACCAAGGCTTCCAGAGTGTCTCGCGAACTCGAGCCGGAGGAGACGATCTCGCGGTAGCGGCCGAACAGGTCGTCCAGGAAGCCGCGCAGGATCTCGTCCACCATCGATTCCTTCGAATCGAAGTGATGGTAGAGGCTGCCCGACAGGATTCCGGCCGCATCGGCGATGTCGCGCACCGTGGTGGCGCGCAGTCCTCGCTCGGCAAACAGCTCGGCCGCCAGTGCGAGCAGTTCGTTGCGCCGTGCTGATTTCGAGGCGTCTGGTGCGGTCACCTGGCTCATAGTACAACCAAGCATTTGCTTGGTCGAGTGGACAGGTGCGGTGACTCAGCGCGCCGAGTAGCGCAGCGGCGACGAGACCGACAGGTCGGCGAGCAGCCGATCACATATCGCCACGGGTGACACGCCGGCCCTGGCCATCCGCGTCACGAGTGCGAGACGACGCTCGCAGCTGTCCCATTCGACGGTGAGCTCGCCGCGGCCGGGTCCGGCGTCCACCGTGGCCATCACCCGCGGCGGGCCATAGCGCACCGGCTCCTCGATCAGCTCGAGCAGCATGCCGCGCTGCCAGGCGCGATAGGTGTCCATGTCCGCGGCGAGCACCAGCTTGTCGGTGGCGGCGCACAGACCGCGCGCGACCTCGTCCGCGAAGGCCACCCGGTCGAAACGGAACTTCCGGCACTTCGCGACGACCGCGAGCAGATCCGCGCGGACCTCGCACAGCAACGCGTTCTGGCGTTGTCTGCGCCGATCCTCTTCGATTTCGGAAGTGTCGAATTCGGAGCTCAGCCCGATGCGTCTGGCACGCTCCCGATCGCGGGCCAGATCGGCGCGCAGCGCGCCGCGCGGGTCGCGGGCGACCTCGCCTTCGTCGACGGCGTGATCCTCGAGAATCTGCGCGGCACGCATGGCGGTCGCGCATTCGGAGGTGTGCTCGATGAGCTCGGCTCCGAGCGTGAGTGCCGAAAGTATCAAGCTGTCCAGCCGCCGTCTGGCCAGCACGACTTCGCGCACCAATTCGAGTTCCAATTGTTCGCGGGCAGGTGGGCGATCCAGGCCCATAGCCATCGCCCCCTTGGCAAGTGCGAGATTAGACCCCACCCAGCATGGCACACCCGGTGAGTCGACGCGTCATCGTTTTCGCACCTTGATCAGCCGCCCACTCAGGGGGCCGAACAGGCGCGAACACCGCGGCGCCGCAGACCAGGCATTCCCCACAGCGATCGGCCCGAACTCAACCACTCGGCCCGACCCCGCAGCGAGACCGAGCACTGTACGTTCGCGGCGCCGTAGGCGCTGCAAAAACAAACACAGCGGCTCAGGCGCGTTGACTGCTGACCGAGACCACCTCGCCGGTCAGGTAGGAGGTGTAGTCGCTGGCCAGCATCGCGATCGTCGCGGCGACCTCCCACGGCTCGGCCGCGCGACCGAATGCCTCGCGCTCGGACAACCGGTCGAGCAATTCGGTCGAGCTGACCTTGTCCAGAAAGGCGTGCCTGGCGATACTCGGCGCCACCGCGTTGATCCGGACGCCGAGTTCGGCGGCCTCGACCGCGCTGCACCTGGTCAGCGCCATCACGCCGGCCTTGGCCGCGGCGTAGTGCGCCTGGCCGTGCTGCGCGCGCCAGCCGAGCACGCTGGCATTGTTCACGATCACGCCGCCGTGGCCGGCGTCGCGGAAGTAGCCGAGCGCGGCGCGGGTGCAGCGGAAGGTGCCAGTCAAAGTGATGTCCAGGACGCGGTCCCACTGCTCGTCGGTCATGTCGACCACCGGCGTCTCGCCGCCGAGCCCGGCGTTGTTGACCATGATGTCGATCCGGCCGATGGCCTCGGCCGCGCCGCGCACCAGCGCGTCGACCTGCTCGGTGCTCTGCACGTCGCACGCGATCGAGGCGACCCGCCGGTTCGGGAACTCGGCGGCCAGCTCGGTCGCGGTCTCCGCGAGACGCCGCTCGTGCCAATCGGAGACGACCACGTCAGCGCCTTCGGCGAGCAGCCTGCGCGCGGTGGCCGAGCCGATGCCGGTGCCGGCGGCGGCGGTGATCACAGCGGCGCGTCCGGTCAGGAGGCTGTGCCCCGGAACGGGCGCGGGGGCAACCGACAGCGGCCCCGTCACGGGCGCGCCTCGCGCGGCAGGCCGAGCACGCGCTCGGCGATGATATTGCGCTGCACTTCGTTCGAACCTCCGTAGATGGTGTCGGCGCGGGTGAACAGATACAGCCGCTGCCATTCGTCGAGATCGTCCTCGCCCGCCACCAACCCTCGCGCGCCGAGCACAGCCATGGCCAGCTCGCCGAGGCCGCGATGCCAGTTGGCCCACAACAGTTTCGCCACCGACGCCTGGCCGCCCCCATCGTCCACGCCCGCGCCCTCCATGGTGCGCATCGCGTGCGCACGCAGAACCCGCAGCCCGACCCAGGCCCGGTCGATCCGGTCGGCGATCAACGGATCGTCGGCCGCGCCGGTGCGACGGGCCAGCGCCTCGATATCGGCCAGCTCACGTGCGAACCGAATCTGCTGGCCGAGCGTGGAGATACCCCGCTCGAAGGTCAGTGTGCCCATCGCGATGCGCCAGCCGTCGCCTGGCTCGCCGACCACCAGGTCGGCCGCGGTGCGCGCATTGTCGAAGAAGACCTCGTTGAACTCCGAAGTGCCGGTCAGCTGGATGATCGGGCGCACGTCGATGCCCGGCTGTTTCATCGGGACTAGCAGGTAGGACAGGCCCTTGTGCCTGGTGGACCCACGTTCGGTGCGGGCGACGACGAAGCACCAGTCCGCGACGTGCGCCAGCGAGGTCCAGATCTTCTGCCCGTTGATCGACCACTCGGCGCCGTCCAGGTGCGCCGCGGTGCTGATCGCGGCCAGATCCGAACCCGCTCCCGGTTCCGAGTAGCCCTGGCACCACAGCTCGGTGACCGCGCGGATGCCCGGCAGGAACCGGTCCTTCTGCGCTCGGGTGCCGAAGGCGAGCAAGGTGGGCCCGAGCAGTTCCTCGCCGACGTGCGAGACCCGCGCGGGCGCGTCGGCCTTGGCGTACTCCTCGTGGAAGATCACCTGCTGGCGCATAGTCGCCGCGCGGCCGCCGTACTCCTTCGGCCAGCCGAGGCAGGTCCACCCCGCCGCGGCCAGGTGCCGATCCCAGGCGAGGCGCTCGTCGAAGGCCTCGTGCTCTCGGCCGGGACCGCCGAGGCCGCGCAGCTCGCGGAATTCTCCGTCGAGGTTCTCCGCGAGCCACTCGCGCACCTCGGTGGCGAATTGTGCGTCTTGCGCAGCGGAAAACCGCCCGTCCGGCGCGGCGGTGTCGGATTCTGAGGTCTGGATAGCACCCACGCCGGTAGGATAACCTACCAAGCACTTGCTTTGTAGAGCACGGACATAAGTGGCTCGCACGGACGGTAAGGACAACCGTGACAACCCCTGCACAAACGACACCGATGGCACTGCACCAGGCCGCCCGCACGTTCGGCGCCGCACCGGCCATCGCCGACGGTGCGGTCCAACTGGACTGGTCGCAGCTGCTCGAGGCGGTCCAGGAGGTGGCGCGGGCGCTGATCGCGCGCGGTGTGCGGGTCGGCGACCGGGTGGCCATGTGGGCCCCCAACACCCACCACTGGGTGATCGCCGCGCTCGGCGCGCACTACGCCGGCGCGGCACTGGTGCCGTTGAACACCCGCTATGTCGCCGACGAGGCCGCCGACATGCTCGACCGGGTGCAGGCGAAGGCCCTCTTCGTCGCGGGGAACTTCCTCGGCCGCGACCGGCTCGCCGAACTACGCGCTGCCGCACGAGATCTCGCCATCGACACGGTGGTGGTCATTCCGGTCCAGGCGGGCGGCGAGAACACCGACATCGCCGCTCTGGACTGGTCGGAGCTGGCGACCGTCGCCGAACGGGTCACGGTGGCCGAGGCGGAGGAACGCGCCGCGACGGTCGGCCCCGACGACATCTCCGACATCCTGTTCACCTCCGGCACCACCGGTCGCAGCAAGGGCACCCTGGTCGCGCATCGGCAGGCGCTGTCGGTGGTGCGGGCCTGGGCGGAATGCGCCACGCTGCGCGGTGACGACCGGTATCTGGTGGTGAGCCCGTTCTTCCACAACTTCGGCTACAAGGCGGGCATCCTCGCTTGCCTGGTCACCGGGGCAACGATCATCCCGCAGGTGACCTTCGACGTGCCGGAGACCATGCGCTCGGTCGCCGAAGAGAAGGTCACGGTGCTGCCGGGGCCGCCGACCATCTATCAGACGATCCTCGACTTCCCCGACCGCGACAAGTACGACCTGAGCACGCTGCGCGTTGCCGTCACCGGCGCGGCGACGGTGCCCGTCGTGCTGGTCGAGCGGATGCGTTCAGAACTCGAATTCGATGTCGTCATCACCGCGTACGGCCTGTCCGAGGCCGCGGGATTCGGCACCATGTGCCGCGCTGAAGACGACGCCGAGACCATCGCGAACACCTGTGGCAGGCCGATAGCGGACTTCGAATTGCGCCTCAGTGAGGCGGGCGAGGTCTTGCTGCGCGGACCCAACGTGATGCTCGGCTACCTGAACGACCCGGCGAGCACCGCGGAAACCATCGACGCCGAGGGCTGGCTGCACACCGGCGATATCGGCACCCTCGACGACCGCGGGTATCTGAAGATCACCGACCGGCTCAAGGACATGTACATCTCGGGCGGCTTCAATGTGTACCCGGCCGAGATCGAGCAGGCACTGGCCCGGCTGGGTGGGGTAGCCGAGTCCGCCGTCGTCGGGGTGCCCGACACCAGGATGGGCGAGGTGGGCAAGGCGTACGTGGTGCGCAAGCCCGGCACGCGGCTCACCGAGGAGCAGGTGCTCGCCCACGCCACCGCCGTACTGGCCAACTTCAAGGTGCCGCGGTTCGTCGAGTTCCGCGATCAGCTGCCCTACAGCGCCGCCGGGAAAGTACTCAAGCGTCAATTACGTGAGGAGAAGTCGTAATGTCGGAACCGGCAATCCCCGTCGGGGCGGAGGGGCGGGAAGAACACAGCGCGGAGGGGCGGGAAGAACACAGCGCGGAAGGGCGGAAAGAACACGAGGGCGAAGTCGTCACCTACGAGAAGCGGGGCCGCGTCGCGATTGTCACGCTGAACCGGCCGGACTACCGCAACGCGCAGAACTCGGTGATGACCTACGCGCTCGACGCCGCCTTCGAGCGCGCCGTGGAGGACCCCGAGGTAGGGGTGATCGTATTGGCAGGCAACGGGAAACACTTCAGCGCCGGGCACGACATCGGCACCCCCGGCCGCGACCACCACGTGCGGTACCAGAACAAGGCAGCACTGTGGTGGGACCACGTCGACCGGGTCGGCGGCGACCAGCGTTTCGCCCGCGAACTCGAGGTCTATCTCGGCATGTGCAGGCGGTGGCGGGAGATGCCGAAACCGACCATCGCGATGGTGCAGGGCGCCTGCATCGCCGGTGGGCTGATGCTGGCATGGGTGTGTGACCTGATCATCGCCTCCGACGACGCGTTCTTCTCCGACCCTGTTGTCCGCATGGGCATTCCGGGCGTCGAATATTTCGCGCACCCCTGGGTGATGGGCCCTCGCGCGGCCAAGGAGTTCCTGTTCACCGGCGACCGATTCGGCGCGGCGCAGGCCAAGGAATGGGGCATGGTCAACCGGGTGGTGCCGCGCGCGGAGCTCGAGGCCGAGACCATGGCGCTCGCCGAAAAGATCGCCACCATGCCGCAATTCGGCCTCGCGCTGACCAAGAAGGCGGTCAACCAAGCCGAAGACCTGATGGGTATGCGTTCGGGGATGGACTCGGTTTTCGGGCTGCACCACTTCGCGCACGCGCACAACGCGGAAGTCGGCGCCGACGCACTGGGCGGCATGAACGCCAAGTCGATGAAGGACACGGCGAGCACCGCGGAACAGAACGGAACAACGTAGTGGATCTGGATCTCGACCAGCCGGCCCAGGAATTTCAGCGGGAGGTCCGCGAATTCCTCGCCGCGAACAAACCCACCCGACCGCTGCCCTCGATGGACACCAAGGCCGGCTTCGAGGCGCATCGCGCGTGGGAGCGCACCCTCGCCGACGGGCGCCTCTCCGTGGTCGCCTGGCCGGAGGAGTTCGGCGGACGCAACGCCTCGCTATTGGAATGGGTGCTGTTCGAGCAGGAGTATTACACCGCGGGCGCACCGGGGCGGGTCAGCCAGAACGGCATCTTCCTGCTCGCGCCGACACTTTTCGAGCACGGCACGCCCGAGCAGCTGGAACGGATCATGCCGCGGATGGCGCGTGGCGACGACATCTGGGCGCAGGCATGGTCCGAGCCGGAGGCGGGCAGCGACCTGGCAGGCATCCGCTCCACCGCCCGCCGCACCACCGGTGGCTGGCTGCTCAGCGGCCAGAAGACCTGGAGTTCGCGCGCCGCTTACGCGGACTGGGCGTTCGGGCTGTTCCGCAGCGACCCGGAGGCCGAGCGACACAAGGGCCTCACCTACATGATGTTCCCGCTGACCGCCGACGGTGTGCAGGTGCGCCCGATCGCACAGTTGGACGGCGAGCCCGGCTTCGCTGAAATCTTCCTCGACGACGTGTTCGTGCCCGACCGCGACGTGATCGGCGCGCCTGGCGAGGGCTGGCGGGTCGCGATGAGCACCTCCAGCAACGAGCGCGGCCTCTCGCTGCGCAGCCCGGGTCGTTTCAGCGCCACCGCGCAGCGGCTGATCGATCTGTGGCTGGACAACGGCGACCGTACCAACACCACCCAGCGTGACGCCGTGGTGGACGCGTGGATCGGCAGCGAGGCCTACCGCCTGCACACCTTCGGCACCGTCACCCGGCTCGACGAGGGCGGAAAGCTGGGCGCCGAATCCTCGATCACCAAGGTGTTCTGGTCCGAACTCGACATCGCCATGCACGAGACCGCGCTGGCGGTGCTCGGCGGGGCGGCCGAGCGGTCCGGGGCGTGGACCGACGGATATCTGTTCGCGCTGTCCGGTCCGATCTATGCGGGCACCAACGAGATCCAGCGCAACATCATCGCCGAGCGGTTGCTCGGACTACCGAGAGGAAGCAGCCGATGAGTGTGCAATACCTGTCCGGCGACTACCCGTCTCGAGCCATCTATTGGTCTGCTTCTACGACGCGGGAGTCGCATATGGAAGGGAGGGCTCGATGAGATTCGCGCTGAGTTCCGAACAACTCGACTTCGGCACAAGTCTGCGCAAGCTGCTCGACGCGGGGCGCACGACGAATGCGGTGCGCGCCTGGGCCGCTGGTGACCCGCGCCCCGGCCGCGCACTGATCAGGCAGCTGGCCGAGGCTGGTGTCCTCGGCCTCGCCGTCGCCGAGGAACACGGCGGCGTCGGCGCCGAGCCGATCGATCTGGTCGTGGCGTTCCAGGAGATCGGGAGGTCCGCTGCGCCGGGCCCGCTCGTGGAGACTGCCGCAGCGATACCCGCTCTGCTGCAAGCACTTCCGGATCAGAGTCTGGCCGCACGGTGGCTACCCGGCTTCGCCGGGGGCGCGGCGCTGGGCACCGTGGCCTTCGCGACACCCGGCCAGAGCAGCGTCGCCCTGGACGCCGACACCGCCGAGGTCGTGCTGCACGTCGACGGCACCCAGCTGAGCACCGGCCATCGCGCCGGCCTGGTGCGGTCGGTCGATGCCCCGCGCAGGTTGTTCGCCGTCGACGCCGACGACATGGTCGCCGAAGGGCCGCAGGTGCGCGTCGCCGCCGCGGCCGGGTTCGACACCGGCGCGCTGGCCTGCGCGGCTCAGCTGCTCGGCGCGGGTCGGTCGCTGCTGCACGCTGCCACCGAATACGCCAAGCAGCGCAAACAGTTCGGCAAGCCGATCGGCGAGTTCCAGGCCGTGAAACAGAAGCTCGCGGACGTGCTGATCGCGCTGGACCTGGCCGAGCCACTGCTCTTCCGCGCCGCGCTGACCATGAGCGAACCGACCCGCGCCCGTGACGTATCGGCCGCCGTGATCGCCTGCGGCGACGCCGCCTACCGGGCGGCGCGCGCCGCACTGCAGGTGCACGGCGCGATCGGCTACACCGCCGAGTACGACCTGTCGCTGTGGCTGACCAAGGTGACGGCGCTTCGCTCCGCTTGGGGCACAACGGATCTGCATCGTTCCCGGATCGCTCGCGCGCTGCGCGACGACACCGTCGAAGACCGCGCACTGCGAGGCACCGCATGAGCACTTCCGAACATCAGGAGTTCATCGCGTCGGTGCGGGCGCTGCTCACCAAGCACGCCGGGTCCGCCGCGGTACGTGCGGCGATGGATACCGAGTTGGGCTACGACCCAGCGTTGTGGCGGCTGCTGTCCGAGCAGATCGGGGTGGGCGCGCTGGCTATTCCCGAGGAGTACGGCGGTTTCGGCGCCGGGCTGGTCGAATCCCTTTTGGTGGTTGGCGAAGTGGGCCGAACACTCGCGGGTGTGCCGATGCTCGGTTCGGCCGTGGTCGGTGCGCAGGCTGTGCTGCTGTCGGACGATGCCGAGGCGTGTGCGCGGCTGCTGCCCGGGGTCGCCGAGGGCGCCAGGACGATCGCGGTCTGCTGGGCGGACGAGGGCGGCTGGGACGAGTACGGCGTGCGCGAAGCGGACGGAGCGCTCACCGGCACGGCGCACTACGTGCTCGACGGGATGTCCGCCGACACCCTCGTCGCCGTGACCCCGACCGGCTTCTTCGAGGTCGAGCCCACCTCCGCGGATATCACCCTGCGGTCCGCACCGACCATGGACCCCACCCGCAGGCTCGCCGAGATCGCCTTCACCGCGGCGCCCGCCCACCGCCTCGGCTCCGGCGATCCGACGGCCGCCATCGCGCGGCTGCGCGAAATCGCTTGGGCCGCTGTGGCCGCCGAGCAGGTCGGTGCCGCGGAACGCTGCCTCGAGATGACGGTGCAGTACGCCAAGTCCCGGGTGCAGTTCGGCCGCGTGATCGGCAGCTTCCAGGCACTCAAACACCGCATGGCGGATATGTATGTGCTGCTGGAGTCTGCCAGGTCCGCGTCCGTCGCGGCCACCGCGGCCGTGGCGACGAACAGCCCGTCGGCCGCCGAGGACGTGTGGGCCGCCCGCGGGCACTGCTCGGAGGCGTTCTCCGCCATCGCGGCCGAGACCATCCAGCTGCACGGCGGCATCGCGATCACGTGGGAGCACGACGCGCATCTGTTCTTCAAGCGCGCACATGGGGATGCCCAGTTGTTCGGCACGCCGCGGCGGCCGATTCAGTCGGCGTGAGGCCGTGGCGGTCTCCCACCGACTGAGCCGGGTCGCGGCGTGGTTCGACCGCTTGCGGTGGCCGACCTCACGAGAGATAGATAGTTAGTTTATATAATAATATTTCCGTGCAGCATGCTCAAGTGACCACAGCGGATGACATCGTCGTCGACCTCCTCGTCACCGCGGGCAGGCTCACTCGGCTGGCCGGGATGATCAGCGGCGACGATCTGCCGCGGGCCACATTGCGAGCACTCGCGGTGCTCGACGAACACGGTGCTGTGCGGGTCAGTGAGTTCGCCAGGATCGACCGATGCTCACAGCCTGCGGCAACGGCGCTGATCGGTAAGTTGGTCGCGGAAGAATTCGCGACCCGGCGCAGGGATCCGGGCGACTCCAGAGCCGTAGTCGTCGAACTCACCGCGGCCGGCCGCACTCGGCTCGCCCAGTCCCGCCAAGCCTTCGCCGACGCGATCGGCGGACGCCTTTCCGGCTTCGACACCGCACGCCTCGTGCGGCTGGACGCCGAACTACATGAACTGCTGGAGGCCTTGAAAACGGCAACGCGACAGCACGATCCGACATCGAGGGAACACCGATGAGCACTTTTGCTGGCCATCGGCATGGGCATCGCGACCGGTCCGCTGGTCGGCGGTGTGCTCGGCGGAATCAGTTGGCGCGGACCGTTCTTCGGTGTCTCGGCGCTGATGGCCATCGCGCTGGTCTGCATCGTCACATTGCTGCCGGAAAGCCCCGAGCCCACGCACCACACCTCGATCGCCGCGCCGTTCCAGGCCCTGCGCCACCGCGGGCTGCTGATCGTCAGCCTGACCGCGCTGCTGTACAACTTCGGCTTCTTCACGCTGCTCGCGTACACACCGTTCCCGCTGGACATGGGCACCTACGCGATCGGCTTCATCTTCTGCGGCTGGGGAGTACTGCTGGCGCTCGCGTCGGTGTTCCGCGCTCCGCGGCTGCAGCGCCGGTGGAGCACTCGACCGTGTCGGCGGCCTACAGCTTCGTCCGCTTCGCGGGCGGCGCCGTACCTGGCGGGCAAGCTGGGCGAGCACAGCATCGCACTGCCGTTCTGGGTCGGTGCTGCGTGCACCGCCGCCGCGGTGGTCGTACTGCGGCCGGTCGCGCGACCCTCGCGCACGTCGATGACCACGACCCGGCGCCCCACAGCATCGAGGAAGCGCAGGCCATCACGGTCGGCGACGATCAGACGCGCACCGGAGGCAGCAACGAGCGTGGCAGCCTCGGTCGTTTTCGGCCCGGGCGCCAGCCGCCGCCAGGAGTACGGTCAGGAGGTATGACCGAAGCGAAGCGGGGACGTGTCAGGGTCGAGACCAGCCAGAAGCGGGTGCGGGTCTATCTGGGCGGGCAGCTGGTGGCCGACTCCGCCAAACCGGTGCTCGTGTGGGAGAGCCCGCACTATCCGACCTACTACCTGCCCGTCGCGGATGTGCGCGCGAAGCTCGAGCCGAACGGAACCACCCAGCACTCCCCCAGCCGCGGCGACGCGACCGGCTACGACGTCGTGGTGGACGGCACGACGGGCGCCGGCGCGGCGGCGCGGTATCACGATTCACCACTCGCCGAACTGCGCGAACTGGTCCGGCTGGAGTGGAACGCTATGGACGAATGGTTCGAGGAGGACGAGCCGGTCTATGTCCACCCGCGAGATCCGTACTCGCGGGTGGACATCCTGGCCAGCTCGCGACATGTGAAGGTGGTGATCGACGGCGTCACCGTCGCCGACTCGCACTCGCCGCGCGTCCTCTTCGAAACCGGCTTGCCCGCACGGTTCTACCTGCCGATGACCGACGCCAGGATGGACCTGCTGAAGGCATCCGACACGCACACCAGCTGCCCCTACAAGGGCACCGCCGACTACTGGACCGTCCACATCGCCGACAAGGAATATCCCGACTACGCCTGGGGCTATCGCACCCCGCTCCCGGAAAGCCAGAAGGTCGCCGGCCTGGTCTGCTTCTACAACGAGAAGGTAGACATCTACGTCGACGGCGAACTCCAGGAACGGCCCCACTCACCGTTCAGCTGAGCTGAATCCCCCGCGCCGCACGGCAAGGTGGAACTGTCCAGCGCGCACCAAGAGCGCCGACGACGCCCCTCGGGCAGCCACCGATCGAGCAGCGCTCGGCGCGCTTGGATCACGGCCTCGGCGCGCACGGTTTCCACCGCCGTTTTCCATCCCGCCGTCCGGACCGAGGCCGAAGCCGGTTCCGCTGGGCGCGGCGGTGTGGGCCACTCGATCAGACCGCGACCAGCGGCGGGTTGTCCTCTGCGCGGCGGAATCGGCCTGGGGCCAGGCCGTATTCGCGTTTGAATGCCTTCGCGAAGGCGAATTCCGAGGTGTAGCCGACCTGGCGGGCTACGCTGCCGAGACCGCTGTCGGTTTCGCGGAGCAGACGGGCGGCGGTGAGCATGCGCCAGCGGGTCACATACGCCAGTGGCGGTTCGCCGACGGTCGCGGTGAACCGGCGGGCGAGGGTGGCGCGGGAGACACCTGCTACGTCGCTGAGATCGGGAACGGTCCACGCCTTCGCGGGCTTCTCGTGCACCGCACGCAGCACCGCTGCGACCGCGGGATCGGCGAAAGCGCCTGCCCAGCCGGTAGTTTGCGCGTCAGCTTGCTCGTCGAACCAGGCGCGCAGGATGAACAGCAGCAGCGTTTCCAGCAGCGCGGGTACGGCGGCGTCGCTGCCTGGCCTCGGCTCGGCGATCTCGGCGGCCAGCAGATCGACTGCGCCGCGCAGCGCCGGGTGACGGCCGGGACGCGCTGCGAGATGGATGAATTCGGGCAGATCGTCGAGGATCGGATGGCTGCGCTGCCTGCCGAGTTCGTATGCACCGCACAGCAGCGCGGTCCGCACGCCAGGCCCCACGATCTCCCTGGGCTCCCCGGGCAACGCCGTCTCGGTGACCGGACTGTCCAGGCTGTCGACCAGATCGTGATCGGCGCCGCGCGGCATGAACAGCACGTCCCCGACCCCGAGCGCCATCGGCTCGCCGCTCGGCGGCACCACCCAGCACGACCCCTGCATCACCACGTGAAAGCCCGCGCCGGGCACCACGGGATACTTGCGGCCCCATGGGGCGTGCCGGATGAACAGGCCGGAGGTCGGACTGCCGGTGCGGATGGCCGCGATGGTTTCGCTGAGGATGTCCACCGTGTCACCGTAGCACTCTCAAAATGAGAGTTTCAGGCATATTTGTGAGTGTTGCAGCCATTGGTTTACTCATCTGCCAGTCATAGATTCTGATTCATGACATCGACGAACACCACCGGGCCCACCACCAAGACCATCGCCGTCTACGGCGCCACCGGCCACACCGGCGGTTATCTGCTCGCCGAACTGCGCCGCCGCGACATCACTCCAGTATTGGTGGGTCGCAACGCCGATCGAATCCGGACCGCCGCGACAGCCGCGGGCCTGCCCGGCGCCGAGGTACAGGTCGCGGATCTGACCGATCACGCGGCCCTCGTCGCGGCTTTCAGCGACACCGACGCGGTGATAAGCAGCCTGCCCGCCTACGTGAACCACGGTCCCGCAGTGCTCGCGGCGGCCATCGACGCGGGCGCGCACTACACGGACATGTCCGGTGAGCAACTGTTCCTGAAGCGGGTTTTCGAGGAGTTCGGACCGCGCGCCGAGGCAGCGGGCGTGAGCGTGGTCTCCGGTATCACCGACAGCAATCTGCCTGGTGATCTGCTCGGCTACCTCACCACCCGCCAAGCCGCCGGACCGGCCGAGGTGGTGGTGAGCCACCTGAGCAAGAGCGGCGGCCACGGTTCCAAGGGCAGCGCGAAGACCGTGTTCGCCAGCCTGGACTGGTTCCGCAGCGGTGGTTGGCACTACGCCGACGGCACACTGCGCACCGGCGCGACCGCACGCCACGGAAAGATGATGTTTCCCGGCGACACCCAGCCGACCGCGGTCGCGAAGTTCCCGCAGCCGCCGGTCCTGACCATCCCACGGCACTCGGACGTCTCCTATGTCGAGGGCGTCCTTGCCACGTCGATCCTCGACACGCTGAGCGGGTTCACCGCCGACATCATCGACTCGCTGCCCGACGCACCCAGCGCGGACCTGCACTACGACCTGGTCGTCGATGCCTTCGGCGCGGACGGCCGCAACGTCCGCGGCGTGGTGCGCGGTGTCGACTCCTACCGTGATTCGGCGCTGATGGCGGTCGAGACCGCCGTCCGCCTGACCGAAGGCGCCACCCGGCCGGGTGCGCTCGCCGCCGCCGAAGCCTTCGACGCGGCCGACTTCCTCGACGCGCTGGCGCCGTTCGGAATCACCTGGCACATCGAGGCGGATCGAGCGGGCATAGTCGAATGATGACCGACAACCGACCGCCACTCGCCGTCGCACTCGATCTCGCACCCCATCCCGAGGGCGGCTGGTACCGCGAGACCTGGCGCAGCGCCATCGAATTCGCGCCGGCGGACTACGACGGTCCGCGCGCGACCGCGACCGGGATCTACTTCCTGCTGTTGCCGGGCGAGCGGTCGGCCCCGCACACGGTGCGCTCCGACGAGCTGTGGCTCTGGCATCGTGGCGGCCCGCTGGCACTGAGCATCGACGGCGAGGAAGTGATTCTCGGCCCCGACGTGGAGCACGGACAGGTGCCGCAAGCGGTGGTGCCCGGCGGTGTCAGCCAGGCGGCCCGGCCTGCGGGCGAGGACTATGCGCTGGTCAGCTGCATCGTCTCGCCGGGATTCGACTTCGCCGACTTCCGGATGGACTGAGCTCAGCGCACCGGAACCGCGGCCAGCTCTGCGAACTCGTGCGGGTCGTGCGCACAGAACAGCCACACCCGGTCACCGTGCTCGGCGCGCAGCGTGCGCAACCGCTCCAGGTTCTCCACTCTCGCCCGTCCCAGGGTGCTCGCGAGCACCTCGAAGACGCCGAGCCCGACAGGCGGACGCGCCTTCACCGAGGCCAGCTGTTTGTGATGAAAATAGGCGTCGCCGCAGTGCAACAGCCAGCCGTCGCTCTGCCGGACCGCGACGCCGCTGTGCCCTCGGGTGTGCCCGATCAGCGGAATCAACAGGATGTCCTCGAGCACCGGCACCGCGGTGAAGCCGAACCACGAATCGGCGCCGGTTTCGTGTGCGAGCCAACGGGGCCCGTGCTCCCACTGGCACTGCCGGTAACGCAGCTTCTCGCCGAGGGTCGGGCGCTGGGTCGCGGCGTCCAGTTCGTCGGCGAAGACATGCACGGTGGCGTCCGGGAAATCGGACAGCCCGCCCGCGTGATCGAGATCGAGATGGGTCAGCACGATGTGCCGGACGTCCTCGCGCCGATAGCCGAGCGCGCGGATCTGGTGCAACGCGGTCTGTTCCGGACGCAGCCGGGGCCGCAGCAGCCGTCCGGTGCCTGCGCCCAGCCTGCTCGCGTCGATCACATCGGCCATGCCGAACCCGGTGTCCACCAGCACGAGCCCATCGGCGGTCTCCACGAGCAGGCAGTGGCCGACCAGCGCGCCGGTCAGCAGCCCACCGCTGCCGAGCAGCGCACGCCCGCCGACCGGGCACATCGTCGCGCAGTCCAGATGCCGCACCAGCATCGCGGAAACTCCCTCCTGCGGCGCCGGATCCGATCCGGCTCGCCGGTATTTCTGTTTCCGTCAAGGTAGCGGGATCACGGCACGGCCGCGACAGCGCGGTGTCCGGCACGGCGATCGGCAGGCGAACCGGGCACGCGGACGGCGCGGGTAGCCAGGTTACTCAGGGATTTCGAGCACGCCCTCGTCCACGGCCCATTTGATGGTGCGCTCCAGCTGCGGGCAGGAGTCGGGACGACCCGGCCCGAAGCCGTTCGCGCTCAGCTCGGCGAAGACCGGGCAGTGACTGGCCGGGTCGTCGGTCCACTGCACCGAGGTCTGGTGCGAACTGCTCTTGCGCACCAGCACCTCACTCCGGCAGGCCTGACACCGCAGCGGAGTCAGGCCGTCCTCCAGGTAGCGCTGCTTGTCGACGACGGTCTGAGCGCGCACTTCGGCCCGCCGACCGGGCTGGTCGGCGAAATCGGGTGCCTTCGCCCAGGTGACCATCAGACGTTGGCCTCGGCTTCCTCGACCTCGCGCTTGCGCCGCAGGTTCTCCGCGACCTCGGCTTCCCATACCTCGTTCGCCTTGCTGGTGTCCACCTCGAACTCGAAGCGCTGGGTCATCTTCTCAGTGACGTCGGCCAGGTCGACGTAGAACTGGTCGTACCAGCGACGCAGCTGGTAGACCGGGCCGTCCTCTTCGCACAGCAGTGGGTTCTCGACCTTGGACTTGTGCTTCCAGATCTCGACGTCCTGCAGGAAGCCGACGCTGATGCCCTCGGTCATCTTCTCCGCCAGTCGGTCGGCCATATCGCCCTCGACGCCCTTCGGCTTCTCCAGCGTGATACCCCACTGCAGCACGAAGGAGTCCTGTGTCACCGGGTAGTGGCAGTTGATCAGCACGCTTTTGACTTCGTAGCCGCTGTAGATGTTGATCAGCGGGTTGATCATGTACGACGGCCCGAAGTACGACGCCTCCGACTTCAGCAGGGTGTCGCCGCCGTACTTGGAGGCCATTCCGATGTCCGGCCTGCCTTTGGTCTCCAGGAACTGGGTGGCGATGTGGCCTTCGAAGACGTTCTTGAAGTACGTCGGGAAGGCGAAGTGGATGTAGAAGAAGTGTGCCATGTCGACCACGTTGTCGATGATCTCGCGGCAGTTGGCGCCCTCGATCAGCATCGAGTTCCAGGTCCAGTCGGTCCACCCGCTGTCGATTTCCTCGGTCGGGTTGCCGTCCGCATCGGTGTAGGGGCCCTTGATGTGCGGGATGGCGACCTCGGGCGGTGGCTGGGTACCCTCGTGGTCGTGCCAGACGAACAGCTGGCCGTTGCGCTCCAACGTGGTCCACTTCCTGGTGCGCGCCAACGGCGGCACCCGCCGCGCGTAGGGAATCGCCGTGCATTTGCCGTTGCTGCCCGACCAGCGCCAGTCGTGGAACGGGCATGCGATGTCGTCGCCCTTGACCTCGCCCATGGTCAGGTCGCCGCCCATGTGCCTGCAGTAGGCGTCGAGTACCCGCAGTTCACCGTGGCTGTCGGCCCAGACGACGAGCTTGGTCCCGAACACGTTGACCGCGTGCGGCTTGCCGTCACGGAACGTCTTGGCCAGGCCAAGGCAGTGCCATCCCCGGGCATACCGGCTCGGCGTGGTGCCGACATCCAGATCCCGGACCCTCGCACCGCTCCGCGGCGTTGAATGGGCCGCCTCGCGGGTCCCTACGGGGTTACGCACGCTGCCGCCTCCGGGCCCGTCGCTCGGCGGCGGTGGGGTAACTGCCATCGCGATTCCTCCTTCTGTACTAGAACACGTTACAAAATTGACGTCCTCGACGCCAGCGATTCACCCCACTTCCTGCATGGGTCCATTCACGACATAGGGTGAACACCGGTTCTCGACAGAAATAGGAACCTGTTCTAGTCTCAGAGACAAATGAGAGTTGGTTATCAATCGACCAGGCAGGAGCAGGTCCCGAGATGACGCGAGAAGTGACCGAACGGGTCGAAGCGCTGTTGCCGACGCTGCGCGAGCGCGCGCAGGAGGCCGAGGACCTGCGGCGCATCCCCGACGAAACCATGAAGGCGTTGCAGGAGACCGGCTTCTTCCGGCTGCTCCAGCCCAAGCAGTGGGGCGGCCACGCGGCCGACCCGGTGCTCTTCTACGACACCGTACGCAAGATCGCCAGCGCGTGCGGATCCACCGGCTGGGTGGCAGGCATTGTCGGCGTGCACAATTGGCATCTGGCCCTGTACGCGCAGCAAGCGCAGGAAGACGTCTGGGGCGAGGACACCGAAGTGCGGATCTCCTCGTCCTACGCGCCGATGGGGGCGGGCACGGTCGTCGACGGCGGCTACCTCGTCAACGGCGCGTGGGCCTGGTCGTCCGGTTGCGACCACGCGACCTGGGCGGTGCTCGGCGGTCCGGTGATCAAGAACGGCAAGCCGGTGGACTTCGGCAGCTTCCTCATCCCCCGCGACGACTACCGCATCGATGACGTATGGAACGTGGTCGGACTGCGCGGCACCGGCTCCAACACCGTGGTGGTCGAGAACGTCTTCGTGCCCTCACATCGGTTCCTGAGCTTCCGCGCCATGAGTGAGCTGAAATCGCCTGGTCTGGAACAGAATTCAGACCCGGTGTACAAAATGCCCTGGGGCACTATCCATCCCACCACCATCTCCACCCCGATCGTCGGCATGGCCTACGGCGCGTACGAGGCGCACGTCGAGCACCAGGGCAAGCGCGTGCGCGCGGCCTATGCGGGCGAGAAGGCCAAGGACGACCCGTTCGCCAAGGTGCGCATCGCGGAGGCGTCCAGCGACATAGACGCGGCATGGCGGCAGCTGTCGGGCAACGTGACCGACGAGTACGCGCTGCTGGTGGCGGGCAAGGAGATTCCGTTCGACCTGCGCGTGCGGGCGCGGCGCGACCAGGTGCGAGCCACCGGCCGCTCGATCGCCGCCATCGACAAGCTGTTCGAGAGCTCCGGCGCGACCGCGCTGGCGAACGACACTCCACTGCAACGCTTCTGGCGTGACGCGCACGCGGGCCGGGTGCACGCGGCCAACGATCCCGAGCGCGCGTACCTGATGTATGGCACGCACGAGTTCGGGCTGCCCGTCACCGACGGCATGGTATAGGGAGCGACCGTGACCTCGACCGTGGAACTCACCGCCGAATCGACATCGCGCTACGCGCAGGTACGCCCCGACCTGCGGCTGCACTACCACGAGGCGGGTGAAGGCAACGGCCCGACAATCGTCCTGCTGCACGGCGGCGGCCCCGGCGCGTCGTCGTGGTCAAACTTCGCACGCAACATCGCCGTGCTTGCGCGGAATTTTCATGTGCTCGCCGTGGATCAGCCCGGATACGGCCGCTCGGACAAGCCGACCGAGCATCCGCAGTACTTCGTGCACAGCGCCTCGGCGCTGAAGGATCTGCTCGACCACCTGCAGATCACCTCGCGGGTCCACCTGCTGGGCAATTCGCTCGGTGGTGGCGCCGCGGTACGGTTCGCGCTGGACTACCCGGATCGGGCCGGAAAGCTGATCCTGATGGGTCCCGGCGGGCTGAGCACCAATCTGTTCGCGCCCGACCCGACCGAGGGCGTGAAGCTCCTTTCCAAGTTCAACTACGAGCCGACCAGGGAGAACCTGGCGGCGTTCCTGCGCATCATGGTCTTCGACCAGTCGCTGATCACCGACGAGCTGATCGACGAGCGGTTCGCCTCGGCGAGCACGCCGGAAGCGCTGGCGGCGACCCGCGCGATGGGTAAGTCGTTCGCCGGAGCGGACTTCGAGAAGGGCATGCTCTGGCGCGACGCCTACAAACTGCGTCAGCCGGTGCTGCTGATCTGGGGTCGCGAGGACCGGGTCAACCCGCTCGACGGCGCGCTCGTGGCGACGAAGGTGATTCCCCGCGCTCAGCTGCACGTCTTCGGCGGCTGCGGACACTGGGCTCAGCTGGAGAAGTTTCACGAGTTCAACCGACTGGCCATCGATTTCCTCGCAGACGTCAAGGAGGCGCGATGAGACAAAATCGCGAAGCGCTCATCTCGCCGACAGAGTGCGGGAACTTCCGCGAGACACAGGAGAAGTGATGGGAATCCGCTCACTGGGATATCTACGCATCGAGGCGACCGACATGGCCGCCTGGCGGGAATACGGGCTCAAGGTGCTCGGCATGGTCGAGGGCAAGGGCTCCAACCCGGAGACACTGTATCTGCGCATGGACGAGTTCCCCGCCCGGCTGGTGATCGTCCCCGGCACGAAGGACCAGCTGCAGATCTCGGGCTGGGAGACCGCCAATGCCGAAGAGCTGCAAGACATCCGCAACCGGTTGGACGCGGCCGGTGTGCCCTACAAGGAGGGCACCGCGGCGGAACTGGCCGACCGCCGAGTCCACGAACTGATCCGCTTCGACGACCCCTCCGGCAATACCCTCGAGGCGTTCCACGGCGCCGCGCTGGAGCATCGCCGGGTGGTCAGCCCCTACGGGCACAGGTTCGTCACCGAGGAGCAGGGGCTCGGGCACGTGGTGCTCAGCACCAAGGACGACAAGGCAGCGCTGGAGTTCTATCGTGACGTGCTCGGCTTCCGGCTGCGCGACTCGATGCGACTGCCACCGCAGATGGTCGGGCGCCCGGCCGACGGCGAACCCGCCTGGCTGCGCTTCTTCGGCTGCAACCCGCGCCACCACTCGCTGGCCTTCCTGCCCATGCCGACGCCGAGCGGCATCGTGCACCTGATGCTCGAGGTGCGCAACGCCGATGACGTCGGGCTGTGCCTGGACCGCGCGCTGCGCAAGAAGGTCAAGATGTCGGCGACACTCGGGCGGCACGTCAACGACAAGATGCTCTCGTTCTACATGAAGACACCGGGCGGATTCGACGTCGAATTCGGCTGCGAGGGTTTGGAAGTGGACGACAGCGACTGGATCGCCAGGGAATCCACCGCGGTGAGTCTGTGGGGCCACGACTTCACCGTCGGGCAGCGGCAGCAGTGACCGAGAGGGCGAGCGAAACGGTGACCGCGGATGGGCGAGTCGAGATCGATCCACGGCAGTTCCGGAATGTGCTCGGGCAGTTCTGCACCGGCATCACGGTGATCACCACCATCGACGGCGATCAGTCCCCGATCGGCTTCGCTTGCCAGTCCTTCGCCGCCCTCTCGCTCGAGCCGCCGCTCGTGCTGTTCTGCCCCACCAAGGCATCCCGGTCCTGGGCGGCGATCGAGAAGTCCGGACGTTTCGGCGTGAACGTGCTCGCCGAAGAACAGCGCGAGCTGTGTGCCCGCTTCGGCTCCCGCGAACCCGACAAGTTCGTCGACGCCGCCTGGCACACCTCCGACCTGGACCTTCCGCTATTGGACGACGCGCTGGCCACTATCCAGTGCACCGTGGACAGCGTCGTCGACGGCGGCGACCACTACATCGTGATCGGCCGCGTCCAAGCGATGTCCGAGACGACAACCTCCGGCCGCCCCCTGCTGTTCTACCGCGGCCAATACACCGCCATCGAACCCGAGAAGACCACCCCGGCCCCCTGGCGCGCCGACCTCGAACACTTCCTCACCACGACAACGTTGGACACCTGGCTGTAACCGCCCGCGTAGCTACCGGGGCTATGCGGTGCCACACTCAGCTCATGAAGGTGATCACACAGCGAGAGTTCCGGAACAACTCTGCTGCCGTCATGGACGAGGTGGAATCCGGCGAGACGTTTCGGGTGACACGGAACGGCATCGAGGTCGCCGAGTTGCGACCGGTGTCGCGACGGCAGCGGCTGACTGCTGAAGAACTCGTAGAACGGCATCGCAGACTGCCTCGGGTCGACTACACGTTGATGTGTCAGGCGGCCGCTGGCGCGGGCCAGGGCGGTCGCCTCGAGAGGCGACCCGGATGCGTGGTCCCCGCCCACCGACCTTGCACTGGGGTCGAAGAGGTGTGCCGTTGATCGTCACGAATGGTTTTGTGCCGCAGCACAATTATTTGTGACGGCGGTGGGATCAGGCGTGTACCAGCCAGAGGCGGCGTCGAACACCAAACCGGCAGTGTCGGTGAACTCGGCCAATTCTCGGTCCACGTCCGGTTTCACTCGAATACCCTCGAAGTCGACATCCACCGTCGCCCAGATCCGGTCGAGTTCGACTGTCTCGCCATCGGCCAGCTGGATTCTGAACTGCTCGTCGCAGTCCTCCAGCTTGATGGCAAGCCGCGCCACTGTGCCGACCTGACGTAGCACTGGATGTGCACGTACTCGAACTCGAAGTGGTCACCGTCGCACACGTATGCCGCGATCGGCTCGTCGCTTGCAGTGCATTCGACCTGTGCGCCTTCGAGTTCGCGCCAAGAGGGTACATCCAGCGGGATCCCGTCGATCATGATGTCCACCGAGGGGTGCCCTTCAGGCCAGTCGAATTCCAGTGACCAGGTGAGTGCCGGAGCCGGGCCGATAGCGGAATTATCGAGCAGCTCGCCTTTCAAGGAGCCCAGGGAGATCGGGTGGAACTTGTCGAGGAACAGATCGGCGCTGTGGGCGCGGTCATCCATGCGTCCACTGTAGGGGCCCGAACTGGAACCGCCCCGGACTGGACGTGGAAGGTCTTCTCGCTCATCAGGATTCTTCCGATCGGGCGGCCGCGGTTCGGTTGATGTCGTCGGCTTCGGCGCGGTAGCCGTACGGGGTCGCGCACGAAACCCCTCAGGGTGCTCAACCACCTGTTCGTCCACGGAGCATCGCGCGACTCCCTGCTCTTCGCCGCTGTCAACAGTCCACGGGATCCGCTGGAACGCCGGTTGAGTCGCTTCGCAGCAAGATTTCCACCTCGGCCGGATGGCAACAGTTCGACCTGGGGCGTACTGGCTCAGCGGAGGAGCATTTCGAAACCGCGCGAGACGTCGCGGACGAGATCGGTGACGACGCCGCCGGTGCGATGGCAATGGCGGAGTGGTCCGGGATGACCGAGGAGGTCGGCAAGCCCTCTGTGGCCGCCGACGCCGGGCTGAGCGCAATCCTCGAGGGTGTTGGAGGCCGAGGCCGCGAACGGGTCAGCGCGGGTCTCTGGCCAGCTGCGCAACGCCCGTACGTTGATACATGTCCGGGCTCCGGGATCCGAGGTCGCACGGACGCTCGATGCGCGTATGGCCGAGCTGCTGCTGATCTGACCTTCCTCGGCCCGGTCAAGGCGTAGCTTGATGGGAAATCCGGCAGGATGGTCCCGGCCGGATTTTCCTCTCACGCGGCGTCGAGGGCTGCGGTGATCTTGCGGGTCATCTCGGCCAGGGTCGGGCTGGGCTCGCCCTGGTGGGTCCGGTTGGCTGCTTCGATGGCGACGAGGACCGTGCTGCGGAAGTTGTCGGCCTCGGCCGGATCCTGCTTCTCGAGCAGGCTCATGGCGGCGGTCAGGGCCGGCAGCACGTGATCGGCGAGTTCGGCTACGTTCTTGCCGTTCAGGTCGATGTCCTTCGACTTCGCGGCGAGCACGTGCCCGACCAGGCCGGTCGCGGAGGACAAAGCGAGGGAACCGTTCGTGGCGACCTTGTGGGGCTTGCCGGTGGCATCAACGGCGACCATCAGCGACACGGCACCGTACGCGGCGGTCTGCAGGGTGCTCTTGTCCTGGTCGGTAAGGGTGATGGACATGGTTGTGTGCTCCTTCAAATCTGTTGTGGTGAAGTTCGATTGAACGGATGAATGGTGGAATGCGGTCGGTTCGGCGCCCGGGTGGTATCCAAATCGCTCAGCTCGGCGAACCCTCCTGGTCATGGGCCGCTGCCGTCTCGCGTACAGCCTCGGCGACGGCGCGGAAGTCCTTGCGCAGAATGTGGGAGTGGTTGCTCGCGACCTTCGCGCTCACCGTGACGTTCGGGTTGTGGGCGAGGACCGGTTCGAGTGCGGCCCGCGCCTGTTCCATCTCCCCTTTCTGGCTGCCGAGGCTGTCACCAGTGGCCAGGACGAACCGCACGGCGCAGGTCAGCCGGTTGAGGACCGGCACGCTCGCCGCGGCGATCTCGTTGAGCTCGATGTTGGACTCGGCATGCTGAGCGGCGGTCATGCGCGCGGCCATGCCGAATGGGCGCACCAGCGGCAGCACAAACCGCATCCGGTGGAACAACTTCCGGATCCGCTCAGCGCCTTCCTCGCCGGTCAAGCCGCACGGAGCGGCGTCCACGGTCACCACCCCCAGGACACGGTCCGGATTCCGGTCGGCCCAATGCCACCCCAGCACCCCACCGTAGGACCAGCCCACCAGAATCGGCCGCGCCACCCCACGCGCCGCGAGGACAGCATCGACATCTCGCAAGCAGGCTTCGAAGGAGTAATCCGCGGACTGCTCGGATTTGCCGCGGGCCCGCTCGTCGTAGGTGATGTGCCGGAAGCCGGGCCCGAGTTCGGCGATCACCCGCAGCCAGTGCGACTGATCGGCGTAGGCGCCGTTGAGGTAGACGACGGGCCGGCCGGGGCCACCGGTGTCGGTCACGGCCAGGGAGGTGTCATCGACCGGCACCATTCCGGTCCACTTCGAACTGGTCGAGGAGGTGCTGTTCTTCGTCATGGCAGCAAGTGTCAGCGTCTGACCTGACACCACCCTGACACCGGCCTGACACGGTGTTCCACCTGGTCGCGCCAGGCCAGGGCGCTGCGCGGGCCGTTGTGAAGCTTGATCAGCGCCTCGAGTCGGCTTGTTGGCAGCTTCCGCCCAGCTGGACAGAATGGGCACGACGATCAGGTGTTTCGAGTCCGCTTCCTATAGCCCGACGAGGTCGGCCATCAGGTTCATGTGGTGCTCGAAGTAGCCGGCGCGGGCCTCGATGGTGCCGTCGAGGCGGCCGAAGATTTCAAACGTGACCAAGCCGAACAGTTGGGTCCAGCCGACGAAGACGCGGTCGAGAACTTCCTCGGGCAGATCGGATGCCTGCTGTTCGATCAATGTCCGCAGGTCCGCGCGCACCGGTTCGGGCAGGGGTGATGACAGTGGCGCGGGATCGAGGCGGCCCGCGGCGACGGCGTCGGCAGCTATGGCGGACAGCAGCAGCACCACCTTCGATGCCAGGGCGACAGTGTCTTTCGGGGCATCGTATCCGGGAACCGGGCTGCCGTAGAGCAGCCCGTATTCGGCCCGGTGCGCGGTGGCCCAGTCACGCACGGCCCAGCAGACCGCCAACCACCGTTCGCGGTACTCGTGCGCAGGCGCCTGCGCGGCCGCCGCCGCGGCGGCCGCGCCGAGGGACTGGTAAGCCTCCATGATCAAGGCGGTCAGCAGGTCGTCGCGGCTCGGGAAGTACCGGTAGAGCGCGGAGGCGACGATGCCCATGTCCCGGGCTACACCGCGCAGTGACAGGTTCGCGCCGTCGACGGCCAGCCGTTTCCGAGCGGCAGCCTTGATCTCCTCGGTCATTTCGGCACGGACCCGAGCGCGCAGTGACGGTGCGGACATACCCGCAGTATAGAGAACAACTAGTCACCGGAAGAACAGCGGACCTTTTCAAGAACATCGTTCTTGACAGAGATCGACGGTCGCCCATACGATGATCCGAGACATCGAGAACAGTGTTCTCGAAACGGAACGTCAGACGGGATCACGAACATGTCCATTCACATCGTCATCGGAGCAGGCCCGGCGGGTTCGGCCACCGCGCTGCTGCTTGCCGATCGGGGCGACCAGGTTCGCCTCATCACCCGCCGCGGCACCGGACCGCAACACCGAAGGATCGAGCGGATCGCCGCCGACGCCACCGATTCGTCCAGCCTCAGTACGCACAGTGCGGGCGCTACCGCGATCTATCAGTGCGCCCAGCCCGAGTACCACCGGTGGCCCACCGACTTCCCGCCGCTGATCCAGTCCACGATTTCCACCGCGGAGAAAACCGGAGCGGTGCTTGTCACCGCCGGAAACCTCTACGGCTACGGCGCGGTGGACGCGCCGATCACCGAACAACACCCGCTCCGTCCCAATTCCACGAAAGGTCGCACGCGAGCCGAACTCTGGAATGCGGCATTGACCGCACACCAAGCGGGCCGTATTCACACTGCCGAGGTGCGCGGATCCGATTACCTTGGCGCCGGAGCGAATTCGGCGTTCACGGTTATGGTGCTTCCTGCCGTCCACGCGGGAAAACCGGCGCTGTTCCCCGGCGATCTGGATGCGCCGCACAGTTGGACCGTCATCGACGACATGGCGCGGACCCTCGTGGCCGTCGCCGATGACGAAACCGCTTGGGGCCGAGCATGGCACGCACCCACCGCGCCACCGCTGTCGGTACGCGCGCTCGCCGAGCTGACGGCAGACCTCGCGGGCGCACCGCCCGCGCGAGTGCGCCACATGCCCGCGGCAGTGCTGTGGGCCGGGGGCCTGTTCGATTCGAATGCCCGCGAGATGCGCGAAGTGCGGTATCAGTTCGACCAGCCATTCGTGCTCGATTCTGCCGCTGCCAGCGCGACATTCGGTATCGAACCCACCGCCACCGCAGTTGCCGTGCAAGCCACCCTCGACAACCTGCCCACAGCGCGGAGTACGGCGAAGCGATCGTGACAACACCTGGTACGACCCATGCGCCCTGGAACTTCCTCGAACGCCAACCGGAGAAGTGGCAGCCTGAGCGATCGAAGGCAGAGTCACCCACCACGGACTCCAGGCAGATCTACCGCAAGCGCGTCGACCGCGCCCACATGGGGATGATCCCGATCATCGGCGCCGGCCCGTAGGTCCGGTCCGGGGGTGATGGACATTCTGTAGGGCGGCAAAGGCCCTACTCGGACGCGTTGGTGCCGGATTTGGGCAGTTCTGTTCCTCGATCCCCTTCGCCGGTGGGAGTGTGCTGAGAACGCAGGTGGGAGTGTGCTGAGAATCCCGTGAACTCCGTTGTCGCCGCGCCATCGGTGGACTGGAATGGTCCCGTCACGCACGTATCTCGTCCTCCGAAAGGCTCCTGCCATGAAAATGAAACTTGCCGGCACCTTGGCGGTAGTCGCCGCGGCGGGTGCCGCATTCGTCGGGCCGCTCGCCGGATCTGCCACCGCCGCAGTGCCGGGTGCACAGTTCCCAACTCATCAGGATCGCGACTGGGGCGGCTGGAATCGTCCAGGGTGGCACGACCCGGGCGATCCCTTCCGCAACGACTGGCACTGCGACCGGCACGGAGCGTGGCACAACGACGAACACGACGGGTGGGGCCACTGGGACGGCCGCTGCCATCCCTGGTGACAACCCGTCCTACCGCATGCTGGTACCTGCTGATCCGCTTCGCCCCACCGGGCCGATGAGCATTTCGCCGCTGAGGAGGATGCGGCCCGTATCGTGGGGATGGACGCTGCGCAGCAACCACTAGCTCGAGCCGAGCCACTGATGTGGCTGGCCGGTCACCGCGGCGATGCAGTCGAAGTCGTGATCCCGATGCAGCAAAGTCAGCCCACGGAGCTCGGCGGTGGCGGCCACGACCAGATCGACCGGGCCCGCGCTGCGATGTCGCCCTCGCTTCGTCAGTTCTCCCTGTACCGCCCAAGCCCGGTCACACGCGCGATCATCGACCGGCTCCCAGCCGAACAGCGACCTCATATCCTCGATCGCTCGCTGACGGTCAGCTGAAGAGCGTGCACTGTAGAAGAACTCGAGCTCGGTTATCGGACAGATCGCAATCAGTCCGGCAGCGGCGGCACGCTGCCATGCGACAGCCTCGTTGTCGCGCCTGAACAGCGGGACCAAAGCGCTCGTGTCGATGAGGAACTGAGCCGCGCTCACCGACGGTATTTCCGCTTGTCCTCGAGGACATCCAGGTCGAATGCGCCATCGGCGACAGCATCCTGAAGACGGGTGAGAGCCAGCGCCCGACGACGGGTCTCCAGCACCTCACGAAGGGCCGCGTTCACCGTTTCCTTTTTCGTTCCGGTGCCGAGCGCCTTGGACACATCGGCAACCAGTTGGTCATCGAGGTCGATCACTGTCCGAGTCATGGCGCACCTCCGGTGATATCTTGAATTGAATACATGATATCACCATGGATACATTACATTCGCGATGTTATCAGCCAACCCGCGCGGCCGTGGCTTCCCGCTGGAGTTCCAGGGCGATGTCGATGAGCTGGTCTTCCTGCCCGCCGACGAGTTTGCGTTTGCCCGCGCGCACAAGCATTTCGGCGGTGGAGACGCCGTAGCGCTCGGCCTGGCGTTCGGCATGCTTGAGGAAGCTGGAGTACACACCCGCGTAGCCCATCATCAGGGCCTGGCGGTCGAGCAGGCATTCCTGCGGCATAGCGGGGCGGACCACGTCTTCGGCGGCGTCGGCGATGGCGAAGAAGTCGATGCCGGTCTTGATGCCGAGTTTGTCGCAGACACCGATCAGGGCCTCGACCGGGGTGTTACCCGCGCCCGCGCCGAAACGACGGGCGCTGCCGTCGATTTGGGTGGCGCCAGCGCGAATCGCATAGACCGAGTTGGCGACCGCGAGGTCCAGGTTCTCGTGGCCGTGGAAGCCGACTTGGGCGTCATTGCCGAGCTCGGCGACGATCGCTGCCACCCGATCGGAAACCTGCTCCAGGACAAGGGCTCCCGCGGAGTCCACCACGTAGACGCACTGGCAGCCCGCGTCGGCCATGATGCGGGCCTGCTTGGCCAGCACCTCGGGAGGCTGGGTATGCGACATCATCAGGAATCCGACAGTCTCCAGACCGAGTTCGCGCGCAAGCCCGAAGTGCTGGATGGACACGTCGGCCTCGGTGCAGTGGGTGGCGATACGGCAGATGGAGACGCCGTTGTCCTGCGAGACCTTGATGTCTTCTTTGACACCGACGCCGGGCAGCATCAGCACGGCGATCTTGGCCTGCCTCGCCGTCTCGGCGGCGATCGTGACCAGTTCCTGCTCAGGCGTCTTGGAGAAGCCGTAGTTGAACGACGAGCCGCCCAGGCCGTCGCCATGGGTCACCTCGATCACCGGAACGCCCGCGCCGTCCAGTGCCGCGACGATGTCACGCACCTCCGTGGCGGTGAACTGGTGGCGCTTGTGGTGCGATCCGTCGCGCAGCGAGGTATCGGTGACGCGGATGTCGAGTTCTGCTGAGTAGGACATTCTTTCGCTCCTTACAGCCGGGCCGAGACAATCTGGTCGGCGATGACCTCGCCCACCTGCGTCGCGGCGGCGGTCATGATGTCGAGATTGCCCGCGTACGGCGGAAGGAAGTCGCCCGCGCCCTCGACCTCGACGAACACCGAGACCTTCGCCATGCCACCGGACACCACCGACGGCTGGTCGAACTGTGGTTCGTTGAGCAGCCGATAGCCGGGCACGTACTGCTGGATGTCGGCGACCATGCGGTGGATGGAGTCGGCGACGACGTCGGTGTCGGCGCCTTCGGGTATGGCGCAGAAGATGGTGTCGCGCATGATCATCGGCGGCTCGGCGGGGTTCAGGATGATGATCGCCTTGCCCCGCCGCGCGCCGCCGATGGTCTCCACGCCGCGGCTGGTGGTCTTGGTGAACTCGTCGATATTGGCCCGGGTGCCGGGGCCCGCCGAAACCGACGACACCGACGCGACGATCTCCGCGTATGGCACCGGTACCACCCGCGACACGGCGGCGACGATCGGAATGGTCGCCTGGCCGCCGCAGGTGATCATGTTGACGTTCGGCGCGTCGAGATTCGCGCCGAGGTTGACCGGCGGCACTACGGCGGGACCCACGGCGGCGGGCGTGAGATCCACTGCGCGGATGCCCGCCTCTGCGTAGCGCGGCGCGGCGGCACGGTGCACGTATGCCGAGGTCGCCTCGAAGATCAAGTCCGGCAGTTCGGACTGGCCGAGCAACCAATCGACACCTTCGTGCGAGGTGTCCAGCCCGAGGCCGCGGGCACGCTTCAAGCCCTCGCTGTCCGGGTCGATACCGATCATCCAGCGCGGCTCGACCTTCTCCGAACGCAGCAGCTTGTAGAGCAGATCGGTACTGATGTTGCCGGACCCGACGATCGCGGCGGTGACGGTCCCCTGCACGGACACGACAGGCCTCCTAGGTGAATTGCAGACGGACGGAACCGAGTCCGGCGAACTCGGCATGGAATGCGTCGCCCGGACGGGCGTCGATGGCACGGGTGCACGAGCCGGGCAGCACAATGTCGCCCGCCTTCAGCCGCACCCCGAAGCTCGCGACCTTGCGCGCCAGCCAGGCCACCGCGATCACCGGGTCGCCGAGCACCGCGTCGCTGCGGCCCTCGGCGACGACATCGCCGTTGCGGGTGAGCACCGCGTCGATCGCCTTGACGTCGATGTCCTTCGGCGCGACACGCTGCGCACCGAGCACGAACCCGGCGGAGGATGCGTTGTCGGAGATGGTGTCGGCCAGCCCGATGTTCCAGTCCTTGACCCGCGAGTCGATCAGCTCGATCGCCGGCGCGAAGGCGACCGTGGCGGCGAGCACGTCCTCCTCGGTGCAGTGCGCGCCGGGTAGGTCGGCGCCGAGCACGAACCCGACTTCCACCTCGACCCGCGGAAACAGGTAGCGACCCGCCTCCACCGGAACGTCTTCGTAGACTTCCATTTCCGCGAGCAGATGCCCATAGTCCGGCTCGTCGACGCCCATCATCTGCTGCATGGCCTTCGACGACAGGCCAACCTTGTGGCCGACCACCCTGGCGCCGCCGTCGAGCCTGCGCCGGATATTGATCAGCTGGATCTGGTAGGCGTCGACCACGTCGATGCCGGTGTACCTGGCGACCAGCGGATCGATCGCCACACGGTCGCGCTCGGCGCGCTCGAGCTCGTCGGCAAGTTCGGTTCGTACCACGTCGGACAGCACGCTAAGTTCCTTCCACTGTTGCTTGATCGAGCGCCGGGACCTGCTCGCTCGCCGCGGATCGCCCGGCCCGGCGTCCAGAGAAGACGCAATCGGACAGCGAAAGACCGCTGACGTAGGACTTCGAGCAGATGCCGATCGCGGTCCGGCCCGCCGCGAAGAGGCCGGGAATATCGTTTCCCTCCGTGGACTTCACCGCGCCGGTGTGCTCGTCCACGACGACACCGCCGAGGGTGAGCATCGGACATGGGTTTGTCAGGCTCGGCTCGATGCCCACATCCAACAGCCAGAACGGGCCGGTGCGGACGGGTTTCGTGAACTCGGCCGGCTTGCCGACCGGATCGGGCGCGCCGGTGTCGATCGCCGCGTTGTGCGCCTCGACCGTCGCGCGCAGACCGGCGGCACCGATCCCGGCTTTCGCCGCGACCTCTTCCAGGGTGGCGCCGCGAATCGCGGTGCGCCGCATGGTCTCGAACTGCCCGCGCTGGAACCAGGCGCCTTGCTTGCCGATCTGGCCGATCGCGGTGCGCATCAGGGTGTCGTCGGCGAGCAGCCAGCCCTTGCCGTCATGCTCAGTGATCAGCGCATGGCCGACCGCGGCGCCGTAGCGGGTCTCGTCGATCACCCGGCGGCCGTCCGCGTCCACCAGCACCGCGCCGGTGAAGGCGCTGGGCGGCAGCAGGAAGCGCCACGCCGAGACGTTGTCCATGCGGTCGACGGCCGCGCCGACCCGCTGCGCCATCAGGATGCCGCTGCCGTCGTCACCAGTGGTGCCGAGCGCGAGACCACCCCGGTATCGCGGCGCGTACTGCCGCACCATGTCACGGTTAGCGATGAACCCGCCCGCGCTGACCACCACACCCCTGCGCGCCAGGACGCGAATCGTGGTGCCGTATCGGCGTTCCATGCCCACGAGCCGTTTCTCCAGTGCCCGCCGCAGCGGTGGATAGTAGATGCCCGGCTTGGCCGCGATGGTCGCCATGCGGGTGTAGCGGTCGCGGATCCGGCCGGGCGCATCGCGCAGCGTGTGGCATTCGACGCCGATCACCGAGCCCACGTCGTCGGTGAGCAATTGCGTTGCCCGCGTCAGGGTTTCCACCCGCACACCGAGCCGGGACGCGGAGGCGGCGAGCGGGCCGGTGAGCTTCTTGCCCGAGGTACCCCTACCCTTCACTCGGTGTCCGCGCTGCGCGGCCGGGATGTCGCGGAACGCGCCGGAGATCTCGCTGCCGGAGTAGTACAGGTAGTAGCGATCGTTCGGATAGGAGGTCTTGTACGGGCACAGCGACGCCTCGAACGGCACGCCATGGCCCTTCAGCCATTCGATCAGCGCGGGGCTCTCATCGACGAACCGGCGCAGCGTCTCGGGCGTCACCGCATCGCCGACCTCGCGCTCCAGGTAGGCGTGCATCGACTCGGGAGTGTCCACGACCCCAGCCTCCCGCTGCACTGAGGTGCCGCCACCCGCGTAGATGATTCCGCCGGACAGCGCCGACGCGCCGCCCCCGGCGAATCGCTCGAGCACAAGCACCTGCGCGCCCGCCGCGGCGGCTTCCAGCGCGGCGGCCGCACCCGCGGCGCCGTATCCGACCACGACAACGTCGGTGGTCAGGTCCCATTCGAGGCCCATGTACTTCACTCCGGTCCGAAACTGAAACAAGTTTCCTCGACAAATGGAACGCCGAGCAAGTCTTCTGCCACACAACATAGACCAATGGCGCGTCCATTCTATAACGTGTTCTACATGAATGATCGGGAATACGACGTGGTGGTGGTCGGCAGCGGCGCCGCCGGAATGACCGCCGCCCTCACCGCCGCCCATCACGGGCTGAGCGTGGTGCTCATCGAAAAGGCCGCGCACTACGGCGGGTCGACCGCGCGCTCCGGTGGTGGCGTGTGGATCCCGGGGAACAAGGCGCTGCGCGCGTCAGGTCGGCCCGACGACCGCGAGGACGCGCGGACCTACCTGCACAGCATCATCGGCGACGTCGTGCCCAAGGATCGGATCGACACCTACATCGACCGCGGCGCCGAGGCCTTCGACTTCGTGCTCGACCACACGCCGCTGCGGATGCGCTGGGTGCCGGGCTATTCCGACTACTACCCCGAGGCACCGGGCGGCCGCGCCGAAGGACGCTCGTGCGAACCCAAGCCGTTCAACGGCAAGATCCTCGGCGCGGAGCGCTTCAACCTGGAGCCGGCCTATAGCAAAGCCCCGCTGAACGTCGTGGTCACGCAGGCCGATTTCAAGCAGCTCAACCTCATCCGGCGGCATCCGCGCGGCATGCTGCGCGCCATGCGGGTCGGCGTCCGCACCACCTGGGCCCGGCTCACCGGCAAGCATCTGCTCGGCATGGGGCAGGCGCTTGCCGCCGCCCTCCGCAAAGGACTGCTGGACGCGGACGTGCCGCTGCTGCTGAACACCCCGCTGACCGGGCTGATCGTCGAGAACGACCGGGTCACCGGTGTCGAGGCCGACCACGAGGGCCGGACCGTCCGCTTCACCGCTCGCCACGGTGTGGTGCTGGCCAGCGGCGGCTTCGAGCACAACGACGAGATGCGGCGGAAATACCAGCGCGCGCCGATCACCACCGAATGGACCACCGGCGCGCCCGCCAACACCGGCGACGGCATCCGCGCCGGTCTCGAGCTCGGCGCGGCCGTCGACATCATGGCCGACGCCTGGTGGGGGCCGACGATCTTCAAGGGCGGCAAGCCCTGGTTCTGCCTGGCGGAACGCAATCTGCCCGGCTGCGTCATCGTCAACGCCGACGGCAAGCGATTCGGAAATGAGTCCGCTCCTTACGTCGAGGCGGTGCACACCATGTACGGCGGCGAGCACGGGCAGGGCGACGGTCCCGGCGAGAACGTGCCCGCCTGGCTGGTGTTCGACCAGCGCTACCGCAACCGCTATATCTTCGCGGGCCTGCAGCCGGGTCAGCGTTTTCCATCCCGCTGGATGGAAAACAACCTCATCGTGCAGGCACCAACCCTCGCCGAACTCGCTACCGAGATCGGGGTGCCCGAGCAGAACCTCGCCGCGACCATCGAACGGTTCAACAGCTTCGCGGCCACCGGTGTGGACGAGGACTACCGCCGCGGCGACAGCGCCTACGACAAGTACTACGGCGACCCCACCGTGAAGCCGAACCCGTGTCTGGCCGCGTTGGTGGAGGGACCGTTCTATGCGGCCGAGATGGTGCCCGGTGACCTCGGTACCAAGGGCGGCCTGGTCACCGACGCCGCGGGCCGGGTGCTGCGGGAGGACGAGACCGTCATCGATGGCCTGTACGCCTCCGGCAATGTCAGCGCCCCGGTGATGGGCCACACCTACGCCGGTCCTGGCGCCACCATCGGCCCCGCGCTCACCTTCGGCTATCTGGCCGTGCTCGACATCGTGAAGCGCAGGAAGGACCAGCCCGCGATCGCGTCAGCGGAGGCATGATATGACGGCACCGGCGCAGGCTCCCATCGACACCGGTGCGCGCCCGGGTGGGTATCCAAGGCATTTGCGGGCCCGTACCCGCGATCGATCCATCCCACGACATGGACGCGGTATCACCGAGTGCCTGTGCCGCACGCGGGATCAACCTGTGGATGGCGGGTCGGTGACCCCGACGTCCGCTGCGACCTCGAAATCCGACGCTCCGTCTGCAACCATGAACAAGGAGTACTGATGCCCATCGACCCGAAGATCGCGCTCGGCGCGGCACTGCCGAGCCGGGAGTTCGCCTGGACGCCGTCCGATGTCCAGCTCTACCAGCTCGGCCTAGGCGCGGGCGCACGCTGGGCCGACGCCGCCGAGCTGCGCTACCTCGACGATCGGGCACCCCAGGTGCTGCCGACCTTCGCGACTGTCGCACCGACGCTGGGCGAGACCGAACCGCCGAAGGTGAGCTTTCCCGGCATCGATATCGATCTGGCGAAGGTCGTGCACGGCCATCAGGAGGTCGAGGTACACCGGCCGATCGCGGTGGTGGGCAAGGCGACCAGCACCGGCCGGATCGCGGAGATCTGGGACAAGGGCTCGGCCGCGGTGGTCGTGCAGGAGCACACCGCCACCGGCTCCGACGGCGCGCCGCTGTGGACCGTGCGCTCCTCGATCTTCGCCAAGGGCGAGGGCGGCTTCGGCGGCGAGCGCGGCCCGAGCACCAAGTCCGAACTGCCGCACCGCGCACCGGATTTCGACGTGGCGACGCCGACCCTGCCGCAGCAGGCGCTGCTGTATCGGATGTGTGGCGACCGCAACCCGCTGCACTCCGACCCGGAATTCGCCCGCGCGGCAGGCTTTCCCGCGCCCATCCTGCACGGCCTGTGCACCTACGGCATCGTCTGCAAGACCGCGACGGACACCGTGCTCGGCGCCGACGCGAGCCGGGTCGCCGGCTTCCGCGCCCGGTTCGCGGGCGTGCTGTTTCCCGGCGAGACGATCCGGACCCGGATCTGGCGGCAGAACGACGAGCTGACCATCGCGGCTACCGTTGTCGAACGCGATGACGCACCGGTCCTCGACGACGTCACGCTGCGCTTCCTGCCGGCTTGACGGCGGTACCTCCCGCCGAACGTAGACAAGCCCACCGGACCACCGGCTTCCCCACCGACTACCGATGTGTTCAGTTACTGCCCACCTCGCGGGGAGCCGCCGATGCCGTTCAGTACTCACGGGAGGCGTCCGGCTTTCTGCTACACGCCGGTGTCCGCCATGGTTCGAGGTAGAGCCGCTCGTTAGGCAGGCGCGGCAACCCGCCGGTGCCGCCAGGGACCACAGTCACGTCGTCGAGGTAGTGGTGGGCGCGCCAGTCCTGCACGAACATCAGCGCAGCGGTCATGCACGCAACGAAATCCATTCGGATGTCCTGCAATTGGACTGATAGACGAACGTCGGCGGCGATCGGGCGCGGAGAAGGCTCGCCACTCACGCTCATCGGTTCCGCCCCGATGGACGGGCATCCACACATGCGCGTATCGCTTCCACTACAACCATGCCGGAGGGCCAGAACGTGTCGCGTGGCGACTCTACCCAGACCCGAAACGCGGCGTGTATGTCGGCGGGCGACGGCAACGCGATTTCCGCGCCGAGCCGGGCGACCGTCACATTCAGCCGGAACAACTCGGAAAACATGCGCACCTCGTCGGCAGATCGGGCCTTGTCAGGAACGTCCACCTCTGTGAACGCGGATGGGAGACGATCGGGCCGACAACGCATTTCCGGGTCTGTATTCCGGATTTAACCAACTGACCCAGGCGCGCGGGCATAGTGATCGCCCCTACACTGCCCGCCCGAACGAAGATACGACCGGTTTCGGGCTTGATCCCCGCCTCCAACCCGCACACCTGCCGGTAGAACCGGCATCGACTCTCGGCCGTGTCCATCGGCAGCTCCGGGGGTGTCTCGCGCATCACCTACACCTCCACCCGGTGGCGGCCTGCCGCGCTCCCGCGTCGTGCGTGTCGCCCTCGATCGCCCGCAGCTCTTTGAGAGCGTCGAGGTACCGTCCGAGGACGTCGGCCGATAGCTCGTAGTCGACAGGACGTTGCGGCCCGACGAGCGCGGCTCGCTTCGGTAGTTCTCGGCTCGGCATGTACCCGACCTCCGTGAATCGACGGCTGTAGGTGCGCCCGACCACGAATTGTGGCGGGCTGAGCACCCGGCGCCAGGGACAACGACGCGCTGGCCGGTTCAACCCTGGCACCGGGGCCAACTTCAACGATGTCGCGCGGCCCGCCGTCGGCGCGGTGGCAACAGCCGTGGCATCCCTGGTCGCGTAGCGGCCGACTCCCCGACCAAGGCTCGGTAGTGGCATCGGGGGTGGCGTCCGCGCTGGCGACACCTATACCGCTTTCCTCGAGCTGATATTCCGGGGGATGATCGAAGTATGAGCAGCGGGACCGGCGCCCTGATCCGCCAACTTCGCTTGGCTAAGGGCTGGTCGCAGGGAAGACTGGCCGATGAACTATGCAAAGCATCTGGCGCCAATATCAACCGCGAATACATCTCCCGGCGTTGGGAATCCAACGCCACCGAACCATCGGCGTTTTGGCTACGTCATCTAGCGACGGTGCTTGATTGTCCCTCTGAGTTGTTGGAGGCAAATGTGAACCGGCGCGAATTCCTGAGCCACCTGGCTGCTACGTCCGTCGCGCCTGTCGTAGCGTCCGACCTCCTGGCCCAAGGATTCGCCGCGCGGCTCAGCGCGGCTCGGCCCGATATCGCGGAGTGGGAAGACCGGCTTGTCATCTATGGCCGCGATTACATGAGCGCTGGCGCCGCGGAGATTCAGCGGCGGCTGGCAGCCGACATGGTGGTGCTGCAACAGCAGTTGGATACACCGCGGATGTGGTCGATCGCTGCGCGCCTGATGACCCTGTACGCCAAGACTTTTCCGGGCCGCGACGGCCGCAAGGCGATCAACTGGTACTCGATGGCGGCCGAAGCGGCTGACCGATCCGAGGACACCGATATCCGAGTGTGGGTGCGTGGGCGGGCAGCGATCGCGTTGGGCTACGAGGGCGCGGCGCTGCCCGTAGCGCACCGTTTTGCCGATGAGGCGTTGGCGATCAGTGACCGGCCTGGTTTGGGTCGGCTCAACGCGCTGTGGGGGAAGGCGCACGCTGCCACAATCCTGGGCGACAAAGAAGCGGCGGGGGGCCTGATCGCCGTTGGCCGCCGGGAGTTCGATCGGTCAGGGTCCGAGGACCAATCGAGTGACTACGCGGTGCCGTGGTGGCGGGTGAACATCTTCCTGTCCCTTCTGGCCGCCCGCTTGGGTGACGAGCGGACCGCGTTGGCGGCACAGGAGGCGGCTCGGGCAGATCTGCCGGACTCGCTGCCGCGGTTCCGGACGCATCTGGATATGCATCAGGGATTGATGCTCGCGCGTGCAGGTGACCAGGCGGAAGGTGTCAAGATGGCACGGGCTGCGTTGAACGCACTTCCGCCGGAGAAGCATTCGCTGACGTTGCGAATGCTGATGAGCGAGATCAAAAGACCTGTTTCCGCGACGAAGGCGTGAATCCAGCTGTGCGTGGCGCCGATATCGCCTGAGTCGCTGTCGAGCCTTCGCACGCCACCGTGTAATTCCCACCTGGTCGTCCTCCTTCGCAGAGGTGTTCGCGGCGAGCTTGCCGATGCACGCTGCGCCGATCGGACGTCCGCCGGGGCCCGATGGCATTCGGATCGGGCCCCATCAAGCGCCGGTGGACGGCTGCGGTTCCGGACCGCGCCGTGCTCAACGCACCGCGACGCCTTGGATTACCAAGGTGTACAGCACCACAACGAGTACCGGCGCCGCCCGCCGCTCGGTGACGTAGAGCCGCCCGCGCCGCGCGCTCACCGGCCAGTTCACGGTGCGCAACTGGTTGCCGGGTGCGTAGGCGCGAATGTCCGCGTACTCGACGCCGGGGCCGTGCCTTCGGGTCAGATGACTGCCGAGCCGCTCCGGAAGTTCGGGGCGCGGCAAGCGCATTCGCTGCGGATCGGTGATCGGTAGACGAACAGCCGGCCCGCGGGCAGCACCGCGGTGGCGATCGCGAGCCCGGCCGGGCTGAGCGGCGGACACTCGCACCGCCAGGCCAACGCGCCCGAGACGCCACTGCCGACGCTCGTCCTCGCGTTCCGGCTCCGGCATGGCCAGCGGAAGCCGGTGCCGGCTCGCGATCACCCGGCCAGCAGGATCACCATCGACACGGTGAGCAGTACCGGCAGGAGCGCCACCGATATCGGCGCTCGCGCCCGGGCTTCTCGTTACCACCGAATCTGTCTACTGCACAAAACAGCCACATACACCGCGCTGGACCTGCCCGCCGGGTCGGCCTCCTACTACTTCCGCACGAAACACACGCTCATCGAGGCGATCGTCGACCGGATCACCACCCGCTCCCGGGAAGACTTCGGCGGCGCTCAGCTGGTGACGACCGACCCCCTCGACCCACGGTCGGTCGCCGAGGCCATCGCCGCCTGGCTCGACCGGCTATTGACCGAGCGGCGCAACCACCTCATCGCCCGCCACGCCCTACTCATCGATCTACTGGACGATCCCGACCTACACCCCCGGCTGGCCCGCAGCCTCTTCTCCATCGATCACGCTCGAGAGCTGTTCTACGCCAAAGGATTTCCCGATCCAGACACCGACGCCCACAACTTCGTCGCAGTCCTCGAAGGCGCCGTCTTCGACCGCTTCGCAGGCAACCGCAGCACCCTTCCGCCCAACACCCCCGCCAGCACCCACCAACTTGCCCGCCTCCTGACCCCCTACCTGACGGGCTGACGAGTGGCGCACGGCGGAGGGCCGCTCGGGCGTTTCGCCGCAGGCATGTGCCGCTCAGCGGCGCCAACCATGTTGGCTGTAGGTGCGGCCGGTGCGGTGGGCTCGGATGCCTACGTTCGAGTATGGGATGAGAGTCGATTCGGAGAGGGCGGCGAGGGGGAACCAGCGCAATTCGTAGGACTTGCCGGGCTCGCGGTTGACCGGGTTCCCGGACCAGCGGCGGGTTTCGAAGAAGAGGCCGAGGCGGGGCTCGAGCCCGGAACCGACTACGTGAGCGGTGTGGATGTGGTGCAGGTCGGCCTCGTCGATCACCACACCGACCTCCTCGTATGCTTCGCGGACGGTAGCGGCGGTAGCGGATTCACCCGCCTCCAGTTTGCCCGCGGGGAGGTGCCAGAGACCATCGAACTCGTCGTCGCTGCGGCGCTTGCTCAAAAGCAGGTCGTCCCCCCTGACGAGCAGAACGTGCACGTCGACCAGGTGCCTGGTGGTCACAGGGCTCCTCTCCGTACAGCTGCGCGGACGCCAGACATCCTGCCGCCCACCAGCCGAACGATCGTTACGCCCGCACCGGCCGAGGTACTGCCTGCCCCCGCCGCGCGCTCGGCGCGGTACGGGCGATGACGATTTCAGTGCGCGCTGAGCACCAGCCCGGAGGTCGGTACGCCAGTGCCTGCGGTGACCAGGATGTTATCCAGGTTCTCCACCGGGTTGACCGAGGTGCCACGGATCTGTCTTACCGCCTCGGCGATGCCGTTCATTCCGTGGATGTAGGCCTCGCCGAGTTGGCCGCCGTGGGTGTTCAGTGGCAGGCGGCCGCCGAGCTCGATGGCTCCGTCGGCGATGAAGTCCTTCGCCTCGCCACGAGCACAGAAGCCGAGTTCCTCCAACTGCATGAGGACGAACGGTGTGAAGTGGTCGTAAAGGATGGCAGCCTGCATGTCGCCGGGGCTCAGCCCGCTCTGCGCCCACAGCTGGTCGCCGACCAAGCCCATTTCCGGAAGTCCGGTCATGGCGTCGCGGTAGTAGCTGGTCATCACGTACTGGTCCGCGCCGGAACCCTGGGCGGCCGCGGCGATCACGGCAGGCCGCTGCGGCAGGTCGCGTGCGCGCTCGACGCTGGTCACCACGATCGCGACGCCGCCGTCGGACTCCTGGCAGCAGTCGAGCAGGTGCAGCGGCTCGGCGATCCAGCGCGAATTCTGGTGATCCTCCAGCGTGATCGGCTTGCCGTAGAAGAAGGCGGCCGGGTTCACCGCGGCGTGCTTGCGATCGGCGACGGCAACGGCGCCGAAGTCCGCACTGGTGGCGCCGTAGACGTGCATGTAGCGGCGGGCCACCATCGCCACCTGTGCGGCGGGTGTGCCGAGGCCCTGGGGGTAAGACCAGCCCGCGTCGATGCCCGACGAGGTCGGCGACGTCGCCAGCGCCGTGGAGAACTGCCCGAACCGCGACACCGAACGCTCGTTGAACGCGCGGTAGGCGACGACAACGTCGGCGATGCCGGTGGCCACCGCCATGGCGGCCTGCTGAACGGTGGCGCAGGCCGCGCCACCGCCGTACCCGATGTGGCTGAAGAACGTCAGCCGCGGGATGCCGACCGCCCTTGCCACCGCGGCCTGGGTGTTGGTGTCCATGGTGAACGTGGTCAGGCCGTCGACATCGGCCGCCGTGAGACCCGCGTCCGCCAGCGCCGCGGTGACCGCTTCAGCGGCCAACCGCAGCTCGCTGCGACCGGAGTCCTTCGAGAAATCGGTGGCGCCGATACCGACGACGGCCGCGCGACCCGAAATGGTCTGCTCAGTCATCGGCCCTCCGCAACGCGATGACGACTGTGGCCGTGATGTGGTCGCCGAGGCTGTCCCTGCCGACCACGTCGATGTGGATGTCGTCGCCCTCCAGCGCGGTCACCGTGCCGGTGAGCGTCAACGTGTCCCCCGCATACAGCGGAACACCGAGACGCAGCGCGATCGACTTCACGATCGCGCGCGGGCCCGCCCAGTCGGTGACGACGCGCTGCACCAGCCCGGTGTCGGTGAGGATATTGACGAAGATGTCCTTGGAGCCTCGTGCGGCAGCCTTGTCCCTGTCGTGGTGCACGTCCTGGAAATCCCTGGTTGCCAGGGCCGTACTGATCACGAAAGTCGGATCGGCGGTGATTACGAGCTCGGGCAGCACGGTGCCGACCCGCACGGCATCCGGTTCCACGGTGGCGGTCATGCTGTTTCCTCTCTCTCGGCACACGCTGGCCCTCCGTGGTGACGCAGGCTGCCGCCTCCACGCCGGACGCTCATGCTGTGTCCTTTTCTCGCATGGCCGGGGCCCTCCGTGGTGACGCGAGCTGCCGCCTCCAGGCCTGACCGGTCATGCGAGCACCTCCCAGATCGGCAGGATCGCCTCGTCGTCGAGCTTCTCGAAGCCCGCCTGGACCGGCAGGCCGACCCGCACCTCGGCTGGGTCGATGCCGCGCAGTTCACCGAGCATGCGCACGCCTTCCTCCAATTCGACCAGCGCGACCACGAACGGCAGCTGCCGCCCCGGCACCTTCGGCGCATGGTGCACGACGTAACTGAACACGGTGCCGCGCCCGGAGGCGACGACGTAGTCGGTCGGCTTCGACTTGTCCTGCCAGATGGCCGGAATAGGCGGGTGCCGCAGCGATCCGTCCGGCAGACGCTGGATGCGCAACTCGCCGACCTTGGTTCCCTCCCAGAAGAATTCGGTGTCCCACGAAACCAACGGCTTGACCCGTGCACCCGCGCCGGGCTGCGGCGCCGCGCCGGCGCCCGGTGCGAACTTCAGCAGACGGAACAGCATCTCGGCGACGACCTCGTCGCCCACGTGCCAGCTGGTGCGGAAGGTGACGAACCAACCATCCCCGAGCGCCGTTCGCTTGGGACCGCGGATGTCCGACAACCTGCTGGTGACGCAAAGCTCTTCCCCGACATTGAGATACCGGTGATAAGTCTGCCGGCAGTCGGTGGCGACCACGGAGGTGTAGCCCGCCGCGTCGAGCAGTTCGGTGGCCGCACCCATCGGGTCGTCGGCGGGCCGAGAACCGTTGAGCCCGAACATGGTCCACACCTGTGCCATGGCGGGCGGCGCGACGACGCCGGGGTGTCCGGCAGCCCGGGCTGCCTCCTCGTCGACGTAGATGGGGTTGGTGTCGCCCAGCGCCTCCACCCAGTTGTTGATCATCGGCTGGTTTACCGGATCGCGCCCGAGACGGGGCGCGCACTCGCCCGCGGCCTTGATTGTCTCGGCTGCGGCGATGATGGCTTCCGGAGTAGTGGTTTCCGGCACGCGCGGCTCCTTACTCGTTATCGGGGTACTCGCGGTAAGCGCAGTCCCGACGAGGCGACCAGCTCGCGCATCACCTCGTTGACGCCGCCGCCGAAGGTCACCACGAGGTTCTGTTTGGTCCTGCGGTCGAGCCAGGTGAGTAGCTCAGCGGTGTCGGGTTCGGTTTGGTCGCCGTAGCGGCCGACGATCTCCTCGGCGAGCCTGCCCGCCTCCTGGAGCGATTCGGTGGAGTAGACCTTGGTGGCCGACGCGTCGGCGATCACCTGGGACTGGTCACCGTCGACATCGGCGGCGCGCGCGACGGGCCCGGAGGCGGTAGCGGAGCGTGACCACGCAGGGCCCCGCGAGCGACGCCCATCGGACTCGGCGACGGTCGCGACAGGCCCGGAGGCGGTAGCGGAGCGTGACCACGCAGGGCCCCGCGAGCGCCGCCCATCGGACGCAGCGGCGACCTGCCAGTTCAGCAGCTCGTTGAGCCGGGCCATGGCATGGATGCGACCCAGCGAACGACGCACGTCGATCTCGTCGAGCACGCCGCGCGGCTGCGCCCATTCGCGCACCCGGTCGTAGAGCTGCTCGATCTTGCCGGACGGTCCGAGGCTCACCCGCTCGTGGTTGAGCTGCGTCGTGATCAGCTTCCAGCCCCGGTTCTCCTCGCCGACCAGCATGTTCGCCGGAACCCGCACATTGTCGAAGTAGGTCGCGTTGGTGTGGTGGGCGCCGTCGCAGGTGATGATCGGCGTCCACGAGTAGCCGGGATCGGTGGTGTCCACGATCAGGATGGTGATGCCGCGGTGGCGCGACTCGAGCGACCCGGTGCGGCAGGCCAGCCAAACGTAGTCGGCCTCGTGCGCACCCGTGGTGAAGATCTTCTGCCCGTTGACGATCCAGTCCCCGGCGTCGTCGCGCACCGCGGAGGTCCGCAGCGACGCAAGATCGGTCCCGGCCTCTGGCTCGGAGTAGCCGATCGCGAAGTGAATATCGCCTGCGAGGATTCCGGGCAGGAACTGCTTCTTCTGTTCCTCGGTACCGAACTGCTGCAATGTCGGTCCGACCGTCAGCAGGGTCACCAGCGGAAGCGGGACATCGGCACGCACGGCCTCGTTGAAGAAGATCTGCTGCTCGACCGGCCCGAAGCCCTGGCCGCCGTATTCCTTCGGCCAGCCGACGCCGAGCCAGCCGTCGCGTCCCATCCTGTGTACCACCGCGCGGTAGGCGTCGCCATGGCGGTTCACCGCCATCTCGGCCTCCTCCTCAGGAGTCACGAGATCGGCGAAGTACAAGCGCAGTTCGTCACGTAATCGGCGCTGCTCGGTAGTCAGGTCGATGAACATCTGGCCCCCAATCGATCAAGTCGGAACGACGGCCCACCGAGCCAGCGAGCGATGTCCTTAGCTTGTGAGTAATAGCGATGCATCGGGTGGGTCATGTCCACGCCGAGACCGCCGTGCAGGTGATGGCACTTCTGCATGGCCTGTGGCAATTCCGCGGCGACGGAGTAGGCGAGGATATCCAGATCGTCGTCGGTCCGGCCGCGATGCTCCTGGCTCGGACCGGCCTGCGCCAGCGCCCAGTTCGCCGACAGCGCGGCCACGTGCAGGGTGCGCGAGACGACGTACAGATCGGCGATCTGCTGGGCCACCGCCTGGAACTCCGCCAGCGGCCGACCGAATTGGCGGCGGGTCCGCAGATGCTCGGCGGTCAGAATGAGCGCACCCTTTAGCAAACCATCGGCGACCGATCCGATCGAGGCAAGCGCCAGCCGATGCAGGTCGACGAGACCGGTCGGCCACAGCTGGTCAGCGGGTATCTTCACCTGGTTCAGCCGCACGCTGCATTCCGGGATGCCGCCGGAGACCGGAGTCGGTGTCGTGGTGAGCCCTTCGGCTTCCGAATCAACAAGGGCGATACCGGAATTGGTCGGTACGAGCAGCCAGCGCGCCTGCTCGGCGTAGGGCACGGCGACCTTGTGCCCGGTGATGCGCACCGTGCTACCGCTGATCACCGCGGTGGTCTCCGGCTTCACCGTGAACGGTGCCGCCGGCTCGCTCAGCGCCGCGGTGAGCACCGTGCCCTTGGCGACCTCGGGCAGCACCCGCTCCCCGATGCTCTCCGGCGCGGAGGCCAACAGCGGCAGCACGCCGAAGCCGAGCGTCGGCAGGGCCGGCACCGCGACCGCGTCCGTAGCCAGCTCGGTGAGCAGCACCGATACCTCGAGCAGGCCCATACCATCGCCGCCGTGCCGCTCCGGCAGCGCGATCGAAAGCAGTCCGGAGTCGACCAGTCTCGGCCACAGCTCCATGCCACGGGCCGGCTCGCGCTCCATCAAGCTCACGACGACTTCGGCCACGGCATCTTGGCCCTCTTCCCTGGTGAAGTCCACGCTTTTCTCCCAGTTGTCTCGGCGACTAGCTGTCAGCGTCACGAGGCAGCCCCAGAATCCGCTCACCGGCCACGGTGAGCAGAATCTGCTCGGTTCCACCAGCGATCGATAAACAGCGCGTGAGCAGGAACTCCTTCGCCACTTCGGCATCCTGCGCACCGATGGGCCCTGCCGTCTCGACAGCGAATTCCGCGACCGCCTGGCGGTGGCGTACCCCGAGCAACTTGCGTACGCTACCCTGCGCGCCGGGGTCACCGCCCGCCAACATTCGCACCGCGCCGCGCTGCTCTAGCAAAATTCCGGCGATCGCTTCGGCGACGAACCCGCCGAGCCGGTCGTTCAGCAGTTCCGCACCGGGACCGGTGGCGGGCGACTTCGCGATCAGCTCCTCGAGCACCGGCCCGATACCGTTGCCACCCATCGCGACGCGCTCTGTCGACAGGGTCGAGCGGGCGATCTTCCATCCATTGTTCAGTGCGCCGACCAGACAGTCGTCAGGCACGAACACATCGTCGAGGAACACTTCGCTGAAGCGTGCCTCGCCGGTGATCTGCACCAGCGGCCGGACCTCTAGACCTGCGCTGCGCATGTCGACGAGGAAGTAGGAAATGCCCCGGTGCTTGGGCGTGTCCGGGTCGGTGCGCGCCAGGCAGATCGCCCAGTTCGCCTTGTCGCCGAGCGAGGTCCACACCTTCTGACCGCGCAGCACCCAGCCGCCGTCCACCTTCTTCGCGGTGGTGCGCAGCGCGGCCAGGTCCGAGCCCGCCTCGGGTTCGCTGAACAGCTGGCACCAGACCACCTCGCCGCGCAGCGTAGGCCAGGCGAACCGGTCGATCTGCTCCGGTGTTCCGTGTTGCAACAGGGTGGGAATCGCCCAGCCACCGATGGCCAGGTCCGGGGCGGTGAGGCCCGCGCGGCGCAGTTCCTCGGAGATCATCAGACCGGTCATCGGGTCCGCGGCGCGGCCATAGGGGCGTGGCCAGTGCGGCATGACCAGTCCCGCCTCGACCAGCGCGACGCGCTGCTCGTCGGCGGGCAGCGCCGCGATCCGCGTGACCTCGGCGGCCAGCTCATGCACGTTGCCGTCATCCACGGCGGGCACGCCCCCTGCGTGCGCGGTCAGGCCCGCAGGCAGCAGCGAAGCGTGACCACGGAGGGCTCCGCTCATGCGAGAAACAGCATCGGCGGCGAACACCTGGTCGGCGCCGGTGGTGCGCCGCTGTCCCGAGCGAGTCAGCTCGGTGACCCTGGCCCGCCAACGCGCCGAACCGCCGAGCAGCTGGCGCAACGCCACCGCCCTGCGCAGATACAGGTGCGCGTCGTGCTCCCAGGTGAAGCCGATGCCGCCGAGCACCTGGATGCAGTCCTCGGCGGTCTCGACCGCCGCGTCCATGGCGATCGCGGCGGCGATCGCGGCGGCGATCGGCAGTTCGGCGCCACCCTCGTCTACGGCGGCCGCGGTGTCGGCCGCGACGGTGCGGATGAGCTCGGTCCGGCACAGCATCCAGGCACAGATGTGTTTGACCGCTTGGAAGGATCCGATCTTGCGCCCGAATTGCTCACGAACCTTGGCGTATTCGACCGCGGTCTCCAGACACCAGCCCGCGAGACCGGCCAGCTCGGCGGTAGCAAGCGCGACGAGAAGATCCTCGGCCGCATAGGGCGCGGCGAACACCTGTTCGGCGGGCACGCGCACCTCGGCGCAGTGCACCCGCGCCAGCGGCGTAGTCAGGTCCAGCGGCGGCAGCAGCTCGAGCCGCAGGCCGAGGGCATCCGGCGGAACCACGCACCAGCGCTGTCCCTGCGGAAGGGATACCGGAAGCAGCACCGCGGTTCCCTGCGCCGCACCGAGAACGGAATCCCAGGTACCTGTAAGCGACAACTCGCCGCTCGCGGCGGGTACGCTCACCGCCGAACCGACAACGAAGTCGAGCGCGACACCGCAGGGAAGGTCCTCGTCGAGCCGTCCCGCGGTGATCAGATTGGCCAAAGCCGTTGCGAGCACAGGGCCACCGACCAGATCGTGCGCCGCCTGCTCCACCAGGACGGCGAGATCGGTGACCGAACCGCCCGCGCCGCCCGCATCCTCGGACACCGCGACCCGGAAGATTCCGATCTCGGCCAGCGCAGGCCAGTAGGCGCGCCAGAAGTCCGCCGGGTCGGTCCGCATTGTTGCAATTGGACGGACCGACGCCGCCCATCCGCTCATCGACTCCTGGACGGCTTTATGCTCGTCAGTGGTGGCGATGGTCACAGTCCATACCGCCTTTCCGGCGTGACTCCCACACCTAGAACATGTTCTAATATCCTAGCCGGGCGTAAGTCAAGACACGATCACCGCCCCGGCAGACCGCGCACGCCGATGAAACGACGTTTTCCGGAAAGGACTCTCATCAATGGCCAGTCCCTCCCGATCGCAGCCAGCCGACCCGAGCGCGGCACCGCCCACCGCTACCGTCACCACGCTCAGCGAGGACGACCTGAGCTCGGCGGCGCAGCGCGAGCGGCGCAAGCGGATTCTGGACGCGACCCTGGCGCTGGCTTCCAAGGGCGGATACGACGCGGTCCAGATGCGCGCGGTGGCCGAGCGCGCCGATGTCGCGGTCGGCACGCTCTACCGCTATTTCCCATCGAAGGTGCATTTGCTCGTCTCCGCGCTGGCACGAGAATTCGAGCAAATTGAAGGCAAGCGCAAGCCGCTTGCCGGACAGTCGCCGCGTGAGCGCATGCACCTGCTACTCACCCAGATCACCAGAATGATGCAGCGCGACCCGCTGCTCACCGAGGCCATGACCCGCGCTTTCATGTTCGCCGACGCCTCGGCCGCCGCCGAGGTGGACCGCGTCGGCAAGGTGATGGACCGCGTTTTCGCACGCGCCATGAACGATGGCGAGCCCAGCGAGCGCCAGCTGGCCATCGCGCGAGTGATCAGCGATGTCTGGCTGTCGAATCTGGTCGCCTGGCTGACCAGGCGCGCCTCGGCCACCGACGTCACCGAACGACTGGAACTGACGGTGGATCTCCTACTCGGCAACCGGACCCAGTAAGCCTGCGACCGTCAGCGAATCTTAAGCAAACCAGAGCCCTGCCACCGCGCCTCGGGCGATCGTCCTAGGCGTGCGACGCAACTCACCCACTCCGGCCCCGAAGCCGTCAGCTGGGCAGACCTTCGCGATTCGGTTCCCATGCGAGCGTTACCGTGGGCACACTTACCAGCGCGCTTCTGTGCGGCGAATTCAACACAGTATTGTTTTGGCCGCCCCATGAAAAAACTCCTCCCATCACTAGGTTGGATGCGTGAGCGCACAGGATCTGCCACTGGAATTTCGCCGTGCACTGTCGACGGTCGCGCGCGCGCCGCGGCTGCTGGTCGCATCGGATTACGACGGGACGCTCGCGCCCATCGTGTCCGACCCGACCAAAGCCTTTCCCCATCGGGAATCGGTGAGCGCATTAAGAGCACTCGCCGGCTTGACCGGGACCACCGCCGCCGTCATCTCCGGCCGTGCACTGCGAGATCTCGCGGCATTGTCCCGCCTTCCGGTCGAGGTGCAGTTGATCGGTAGCCACGGCTCGGAGTTCGACGTGGGCTTCGTGCACGCGATCGACAACGACGCCAAGCACCTGCTCCAAGAGGTGCAGACGGCACTGAGCCGGGTCGCCACGGAGAATCCCGGCGTCACCGTCGAGATAAAGCCGGCCAGCGTCGCCTTGCATGTGCGCAATGCGAGCCCCGAGATCGGACATCGCGCGCTGTCGCAGGTCCGGCAGGGCCCGGCGTGCTGGATCGGCGTGCAGGTGACCGAGGGCAAGTCCGTCATCGAACTGGCCGTGGTGCAGACAGACAAGGGCACCGCGCTGGACACCGTCCGGCACCAGGCAGGCGCGTCGGCAGCGGTGTTCTTCGGCGACGACGTCACCGACGAGAAGGCGTTCCGGGTGCTGTCCGGTCCCGACGTCGGCATCAAGGTCGGCGACGGCGAGAGCGTGGCCAGGTTCCGGGTGGACAGCACCGAGGCCGTGTCCTGGGCGCTGGCCTTCCTGCTCGAGGAGCGGCGCACCTGGCTGGCCGGCGCGAGCGCGCCGCGCATCGAACGGCTGACCATGCTGGCCAGCCCGCGCTCGGTCGCGCTGCTCACCCCCGACGCGACGGTCACCTGGTTCTGCCATCCTGAGCCGGATTCGGCCGCGGTGTTCGCACACCTGCTCGGTGGCCCGCAGGCCGGTCATTTCACCATTGAGCCCGAGCGGCCGGGACTTCCGCTCTCGCAGCGTTATGTCGACGGCACGATGACCGTCGAAACACGGTGGGCCAGCCTGCAGGTGGTCGACTATCTGCCGCACGACATCGCGGCGACCCGCACCGACCTGACCAGGGTGATCACCGGCGACGCGAGAGCCGTGGTCACGTTCGCGCCGCGGCCGGAGTTCGGTCAGGTGCCGGTGACCCTCGAGGCGCAGGAAACCGGGCTGCGAGTGCACGGCACCAACGATCCGATCGTGCTGCGCTCCCCCGGCGTGCAGTGGCAGATCGTCTCCGACGGGATGCACGAGTCCGCACGGGCCGTGGTCGACCCGTCTCGGGGCCCGGTCGTGCTCGAACTGCGCTGCGGCACAGTTGATTTCGCACCGGCCATGACCAGCGAGCCGGAGCGGCGGCGACAGGCGGAGAACTACTGGGCACAGTGGGCCTCCCAACTCGCGCTGCCGCCGCTGAAGCCCGATCTGATGAAGCGCTCCGCACTGACCCTGCGCGGCCTGGTGCACGTGCCGTCCGGTTCGATCCTCGCGGCCGCAACCACCTCGCTGCCGGAGGACATCGGCGGCGTACGCAACTGGGACTACCGCTACTGCTGGCTGCGCGACGCGTCGCTGACCGCGCAGGCGCTGGTCTCGCTCGGCTCACTGACCGAGGCCGAGGACTTCCTCGGCTGGGTGCACCGCGTGCTGGAGACGCTGCCCGGCCCGGAGCGACTGCACCCGCTGTACACGCTGTACGGCGAGACGCTGCCGCCCGAGGCATCGATCGACCAGCTGCCCGGCTACGCGGGCTCGCGCCCGGTGCGCGTCGGCAACGCGGCGAACATGCAGGTGCAGCTGGACGTCTTCGGCCCGATCGTCGACCTTATATCGAGCCTGGCGCACGCCAGGGAGCTGAAGGGGATCATCGATCCGGCGCACGCGCTGCCGGACGCCGACTGGGAACTCGTACAGGCCATGGTGCACGCGGTGCAGCGCCGCTGGCAGGAACCCGACCACGGCATCTGGGAGATCCGCGGCAACCCGCGCCACCACGTGTATTCGAAGGTGATGGGCTGGCTGACCGTCGACCGGGCGCTGACCTTGGCCCGGAAGTTCGAGCGCCAGATCGACCCGGCCTGGACGACGCTGCGCGACACCATCGCCGACGAGGTGAAGGCCAAGGGCTGGAATGAGGACGTGCAGTCCTACACAGCGGCGTACGACGGTACCGACCTGGACGCTGCGACTCTGCACATCGGATTGAGCGGCCTGATCGATCCGTCCGATCCGCGCTTCGCGGCGACTGTCGTGGCGACCGAGGCCGAGCTGCGCAGCGGCTCGACCGTGTACCGGTACCATCACGACGACGGCCTGCCCGGCGGCGAAGGCGGCTTCCACCTGTGCGCGGCCTGGCTGGTTGAGGCATACCTGCTGATCGGGAAGCGCTCGGACGCTGAGGCGCTGTTCGCCCAACTGGTCGATGTCGCGGGCCCGACCGGACTGCTCAGCGAGGAGTACGACCCGGTTGCCGAACGGTCGCTCGGCAACCACCCGCAGGCCTACAGCCACCTCGGCCTGCTGCGTTGCGCGCAACTGCTCGGACAGCCGGCGGAAGCCAAAGCCATGGTGTAGTGCCGCGAACCACTCTGGGCCCGCGAACGAGGAATCGTTCGCGGGCCCTTCGCGTTCGGACTTCAGGTCCGCGCCGAGTCGTTCTCGTCGACGGCTGCTGCTAAAGTTAAACGGGAACGATTTCCATTATGATCTAGAGCACTGCCAGGAGTACCCCCGCGTGAGAACCCGATTCGCCATGAAACATGCAGGCATCGCCGTGGGGGTTGCCGCCGCCTTGACGCTCACCGCCTGCGGCAGCTCGAAGGACTCGGACCGGCCGACCGTCATCGCCTCCACCGACGTCTGGGGCGATATCGCCGCCGCCATCGCGGGCTCCGACGCCACAGTCCGGTCCCTGATCACCGATCCGAACGCCGATCCGCACTCGCACGAGACCTCCGCCGTGGAGTCGGCCGAACTCAGCGACGCCGACCTGGTCGTCTACAACGGTGGCGGTTACGACGAGTTCGCCGAGAAGGCGGTCGCGGGCAAGAACAAGCGCACCGTCGACGCGTTCGAGTCCCGGGTCGACAAGAGCGACGAGAACGAGCACGTCTGGTATGACGTACGAACTGTCGGCGTGGTCGCCGACCGGATCGCCGCCCAGCTCGGTGAGCTGAACCCGGACAAGGCCGCGGCCTACGCCGAGCGCGCGGCCGCGTTCGAGAACCAACTCGCCGCGATCACCGCGATCACCGGCAAGATCGCCGCCGAACACCCGAAAACGCCGGTGCTGCAGACCGAACCGCTCGCGCACTACCTATTGGTCGCCGCCGCGGCCGAGGATCTGACACCGCACGAGTTCCAGGAGGCCATCGAGCAGGAGACCGACCCTGCGCCCGCGGCCGTCGCGGCCACCCAGGACCTGCTCGCCGGCAAGCGGGTGCGCGCGCTCGTCTACAACGTGCAGACCCAGGACAAGATCACCAAAAACCTGCGGGCCGGCGCGCAGAGCGCGGGCATCGCCGTGGTCGAAGTAACCGAAACCCTGCCCGACGGTGTGGATTACATTCAGTGGCAGACCAAGAACGCGCAGGCACTCGCTGCCGCGCTGGGCTGACAAGATGACCAAGGGAGCGGCACTGACCGAGCACACTGGGAAGGAACGGCGGCCACCGCGCCTCGCAAGCGGTTCGGCCGCCGTCCGGCTGGAGGCCGCCCGATTGTCGTTCGGTGACCGCACGCTCTGGCAGGAACTGGATCTCACCGTCGCCGCAGGCGAATTCGTCGCCGTTCTCGGACCGAACGGGTCGGGCAAGACCTCGCTGCTGAAGGTGCTGCTCGGCCAGCTCGACCTCAGCGCGGGGACGGCGCGGATCGCGGGCGCCCCCGCCCGGAAAGGCAATCCGGACATCGGCTATGTGCCGCAGCAGAAGACGATCGATGCCGGCGTGCAGTTACGCGGCGTCGACCTGGTCGGGCTGGGCGTCGACGGGCACCGCTGGGGGCTCGGGCTGCGCTCCCGTGCCGAACGCAAGCGCAAGGTGGCATCGGCCATCGCCGACGTCGGCGCGGAACGGTTCGCCTACGCGCCATTGGAATCCATGTCCGGCGGCGAACAGCAACGGCTGCGCGTGGCGCAGGCGCTGGTCGGCGATCCGAAGGTGCTGCTGTGCGACGAGCCGCTGCTGAGCCTGGACCTGGCCAATCAGCGGCTGGTCGCGGAGTTGATCGATCGGCGGCGGCGCACCCACAACACCGCAGTGCTTTTCGTGACACACGAGATCAATCCGATTCTGCCGCTGGTGGATCGAGTGCTGTACCTGGTCGACGGAAAGTTCCGGATCGGGACGCCGGACGAGGTGATGACCTCGGAGGTGCTCTCGGAGCTGTATCGGACCGAGGTCGATGTGCTGCGGGTGCGCGGGCGACTGGTGGTCGTCGGGACCGGCGATACGATGGACGCCCTCGGCGCGGCGGGCGGGCACTGCCATGGCGCGGCGGGTGACGGATTCGCGCCCGGCATTTCCGCTCGGGACGTCGCGCGGCCGTCCGGCGACGCGGCGGCGCCCGTTTCCGCCGGGGACGCGGGAGACCTGGCAACCCTCGGCCCCGGCGACGGACACAGCGACAACCACCTCGACGGCCCCGGCCACACCGACGTAGACCGCCGCGGCCAGATCGACGGCCACGGGCGCGGTGACCGCGACGCCAACGGCGACAGCCACGGCCACGGGCGCGGTCCCGACGACAACGGCGACAGCCACGGGCGCGGTCACGACGACGGGCGCGGTGACGACAGCCATGGCCACGGTGAGGCCGACGACGACAGCCACCGCCAGGATCACGCCGACGGCGAGAGCGCGAACCTGTCCGCCGCCCATCAAGATGCCAGGGAAGTGCGCCCGTGACCGACAAGCTCTCCGGCGTCGTCACGAAGATGTTCGACCTGGGCACCACCGCGAACCTGCTCTCCTACGACTTCGTGCAGCAGGCGGTCCTGGCTGCGGCGCTGCTCGGGCTGCTGTCCGGCGTAATCGGCCCGCTGATTGTCAGCAGGCAGATGTCATTCGCCGTGCACGGCATCAGCGAGCTGTCACTGACCGGCGCGGCCGCCGCGCTGCTGGCCGGAATCGGGGTCGGCCTCGGCGCCATCGTGGGCTCGGTGATCGCGGCCGTACTCTTCGGTCTGCTGGGAACTCGTGCGCGGGAACGTGATTCGGTGATCGCGGTGGTGCTCTCGTTCGGGCTCGGGCTCTCGGTGCTGTTCCTCTGGCTCGGTCCCGACCGCGCGGGGTCGAAATTCTCGCTGCTGACCGGGCAGGTGGTCAGCGTCGGCAACAACGGCCTCGGTCTGCTCGCCACCTGTACCGCGGGCGTGCTCGCGGTACTCGCGTTCGTCTACCGCCCGCTGCTGTTCGCCAGCTCCGATCCGGAGGTGGCGGTGGCGCGCGGGGTTCCGGTGCGGGCGCTGTCCATCGTGTTCGCCGTGCTGCTCGGCATCACAGCGGCCTTCGGGGTGCAGATCGTCGGGGCGCTGCTCGTGCTCGCGCTGCTGATCACCCCGGCCGCCGCCGCCGCGCAACTCACCGCGAATCCGATCCGGGCAACCGTGCTCGCGGTGGTGTTCGCCGAGATCGCCGCGGTCGGCGGCATTCTGCTGTCGCTGGCCCCGGGTGTTCCGGTCTCGACATTCGTCACCACGATCTCGTTCCTGATCTACCTCTGCTGCCGGGTGGTCGGCACCCGGCGCCGCCAGGTTGGCTGATCCGCCACTCGCGTCTTCAGACCGCGTCGAAACGCATCCTGTTCTCCTCGAGGATGGTCGGACGCGCGCCCTGACGGACCAGCTCCGACTCGGCGGCGGCTTTGGCGGCCGCTCCGTAGTAGTGCCGCACCGCGGGGATCCTGACGGAGGCGAGCGCGATCAACAGTTGAGCGACAGCGGCGACGGTCATCATTGAGATTCTCCTCGTTCGGTGTGCTGGGCTGTGCGCCTTCGTTCTCGATAACTGCAACGATGCCCCGGCGCTGATACCGGACGCCAGCGAGATCGGCGCAGCTCAGCCGCCTCCCACGCGCACAAAGCTTGCTGACGGCAGCCGCCTTCAGTTTTTTCGGAACGGTTTCGTATGCTCGACCCATCGCGCCCCCGAACGAATGGTGACCAACGATGATCGATTTCGCGATTCCCGCCGAACTCGCCGCCGAACGCGACCGCGTCCGCCAGTTCGTCATCGACGAGATCGTTCCGTACGAGCGGGACCCCCGCCTGACCTCGCACGGCCCAACCGACGAGCTGCGGCAGGAACTGGTCGAACTCGCCCGCGCCGCGCAGCTGCTCACCGTGCAGGCGCCCCGGTCGCTCGGCGGACGCGGGCTGACCCACATCGAGCAGGCGGTGATCTACGAGGCGGCGGGCTGGTCCACTCTCGGCCCGATCGCGATGAACTGCGCGGCGCCCGACGAGGGCAACATGTTCCTGCTGTCCAAGGTCGCCGACCCGGGGCAGGTGCAGCGTTATCTGGCGCCGATGGTCGGCGGCCACCAGCGCTCGGTTTTCGCGATGACCGAGCCGGACGGCGCGGGCTCCGACCCCGCCCAGCTGGCCACCGAGGCGACCTTCGACGGCACGAACTTCACCATCAACGGCCGCAAGTGGCTGATCACCGGCGCGAACGGCGCGAAGACCTGGATCATCATGGCCCGGCTCGCGGCCAACCCGCACCTGCCAGAGGGCCCCACCTTGTTCCTCACCGACGGCGACCAGCCCGGCGGGAGCGACGGGCCCGGAGGCGGTAGCTCGGGTAGCCACGGAGGGAGCCGCGAACGCCGCACCAGACAGGGCATCGTCATCGAACGCACGATGAACACGATGGACCGCAACTACGTCGCCGGGCACGGGGTGGTCCGCTTCGAGAACCTGGTCCTGCCCAAGGAGGCGCTGCTCGGCGAGGCCGGCCAGGCGCTGCGCTACGCCCAGCTGCGGCTCGCCCCCGCCCGGCTGACCCACTGCATGCGCTGGCTCGGCGCGGCCGAGCGGGCACAGAGCATCGCGGTCGAGCATGCGCGCACCCGCACCGCGTTCGGCAAGCCGATCGGCGAGCACGAGGGCGTGTCGTTCATGCTGGCCGACAACGAGATCGCGCTGCACCAGTGCAGGCTCACCATCTGGCATGCGTGCTGGCTGATGGACAACGGCGCGAAGGCGCGGCACGAGAGCTCGATCGCCAAAGCGTTCGTCTCCGAGGAACTGTTCAAGGTCGCCGACCGGTGCGTACAGGTGCTCGGCGGCATCGGCATCAGCGACGAGACGGTGGTCGAGATGATCTTCCGGGACATGCGCGCGTTCCGGCTCTACGACGGGCCCACCGAGGTGCACAAGTACGCCATCGGACGCAAGGTCCTGCGCGGGTAGCAGAGGTTTTTCGGCCCGAGGTCAGGGTGGCCCCAGTCGGCTAACATGCTGTGGCATGAGTTCGGAACTGCATGTCGATGTCTCCGCAGGCATCGCCGTGCTCACGCTCAACCGGCCAGCTCAGCAGAACGCCTTCACCCCGACGATGGCCGCCGAACTGAGTGCCGCGCTGCAGCGCTGTGATGTGGAAGACGCCATTCGTGCCGTGATCATCACCGGCACACCGCCCGCGTTCTGCGCAGGCGCCGACCTGTCCAACCGGGTCGGGGAGGTCAGCGCGACCCTGGACCCGCCGCCGTGGAGGGTGCGCAAACCGGTGATCGCGGCGGTGAACGGGCATGCGGTCGGCATCGGGCTCGCCCTCGCCCTGCAATGCGACCTGCGATACATGGCGCACGACGCGGTGTATGGGCTCAACCAGGTCCGTCGCGGCGTCATGGCCGACGGTTACGCGCACTGGACGCTACCTCGCCTGATCGGCATGGCCAACGCGGCCGACATCATGCTGACCGGCCGCACCTTCGACGGCGACGAGGCGAAGGCGATGGGGATCGCCAACAGTTGCCTGCCCGCGGGCGAGGTGCTCCCGACGGCGCTGGCCGTCGCGCACGACATCGTCAACGGTTCGGCGCCGCTACCGGTGGCGCTGTCCAAGCGGCTGCTGTGGGAGGGAATCGGGATGAGCTCCACCATGGTCGGCCACCTGGAACACGACCTCAACCAGCACGTAGCCAAGAGCATCGACGGCGGTGAGGCCATGGCGGCGTTCAAGGATCGAAGACAGCCCAATTGGACCGGCAGCGTCAGCTCGGAGTGGCCCGCCTGGGAGGTCGAGGGCGAACGGGAACGTCCCAGTTTGGACTAGGCGTTGCCGCGCATCAGGATCAGCAGGAACAACACAGCGAAGACGATCATCAAGACGGTGCCGATCATGCCGAGGATATAGCCGACCAGCACCTGGGCGCGGCCACCGTACGCGCCGCCGGACTCCTCGATCTGATCGAGCGCCCGCTTACCCAGCGCCCACGCCACCGGTCCCAGCACACCGCAGCAGAGGACACTCGCCGCGCCAAGGAACAACACCGCCGTCGCGTTCGGATGCTCGATCGTCTGCCCGATGGGCTGGTTCGGTATCACCACCAACCGAATTCTACTGGGCTGTTCCGCCTCTCCGGGTCGTTAGGCCGTACGAGTTGGTGTGATGCGGGATTTGCGTTCAGGTCCTGCGTTTCGGTGCGCCTTCAGTTCTGGACGTACCTGACAAGCTCTCTCCGCTGCCTGCCGGCGCGCGTACTTCACCCCCAAGTGCCTCCCTGGTCTAACTGAACAACGATGCATAACAACTGATTTCGCAAGTACACGGGTAACTCACCGGGTACGCCCAGAACTCGAGTGGCACCAGACGCAAGACCTGAGCGCAATCCCATGTCACCCAACTCGTACGGCCTAAAGCCCCGGAGAGGCGGGCGAGCCCGCGATCAAATTCGGCGCTGGCGGGCGATTTCGGAGAGTACGACGCCCGCAGCGACCGAGGCGTTCAGCGATTCGACCGGGCCGGCCATCGGAATTCCGATGACCGCGTCGCAGGTCTCCCGGACCAGGCGGGACAGACCCTTGCCCTCCGAACCAACCACGACGACGGTGGGCTCGCGGCCATCGAACTCATCCAGCGTCGTGTCGCCGCCCGCGTCCAGGCCGACGATCTGGATCCCCTTGTCCGCCCAATCCTTCAGCGTGCGAGTCAGATTCGTCGCTCGGGCGACCGGGAGCCGCGCCGCGGCGCCTGCGCTGGTACGCCAGGCTACCGCGGTGACGCTCGCGCTGCGCCGCTGCGGGATCAGCACACCCTGGCCGCCGAAAGCCGCCACGGAGCGGATCACGGCGCCGAGGTTGCGCGGATCGGAAATGTTGTCCAGCGCGACGAGTAGCGCCGGGCCGCCCGAATCGCGGACCTTGGCGAGCAGATCGTCCGGATGGGCGTAACGGTACGGCGGCACCTGCAGCGCGACGCCCTGATGCATTCCGTTGGCGCTCAACCGATCCAGGTCGGTGCGCGGAACTTCCAGAATGGAGATGCCTTTGTCGGCGGCGAGTCGCACGCTCTCGGTCAGCCGGTCGTCGTTCTCGGTGCCGACCGCGACGTACAGAGCGGTCGCGGGCACGCCCGCGCGCAGGCACTCGACCACCGGGTTACGCCCGAGCACCAACTCCGGGCCGTCGTCGTTCTTGCGACCCGCGGGACGCGACGTGGTACCGCCACGCGTGGCCGCACGGCCCTGCGTTGCCTTGGTCTTGGCGGCCGCACGCTTGGCGGCCGGATGCTTGGTGCGCTTTTCGGCGGGTGGAGTCGCGCCACGACCCTCCAGTCCCCGCCTGCGCTTGCCGCCGGAGCCGACCACGGCCCCCTTCTTGGTCCCGCCCTTGCGAACCGCACCTCGGCGCTGCGAATTGCCTGCCATCAGTTGGCCTTTCCAGATTGCGGTGCGCCGAGCGCCCATTCTGGGCCGTTGGCGGTGTCGGTGACCTCGATGCCCGCGACCTGCAGGCGATCGCGAGCGGCATCGGCGCTCGCCCAATCCTTCGCGGCCCGCGCGCGCTGGCGACGGTCGAGCTCCGCGTGCACCAGCACGTCGAGAGCGCCGAGCGCGGCCGAGGAGTCGCCCGGAATGTACCAGTGCGGATCGAGTGGGTCCACGCCGAGGATGCCGAGCATGGCACGCACCTGGCTCGCCAGGTCACGAGCCGAGTCGATCGCGCCCGCCTCCAGCGCCCTGTTGCCCTCGTGCACCACGCGGTGGATCTCTGCGAGTGCTTTCGGCACCGCGAGGTCGTCATCGATGGCCGCGGCGAACGCGTCGGTCCACTTACCCACCGGGAGCTCGCCCGCCCGGTCCACGACACGGTTCACGAAGGCCTCGACGCGCTGATAGGACTGCGCGGCATCGTTCAGCGCCTTGTCCGAGTACTCCAGCATCGAGCGGTAGTGCGCGCTACCCAGGTAGAACCGGAGTTCGACAGCGCGAACCTTTTCGAGCACATTCGGCACCGAGAGCACGTTGCCCAGCGTCTTGGCCATTTTCTCCCCGCCCAAGGTCACCCAGCCGTTGTGCAGCCAGTACCTGGCGAAGCCGTCGCCCGCGGCCTTCGATTGGGCGATCTCGTTCTCGTGGTGCGGGAACACCAGATCTATACCGCCGCAATGAATGTCGAACTCCGGCCCGAGGTAGAACTCGGCCATCGCGGAGCACTCCAGATGCCAGCCGGGTCGCCCGGGGCCCCAGGGCGACGGCCAAGTCGGCTCGCCCGGCTTGGCGGCCTTCCACAGTGTGAAGTCGCGCGGGTCGCGCTTGCCCTCGCCCGCGCTCTCGCCCTGGTGCACGTCGTCGAGCTTGTGGCCGGACAGCTTTCCGTAGTCCGGGTAGCTGACCACGTCGAAGTAGACGTTGCCCGACGAGGCGTAGGCGTGACCGCGATCGATCAGCCGCTGCATCAGGCCGACCATCTGAGTGATGTGCCCGGTGGCCCGCGGCTCCGCGGACGGCGGGAGCACGCCGAGCAGATCGTAGGCGCGGTCGAAGGCGCGCTCATGCGTGGCGGCCCACTCCCACCACGGCCGATCCGCCTCTGCGGCTTTGGTCAGGATCTTGTCATCGATGTCGGTGACGTTGCGGATGAACCAGACGTCGTAGTCGTGCGCGAGCAGCCAGCGCCGAAGGACGTCGAACGCGACACCGCTGCGCACATGGCCGATGTGCGGCGCACCCTGCACGGTGGCGCCACAGAGGTACACCGAAGCACGGCCGGGGACCAAGGGCGCGAAATCGCGCATGGTCCGCGTGTCGGTGTCAAAGAGGCGCAGCGTCACGGCAGTTGATCCTAGCTGGTATATAGGGGCGTTCACGGACCGGCTCTGGTCCACGGAAGCTGGATCAACGACAGGATTGCAGCAGGGCGGTCGCCACCGCGGCAATCCCCTCGCCGCGACCGGTCAGCCCGAGACCGTCGGTGGTGGTGCCGGACACCGAAACCGGTGCGCCGAGTAGTTCGCCGAGCACCTGCTGTGCCTCGGCGCGACGAGGCCCGATCTTGGGCCGGTTGCCGATCACCTGGACCGCCGCGTTGACGACGTCGAAGCCCGCTTCGCCGAGCAGCCTGCGCACTTCCTTCAGCATGGCCGCGCCGGACACACCTTCCCATTCCGGGCGACCGGTGCCGAACACCGCACCGACGTCACCGAGACCGGCCGCGGACAGCAAAGCGTCGCAGAGGGCGTGTGTCGCGACGTCGCCGTCGGAATGGCCCGCGCAGCCGTCGTCTCCGTCGAACAGCAGACCCGCCATCCAGCAGGGGCGGCCGGTCTCAACGGGGTGGACATCGCTGCCGATGCCGACACGCATGTTCACGGTGCCACCGCCCGGCCGATACTCGCGCCGTCCAGCACCGCGTTGGCGAGCAGAAGATCAAGCGGAGTGGTGATCTTGAATGCCAGCGGGTCGCCGGGGATCGTGCGGACCTGGATGCCGAGCTTTTCGACCAGCCCCGCGTCATCCGTCGCCGGAATCCCTTCCGTCACGTATGCGGAGCGCAGCAGATCGGCCGCGAAACCCTGCGGCGTCTGGATGGCGCGCAGCTGCGCGCGGTCCGGGGTGCCGGTCACGGTGCCCACCGCGTCGACGGACTTGATGGTGTCGGCGACCGGGAGTCCGGGAACCACCGCCCGATGGCCGGCACGCAGCTCCGCAGCCACCCTGGCGACCAGCGCGGGTGGGGTGAGGGCGCGGGCGGCGTCGTGAACGAGGAAATAGGCGGCGTCGGGCGCGGCGGCTATGCCCGCCCGCACCGAATCGATGCGCTCGGCGCCGCCGACGACCACGTGTACCGAATCCGAGGGCGGCAGCAGGGCAACGGCGCTATCGACGAGTTCGGTGGAAACCATCACGATGATCCGGTCGACCGCGCCGGAGGCGATCAAGCCTTCGACGGCGAGCCGGACCATAGGTGTGCCGCCGACCGTGACGAACGCCTTGGGTATGGACTCACCCAGACGCACGCCACGACCGGCGGCAGGCACCAAAGCAACAACTGGCCCGTCGCTGGGACGGACACCGTTGTCAGGCGTATTCACGGTCAGGAAGCCGCTGCGAGAACCTCGTCGAGCAGCGTCTCGGCCTTACCGTCGTCGGTACCCTCGGCCAGGGCGAGTTCACCGACGAGAATCTGACGAGCCTTGGCGAGCATGCGCTTCTCGCCTGCGGACAGGCCGCGGTCCTGCTCCCGGCGCCACAGATCGCGAACGACCTCGGCCACCTTGTTCACATCGCCGGAGGCGAGCTTCTCCAGGTTGGCCTTGTAGCGGCGGGACCAGTTGGTCGGCTCCTCCGTATGTGGCGCGCGCAGCACCTGGAAGACCCGATCGAGACCCTCTTGGCCCACGACGTCGCGGACGCCGACATATTCGGCGTTCTCAGCGGGAACCCGAACAGTGAGATCGCCTTGGGCGACCTTCAGGACCAGATACTCTTTTTGCTCACCCTTGATGGTGCGAGTCTCGATTGCTTCGATCAGCGCCGCTCCGTGGTGGGGGTAAACGACGGTGTCTCCGACCTTAAAAATCATGTGTCCCGTGCCCCTTTCGATGTTCACAGTTTAACATGCGACTCGATAACGGCGCGATCAACTGTGCAGGTCAGGGGCCACAACGAAGCAACCGCTCGGCTTGACAGAAGCTGGACGGTGTGCATTACGTTGTGCCGGAACGAGTTATCTCCTAGTTTGATCGCCGTCTCGGCCCGCTCCGGCGACATGGCACTTTCTCCGCAATCTCCGAAGCTCGACCGAACTGTTACCCGACGCGGGGGTGTCGGGACGACCACACCGTCCGGGAGTCCACAAGCCCGGCATTCCGGAGAGTTCGCGCGGCGGCCGGGGGCAAGTTAGCACAGCCCCCACGCCCGGGCCGGGAAGGGAACTACTACGCTCCCTAGTTACTACGCTCCCCCCGCGGAGCCGAGCCCGGTCGACATGGAGGGACAACCCGTGACTGCCCTGAACGCTGTGACCGCCCCGAAGGGGGCGCGACGTCGCATGGTGACGGTTGCCGCACTCGCCGCCGGAGCGGCGATCGCGCTGTCCGGCTGCGGCGCGGGTCAGATCGCGCAGACCGCGAGCCAGGTTGCCGCCGTGAACGGCAACCACGCGGATGTCGGCCGCATCGCACTGCGGAACGTGCACATCGTGTACCCGGCCGAGGGCGGCGGGTACACCAACGCCAAGGGCGGCAAGGCGGCCATCGCCCTGTCCATCGTCAACAACGGCGAATCCGTCACGGACCAGCTCGCCAGCATCACCACCGACCTCGGCACCGTGAAGATCACCCCGGCCGCGGGCAAGTCCGCCGTCGAGCTCGCCCCGCAGCAGACCGTGGTCGCCGCCCCCAGGCAAGGCGACCACGGCTCCCGGCCGGCGGCCGACGACCCCGAGGCGAACCCGATCTTGATCGAGATCACCGGACTGACCAAGGACATCACCCCCGGCCTGACCTACAACGTCTCGTTCAACTTCAAGCAGAACGGCACCGTCCAGGTGCAGGTCCCGGTCGACGCGGGCACGGACACCGAGCGGCACGAGTCCGACAAGTCCGGCCCGGCCGAATCGGAGCACTGAGTCAATCGGCAGCGCCGCAGGCGCTGCCGATCGAACACCGTAAGGTGCGCGTGTGGCAAAGACCAAGCCGATCTTTCGGTGTTCCGCGTGCTCCCATGAAGTTGCCAAATGGGTAGGAAAGTGCCCGGAGTGCGGTGCCTGGGGCACTGTCGACGAGGTGGTCGTCGCGGCAGGCGCTGTTGGCGCCCCTGGTCGTAAGGCGATGCTGCCGAGCACCGCGGCGGCCCCGATCTCGGCGATCGACTCGCAGATAACGAAGGCCAGGCCGACCGGGGTGAGCGAACTCGACCGGGTACTCGGCGGTGGCGTCGTACCAGGTTCGGTGGTGCTGCTGTCCGGCGAGCCGGGAGTGGGCAAATCGACGCTGTTGCTCGAGGTGGCGCACCGCTGGGTGACCCAGCGCGACGAGAAATCGCTGTATGTCACCGCCGAGGAGTCCGCGGGCCAGGTCCGGCTGCGGGCCGATCGCACCGGCGCGGTGCACGACAGGGTCTACCTCGCGGCGGAGTCGGATCTGTCGATCGTACTCGGACACGTCGAGCAGGTGCGCCCAACGCTGCTCGTGGTCGACTCGGTGCAGACCATGCTCGTTCCGGACGCGGACGGCGTGATCGGCGGCGTCACGCAGGTTCGCGCGGTGACCGCCGCGCTGACCTCGCTGGCCAAGGCGAGCGGGATCGCGGTGCTGCTGGTCGGGCACGTCACCAAGGACGGCAACGTAGCGGGCCCGCGCACGCTCGAGCACCTGGTCGACGTGGTGCTGCAGTTCGAGGGCGACAAGAACTCCACGCTGCGGATGGTGCGCGGCATCAAGAACCGTTTCGGCAGCGCTGACGAGGTGGGCTGCTTCGAGCTGCACGAGGACGGCATCGCCTGCGTCGACGACCCTTCCGGCCTTTTCCTGCACCACCGGACCGATCCGGTGCCTGGCACCGCGGTGACCGTCGCGATGGACGGCAAGCGACCGCTCGTCGGCGAGGTACAGGGCTTGACCGTGAAGACCGAGATCCCGCAGCCCCGCCGGGCGGTGAGCGGGCTGGACTACAACCGGGTCGCCATGGTCTTGGCCGTCCTGCAGAGCCGCGGCAGGGTGTTTCTCGGCAAGAGCGACGTCTACGCCGCGACGGTCGGCGGCATGCGGCTGCTGGAGCCTGCCGCCGACCTGGCCATCGCGCTGGCCATCGCCAGCGCCGAATCCGACGTCTCTATCCCCGCGGGCTGGGTGATTCTCGGCGAGGTCGGCCTCGCGGGCGAGGTCCGCAAAGTGACCGGCGTGGCCCGCAGACTGGCCGAGGCCGAGCGCCTCGGCTTCACGACCGCCCTGGTACCGCCCGGCCTGGCGCCCGTGCAGAGCGGCACCATGAAGATCCACGAGGTCACCGACCTCCGCTCCGCTCTTCGCATCACGGGCCTGCGCAAACTGCGCGCGGCACCGGAGGAAGCAGCCGGCTGAGCGGTGCTGGTTTTGCGGCGCCTCGCACCACCGCTTGAACCAACACACCTCTCAGGCGATGTTGAACGGCTCTGCCGCGCTGCGCACCGAACCCAGTTGCGCCACAACGCTGTACGCGCCCGACGGCACCTGGACACGTTCGCCCGCGCAGCTGGGCTGCGAGGTGGAGCCCGACCAGGTCACCGTAAACGCCGCCTGCTCGCCCCGATTCAGCGTGCGGATATCGGGCTGGCCGTCCGGGTAGCAGTCCGTGCTCGACCACAGCCGCCGCTGGCCGTCGAGCGTGTATACCGAAACCTGCTGCAGGCCGGAGCCCATGTCGCGGGTGCACGGCACCGACGAGATGTTGGTGATCACGATCCCGAACACCGGTTGCTCGCCGGTCTTGTAGGTGGGCTGTTCGACCGTCACCTTGATCGCGAGCGACTGGTCCTGGCACTGGCCAGCGGCCGATACCCCGCTCGGGGTGGCCGCGGCGCTGCCGGAGGGTGACTTGGGCGCGCCGGACTCACCGGTGCCCGCGGGCTTGGCCGTCGGAGCGACGGCGGGCTTCTCCACCGACGAGCTCGTCGCGGCGGCTTTCGCATCGCCGGGCGAGTCACCGCCGCGCACGACCGCGAGCACGAGCCAGATCATCAGCGCCAGCGCGACGACCAGAATTCCGATGGCGAATGCGCGTCGACGCCAGTAGATCTCCGGTGGCAGCGGTCCATTCGGTTCCAGCACGACTCAACGGTAAGGGCATGTTCAGGTGCAGCGCCTCATGCGCACGGCGTGTCGGCCCTGCGCTCGTGTTCGTTGCGGGTGAATTACGGCCCGCACGCTGGGAAAACTCCGAGCGCGCCCTGGTCAGACCACCTCGCCGATGTTGCCGACGACACGGTGTAGTTTCACCTTGCCCTCGGCGAGCTTGTACGTCACGCAAGCGATCGCGCACTCACCGGTCGCGACTCGCTGCGAGATGATCATCGACCGCTGCATGAGCAGGCGACTGGTCTCCACCACATGTCTGGCTTCGATCTCGTCGACGGTGGACAGGCCCTCGCGCCGTCCGACCAGAATGGACGGCGTGACCCGCTCGACTACGCTGCGGATGAAACCGCCGGGAACCTCGCCGCCGTCGAGCGCATCGATGGTCGCCTTCACCGCGCCGCAGCTGTCGTGCCCGAGCACTACGATCAGCGGCACGTTGAGCACCTGCACCCCGTACTCGATCGAACCGAGCACCGAGCTGTCGACCACATGGCCCGCGGTACGCACCACGAACATGTCACCGAGACCCTGGTCGAAGATCAGCTCGGCGGCGACCCTGGAGTCACCGCAACCGAACAGAATCGCGTGCGGGTGCTGGCCGGTGACGAGTTTGGCCCGGTCGGCAGCGCCCTGGCTAGGATGCAGCAGCGCGTCGTTGACGAAGCGCTCGTTGCCCTCTCGCAGGGACTTCCAGGCGCTGATCGGGTTGGAATCAGGCATACCGACCATTGTGCACGTGACTCGTGTTACCAGCGAGTTCGTTTGGTTACGAGTCGGCAAATAGCGACCGGCGGCAGTAGGACAGGAACAGTGAGGGCAGTGCGGAACGAGATCGATGCGGACACGTTGCTGGACTGGTACCGGGAGACGGCGCGCGACCTGCCGTGGCGTAGGCCCGGCGTCACCGCGTGGCAGATCCTGATGAGCGAGATCATGCTGCAGCAAACCCCGGTGGTGCGCGTTGAACCGATCTGGCGAGAGTGGGTGGCGCGCTGGCCGGTTCCCTCGGCGATGGCCGCGTCATCATCGGCCGAGGTGCTGCGGGCCTGGGGCAAGCTCGGGTATCCGCGCCGGGCGCTGCGGCTGCACGAGTGCTCGCGGGCGCTCGCGGCCGAGCACGACGACGCGGTGCCCGCCGATGTGGACGTCCTGCTCGGCCTGCCCGGGATCGGCGCGTACACGGCCCGTGCCGTCGCGTGCTTCGCCTACGGCCAACGGGTTCCTGTGGTCGACACCAATGTCCGGAGGGTGGTTGCCAGGGCCGTACACGGACGCGCTGAAGCGGGCAACCCGTCCTCGCGCGACCTGCCCGAGACCGAAGCGCTGCTGCCGCGACAGATCGACCGCGCCGCCGTGTTCTCCGCGGCCCTGATGGAACTCGGCGCGACCGTGTGCACCGCGCGCACCCCCGATTGCTCGCGTTGCCCGCTGCCACGCTGTGCCTGGGTCGTCGCGGGCCGACCAGTGACCGATGTCGTACGCCGCACCCAGAAGTACGAGGGCACCGACCGTCAGGCACGGGGTCGCCTGCTGGACGTCCTGCGGGACGCCAGCGGACCGGTCGAGCGCGTGCGCCTCGATCTAGCCTGGACCCGTAACCCGGGCCAGCGCGACCGAGCGCTGGATTCCCTGCTGGTCGACGGCCTGATCGAACAGACAGCCGATGGGCTTTTCGCGCTCGCGGGCGAGGGTGGGCCCGGCGTTGGAATCGCCTGAGCCGAGTTCGACCGGACCGACCCCCGACGGTTCGAGCACACTCCGGCAGCACGCCTGACCGGCACGGACTCGACCGAGTCCGGTCGAGGTCATAGCTAGCCACCGAGTACGCGACGCAGGAAGCGCTCGACCTCCGTTCGGTAGCGCCCTGGCTGGTCGTCGTGCACCAGATGTCCTGCGTCCGGGACCACCACGTAGTCGGCGTCCGGATGAGCGGCGGCCATTCGCCGCATCTGTCCCGGTGGAGTGATGGTGTTCTCGCCCTCGAGCAACAGGGCGGGGACCCGGACAGCGCGCCATTGCTCCCAGAAGTCGCGAGTCCCCCACTCCTCGGAGATATCGCGGAAGGTGGCGACCGAGCCGTGCAGTCGGTATCCGTCCGGCCCGTGCTCGAACGAATTCAGGAAATACCGCCCGGCAACCGGCCCGAAAAACGACAACACCGCATCGGCGTCGGGAAATGGTTGCGGCCATGCTTCGATCATCGCGGCCCAGTTCGCGGCGGTGCGGCCGGTGAAATCCGGTGCGATGTCCTCGACCACCAGGGCCCGCACCCGCTCGGGGTACGTCGCGGCGAACACCCAGCCGTGCAGCGCGCCCATCGAATGCCCGATCAGCACCATCGGATCGGTGATCTCGGCGGTGCTCGCGGCTAGGTCCGCCACGAAGGCCTCGGTGGTCAGTTCCTCGAGCGCGGGCCTGCCGTGCCCTGCGGCGTCGAAGGTGTAGACGTGGCCGTATTCCCGCAGCCAGTCCAGCTGGTCACGCCAGGTCCGCGCGCTGCCCATCAGCCCGTGTAGCAGCAGGATCGGCACGCCTGCTCCGCCTTCGTCATGCAACATCGGTTCGACAATACGAGGCACCGAGCAACCGCTCGGCGGCAGCGGCTAGCTTGGATCACATGGCTGTTGTGAAGATCAACGCGATCGAGGTTCCCGAGGGCGCGGGCCCCGAGCTGGAGAAGCGGTTCGCCCACCGTGCGCACGCGGTCGAGGGGTCACCCGGTTTCCTCGGGTTCCAGCTGCTGCGCCCAGTCGCTGGGGACAACCGATATTTCGTTGTCACCCAGTGGGATTCGGAGGAATCCTTCGCGGCATGGCGGGACGGACCCGCGCGCGAGGCGCACGCGGGCGAGCGCCAGAAGCCGGTCTCGACGGGCGCCTCGCTGCTGGAGTTCGAGGTCGTGCTCGACGTGACCGCGAAGTCTTCGAACTGACCCGAATGCCCTACCGCCGGGCAGGTTCGCCCTGCCCGGCGAACTCCCGACGGCGTGGTACCGCCGTGCCGATTCTATTGACGCCGGGTACCTCCGAGTGTCACAGTTCGAAGGACAAACGCGAGGGTGATGCGGTAATTCCGGTGTGATTCCGGAGCGGTCGCGCCACTGTGTTCCATGCGCCGGGCCCCCGGTGCCGGAAAGCCAGACACCGGCACCATCGCGTCACCACCCAACGGGACGCGTATCCCAAGGAGGACTCGAATGGCCATCGCGCATTCACCCAGCCAGGCAACCGACTCCCTGGCCACCGTGCTCGTCACGGTTGGTGTCGTTCTTCTCGCACTGCTCACGCTATACCTGGTCGGTTTCGACCAGGGCGTCATCTCGCGCAGCGGGATGTACCTGCACGAGCTGATGCACGATGGACGCCACCTGCTGGGGCTTCCGTGCCACTGATCGGTTCGCTTCGGACCCTGTTGCTTCGTGGCCTGCTGGCCGGGCTCGTGGCCGGTCTGCTGGCCGCGACAGTCGGTTATGTTGTAGGCGAGCCCAAGATCGACGCCGCGATCGCCATCGAAGAAGCCGGCTCGGCCGCCGAGCACACGCATGCCGAACCGGCGGGCGGACATTCGCACGGTGACGAGGAAGAGCCCCTGGTGAGCCGCAGCGGACAGAAGGCCGGACAGTTCCTCGCGCTCGGGCTGGCCGGGCTCGCGCTCGGCGCCATCTACGCCTCGGTCGCGCATGTCGCGCGTCGCTACACCGCGCTGTCCGGGTCGAGGCTCGCGCTGGCGCTCGGTGTCGGCGGTTGGGCCGCCATCGTCGCGGTGCCGTTCTTCAAATACCCGGCCAACCCACCGGCGGTGGGCGATCCGGACACCATCAACGAACGCACCCTGCTCTGGCTGGCGGCGGTGCTGCTCGGCATCGTGGCCGTCGGGGCAGCGGTGTCCGTGTTCAAGGTGTTGCGCGCGCAACTGTCCACGTTCCGGCTGATCGGGGGCATTGCCGCGTTCGTCCTCGTGACGGCGCTCGGCTACATCCTGCTGCCCGGCGTGAACGAGGTGAGCGCGGACTTCCCTGCCACCCTGCTGTGGCAGTTCCGGGTGGCGTCGCTGGCCGAGACAGCCACGCTGTGGGCCTGCCTGGCCCTCGGGTTCGCGGCCCTCACCGAATTCGCTACGCGAACCGATACCGCGGTACGAGACACGATCCCTACCGCGGGCTGATCCGCGTCCGGAATTCGCAAGGCAGTGTCGGTTCTCATGACCGGCACTGTCTTCTCCGTTCGGCCCGCACGGCCGACCGCCACCCCACCCCGCGCTGTCCGCGTCGCGTTCGTCGGGCTCGCCGTCGCCTTGCTGGCGGGAGTCGCAGAGGCAATCGGGCGAGTCACGCCTGCTCTCGCCCGCGACGAAGCCGACACCGCGGGCCTGACTACCGGGTTCGGCCTGCGCATGGCGATCTACCTGCTGGTTCTGGCCCTCGCCATTCGGATGACGCATGGCGACCGCTGGGCCCGCCTCCTGCTCACCGTGGGCATCGGCATGCTCGGCCTGCTCTCGCTGATCATCGAACCGCTGGCCGCGGCGCTGTCCGCGAAGGAACTCGGCGACGTGTTCATCGACCTCACACCCGCATCGTTCCTACTCGGCGCTTTCCGGGCAGTACACGTAGCGGCCGTACTTGTCGCTATCCCGGCCCTCCACACCCGCCCCGCACGCCGCTACTTCCGGAAAAGGTGAACCATCGCACCACCGCATGGCTCCCCGCACACCCTGTACACAAAATGTGCGAAGAACCAAGCCGCGCTGCGAACTACGCCAGCGCCGCGTCGAGGGTGATGTGGTCGACGCCAGCGAGGGCCTTGCTGACGGGGCAGCCGGCCTTGGCGGCCTCAGCGGCGGCCTGGAAGGCATCGGCGCCGATGCCGGCGACGCGACCGCGGACGGTCAGCTTGATCCCGGTGATCCGGAAGCCGCCCGCCGGGTCCGGTCCGAGGGTGACGTCGGCAGTGACGTCCAGGCTCTCCGGGGTGCCACCCGCGTTGCCGATCTGCGCCGAAAGGGCCATCGCGTAGCAGGAGGAGTGCGCGGCCGCGATCAGTTCCTCCGGGCTGGTCGTGCCGTCGGCTTCCTCCGCGGAACGCTTGGGGAACGATACGTCGTACTTGCCGACCCCTGAACTGGCCAGCTCGACCTGTCCCGAACCCTCCTGCAGAGTGCCGGTCCAAGCAGTACGCGCGGTACGTGTGGGCATCACGGTCCTTTCGCCGATGATCGTTTGACGATTCAGCTAGAACCTACTCCGATCGGCCCGGCCCGGCGCAGCGGTGCGCGGATCGCGCTGCCCCGCCGACCGGACCGCACCCGCTCTGCCATCGTGAGCCGATATCCGCGAAATACGTTCCGAGGCGGACGTCGAATCATCGCCAAGCCGCATAGGCTACGTGGGTGCGGGTGGCAGGAATGACGGATCGGAGCTCGGTCGGCCGGGACAGGGGGGTCGCGCTTGTCGTAGCCGCGATTCAGCTGGTCGGGGGCACGTTCGCGAACATACGTCAGACGGGGGTGCACTCCCTCGATGTTCTCGGTTACCTGCTGCTGCTCGCCGGACCGGTGGCGCTGATCTGGCGGCGGGCGCAGCCGATGCCGGTATTGGTCGTCGCCCTCACCGCGTGCCTGGCGTACTTCTTGCGTGGCTACGGGTACGGGCCGATCTTCGTCTCGCTGATCATCGCCTTCCTCACCGCAGCGAGCATCGAATCCCGGTGGTGGACCTACCCGCTCGTCCCACTCGGCTACCTGGCCCTGGTCTGGCCGCTTCCCGCGCTACTCGGCAGGCAGGCCGATATGTGGCAGATATTCGCGCTGATGGCATGGCTGGCCGTGCTGCTCTCGGTGGCCGAAGGGATTCGGCAGCGTAAGGCGGTGCTCGTCGCGCGCAGGCAGCGGGCCGAGGCCGCACGCAGGGATGAGGAGGCGCAGCGGGAACGGCGGGCCAGCGAGGAGCGCTTAGCCATCGCGCGCGAGCTGCACGACGTTCTGGCGCACAGCCTTTCGCTGATCAATGTGCAGTCCTCGGTGGCGCTGGAGTTGCTCGACAAGAAACCGGAACAGGCGGAGTCGGCGCTGGCCGCGATCAAGACCGCGAGCCGCGACGCACTCGCCGAGGTACACGCCCTGCTGCAGACGATTCGCCCCGGTAACACGGTCACCCCGCCTGAGCTTGAGGCCGCCGCCGACGAGGGCCCGCTCCGCCGCCGGAACCGGCGGGGGCCCGAGCACCATGGACGTAATTCGCCTGCGAGCGAACAGGGCTCGATCGGCAACGGCCGCCCCGAACAGGCCGACAAAACCGCCGAACCGGCACGGGCACCGCGCGCTCCCGCGCCGAGCATCGGTGACCTGGACGAGCTGCTCCAGCGCGCTCGCGCGACCGGACGAACGGTCGACACCCGGGTGCTCGGCACCCCGCAGCAGCTGCCCAGCGTCATCGATGTGGCGGCGGCACGGATCATCCAGGAGTCGCTGACCAATGTGCTGCGGCACGCTCCGGGCGCCGACGCCACGGTGACCGTGCGCTACGCCACGGACTCGGTCGACATCACCGTCGACAACACCCGGCCGATGGGTACACCGTCGCGGTCCGGCACGAGCGGGGGCAATGGCATCATCGGCATGCGGGAGCGGGCGCACGCACTCGGCGGCGCGCTCACAGCAGGCCCGCGCCCCAGCGGCGGATTCCGGGTCGCTGCCCGGCTGCCTGCGCGTGCGATGGAGTCAGGCACAACAGCGCCGAGCGACCCCACGAAGCACACCACCGCTGGGCAGCCGAGCGCCTCCGGTGGTTCAGGCAAGCAATAGGGTTCACCGGCGAACCGACCGGCCGATGGCAGAGGAGGCTTCGATGCACGACCATGAGAGCGCGCGGCTGGAAGCCACGGCTGGGCAGTCCGGAGCCACGGCGAGCATCCGAGTACTGGTGGCTGACGACCAGGCACTGGTGCGCGGCGGTTTCGTCGCGCTGCTGGACGCGCAGGACGGCATCGAGGTGGCCGGCGAGGCGGACAACGGCGAACAGGCCGTGCGGCTGACCCGCAGCCTCCGACCGGACGTGGTGCTGATGGACATCCGCATGCCGATCCTGGACGGCCTGGCCGCCACCCGCATGATCGCCGAGGACCCCAGGCTGGCCGACGTGCGTGTGGTCGTGCTGACCACCTTCGAACTCGACGAATACGTCTTCGAGGCGATGCGCTCCGGCGCGACGGGGTTCCTGGTCAAGCACACCGAACCGGCCGATCTGGTGCGCGCGGTCCGCGTGGCGGCGGCGGGCGACGCCCTCTTGTCCCCCGGCGTCACCCGCAGGCTGATCGCGGAATTCTCCGCGCGCGCGAAGACGCCGCCGCGGGCCAGCCTGTCCGAACTCACCGACCGCGAGCGCGAGGTGATGACTCTGGTCGCCGAAGGCCTGACCAACGCGGAGATCGGCGAACGCCTCCGCATGAGCCCGGCCACCGCGCGCACCCACGTCAGCCGCATTCTCACCAAGCTCGATGGCCGCGACCGGACCCAGCTGGTGGTGATGGCCTACGAATCCGGGCTGGTCCGGCCGGGGTGGCAGTAGGATCTGGGCGGACGCGTGCAGCTAGCAATATTCCGGCAATCGCGCGCCGATGAGCGGAAAGGCTGCTCGGCAAGCATTCGGTAAACCGATGCGGACAGCACTGTTCCGGGTAGCTGACCTACGCGGCGCGGTGCATTGCAAGTGCCGACGCGCGACCGATACCTGCGGTATACCGCGCGGCGCAGTCTTTGAGCATGAATATTTTCACTCACCCCGAGGCCGTAAACGGCCTGGCCGACCAGCCGCACCCAGCACCAGGACACGGAAAGGCCCGTGCACACCGGAACCGGTGTGCACGGGCCTTTCCGTTGCGATTCAGTCGCCCGAGGCGGCCTCGGCGGAGCCTTCGGCCGCGCCGGTCAGCACGACTTCGGGCTTCTCCTCGGCGGGAGCCTTGGTCAGCTTCGCCTTGCCGGTGAAGGTGAACTTGGCGTCCTCGCCGGAACCTTCGCCGTCCCAGCCCTCGACATCGACCACGATGGTCTGTCCGGGGCCGATCTCGCCGAAGAGGATCTTCTCCGAGAGCTGGTCCTCGATCTCGCGCTGGATGGTCCGGCGCAGCGGCCGGGCACCGAGCACAGGGTCGAAACCACGCTTGGCCAGCAGCGCTTTGCCCTGCGGAGCCAGCTCGATCTCCATGTCCTTGTTCTTCAGCTGCCTGCCGACACGGCCGATCATCAGGTCCACCATCTGCACGATCTGGTCGGTCGTGAGCTGGTGGAAGACGATCACGTCGTCGATGCGGTTGAGGAACTCGGGGCGGAAGTGCTTCTTCAGCTCGTCGTTGACCTTGAGCTTCATCCGCTCATAGTTCGAGCCCTCGGCATTGCTCTGGGTGAAGCCCAGACCAACGGCCTTGGAGATGTCCGAGGTGCCCAGGTTCGAGGTGAAGATCAGCACGGTGTTCTTGAAGTCGACCGTGCGCCCCTGGCCGTCGGTGAGACGACCGTCCTCGAGGACCTGCAACAGGGTGTTGTAGATCTCCTGGTGTGCCTTTTCGATCTCGTCGAACAGAACCACGGAGAACGGCTTGCGGCGCACCTTTTCGGTGAGCTGGCCGCCCTCTTCGTAGCCGACGTACCCGGGAGGGGCACCGAACAGCCGCGACGCGGTGAAGCGGTCGTGGAACTCGCCCATGTCGATCTGGATGAGCGCGTCGTCGTCGCCGAACAGGAAGTTCGCCAGCGCCTTGGACAGCTCAGTCTTACCGACACCGGACGGACCGGCGAAGATGAACGAGCCGGACGGACGCTTCGGATCCTTCAGGCCGGCGCGAGTGCGGCGGATCGCCTTGGAGACGGCCTTGACGGCATCCTCCTGGCCGATGATCCGCTTGTGGATCTCGTCCTCCATACGGAGCAGACGGGTGGTCTCCTCCTCGGTGAGCTTGAAGACGGGGATACCGGTCCAGTTGGCGAGCACCTCGGCGATCTGCTCGTCGTCGACCTCCGCCACGACGTCCAGGTCACCCGAGCGCCATTGCTTTTCGCGCTCGGCCCGCTTGGCGACGAGCTGCTTCTCCTTGTCCCGCAGCCGCGCCGCCTTCTCGAAGTCCTGCGCGTCGATCGCGGACTCCTTCTCCCGGCGCGCCTCGGCGATCTTGTCGTCGAACTCGCGCAGGTCCGGCGGAGCGGTCATCCTGCGGATGCGCATCCGAGCGCCCGCCTCGTCGATCAGGTCGATCGCCTTGTCCGGCAAGAACCGGTCGTTGATGTAGCGGTCGGCCAGCGTCGCGGCCGCGACCAGCGCGCCGTCGGTGATGGACACCCGGTGGTGCGCCTCGTAGCGGTCGCGCAGACCCTTGAGGATGTTGATGGTGTGCTCGACGGTCGGCTCGCCCACCTGGACCGGCTGGAACCGGCGCTCCAAGGCGGCGTCCTTCTCGATGTACTTGCGGTACTCGTCGAGGGTGGTCGCGCCGATGGTCTGCAGCTCGCCGCGGGCCAGCTTCGGCTTGAGGATGGACGCGGCGTCGATGGCGCCCTCGGCGGCACCCGCACCGACCAGCGTGTGCAGCTCATCGATGAACAAGATGATGTCGCCGCGGGTGTTGATCTCCTTGAGCACCTTCTTCAAGCGCTCTTCGAAGTCACCGCGGTAGCGGCTGCCCGCGACCAGGGAACCCAGGTCGAGGGTGTAGAGCTGCTTGTCTTTCAGCGTCTCGGGCACCTCACCGTTGACGATGGCCTGCGCGAGGCCCTCGACCACGGCGGTCTTGCCGACACCGGGCTCGCCGATCAGCACCGGGTTGTTCTTGGTGCGGCGACTGAGCACCTGCATGACCCGCTCGATCTCCTTCGAGCGGCCGATGACCGGGTCGAGTTTGCCCTCGAGCGCGGCCTGGGTCAGATTTCGGCCGAACTGGTCGAGCACCAGCGAGGTGGACGGGGTGCCCGCCTCACCGCGCGAACCGGACTCGACCGGTTCCTTGCCCTGGTACCCGGACAGCAGCTGGATGACCTGCTGGCGCACGCGGTTCAGATCCGCACCCAGCTTCACCAGCACCTGAGCCGCCACGCCCTCGCCCTCGCGGATGAGGCCGAGCAGGATGTGCTCGGTGCCGATGTAGTTGTGGCCGAGCTGCAGCGCCTCGCGAAGGCTCAGCTCGAGCACCTTCTTGGCGCGCGGTGTGAACGGGATGTGACCGGACGGGGCCTGCTGGCCCTGGCCGATGATCTCCTCCACCTGGCTACGCACGCCTTCCAGCGAAATGCCGAGCGACTCGAGCGACTTGGCCGCGACGCCCTCACCCTCGTGAATCAGCCCCAGCAGGATGTGCTCGGTGCCGATGTAGTTGTGGTTGAGCATCCGGGCCTCTTCTTGGGCCAGGACAACGACACGCCTCGCGCGGTCGGTGAACCTCTCGAACATCGCTCCCTCACTCTCCTGCTCCGACATTCTGGCAACAGACGCCGCAGTGTGCTGTGTAACAACCGTGGGCGTCAGCCTGCCATGAAGCCCGGGGGTTGCGGCCCCCGCCTCCACTCTAGTTGGCGGAGGATTTCGCCGCCGCCGGTCCACCCTATTGCCGACCGGCGACAGCACGGTCATTCACTCATAACGTGAGGATTGCGCGATTCGTTTCCGGCCGGGTTTTGCCCTCAGCGAACATCGGTGTCCGATGACCACCGCCGACGGCATCCCACCGACCGCGACCGCTCACCCGATGAACGGCGCGATGTCAACGCAGGGCACCGGGCGCGGATGCGCGGGATCGAGCGCGTTGAGCACATACGCGGCGGCCCTCGGGCTGCCCGCGATTCCCACGTGGTCGGAGTGGTCCGTGGCGCAGCCGTCCTGGACGACGATATTCGTCACGTTCGGTCCGGGAACCAACCCCGCGGTGTAGGGCACCACCGACTGGTCCAGTCCGGTCGCGATGTTCGTGTAGGTCACGCCCGGGTGGTAGACGCCGTCCGCGTTCAGCGCGCGCACGAAGTCCGATCCCCGGACCGCCTGGCGGCAGGCCTGACACACCAACCCGGTGAGCGCGTCGAAGGCAGGTGCCGCGCCCATGCGTGTACTGTACTCGGCCAGCTCGGCCAAGCCCCCGGCGTTCGAGCCCAGCCACGGCGGAGCCAACCCGACCAGTTTGTCCACCTCGGCCGCGCCGCCGAGTCGCTTGACGAAGTAGTTGCCGATGAAGTTGCCCTGGGAGTGGCCGACGATATCGACCTTTGCCGCGCCGGTCGTGGCAAGCACCCTGCGCACGAAGGCGGCGAACTGCGGTGCGCTCTGCTCGATCGGAAGCATCCCGCCGATAGCGGAAATGGGCCAGGACGCGTCGTAGGCGCCGTAGGTGGCAGAGAAGACGCAGTAGCCCTCGTTGGCGAGCAGCGGCGCGTACACGCCCCAATTCGTCTGTGCACCACCGCCGGTACCGTGCGCGAGGACCACGGGGTTCGGGTGTGCTGTACTCGGCCGGCAGGACCAGTCGTTGGTGCCGGGCAGCGAACCGCCAGGACGCGCCAGCTCGGCCGGGATGCCCTCGAAGAAGTTGTAGACGACCGGATATCGATCCGCGTGCGCCGAACCTGCCGTACCGGCGCAAAGCGCGGCGAGCAGGACGATCAGTAATGAAAAGCCCGAGACACGCCGCACAGTAGCCTCCAAATCTGGAAGGGGTGGGGGTTCCAGGAAGCTACCGCAGGGCGTATCCCAGGCGGGGCTGATTCCGGCGTATTGTTTGCAAAACTAGTTCTGGTAGCGCGCTGGTGTACCGATCTGGTCATGGTGCCCCTGCGCCGCGTACCGACCCGCCACAATGCCCCCCGCCACGGTCGACCTACCCTGTTGGATGCCCGCCACGAACAGCGCGCCGCACAGCACCAGGAAGGCCAGGGTGTGGAACACGGCACGGGCGATGTTCCAACGGACCCAAGCGGATTCGAAATCGGCGCGGACCGCGGCGAGGTCGGCGATGGACGCGGGATCGCCCGCGGCGGCCAGCTGGTCGTTCAGCGGGACGTTCAACCCGGAGGTCACCGCGAAGGCGATCACGTTGAGCACCAGCGCCACCACGATCCAGATCAGCGTGGTCCGATGCTCCTTGCCCAGATGCAGCCCCGCGGCCAGGACCGTGAACCCGACGGTGCCGAGGAACCCGATCATGAACCAAGGATTGATGATCACCACGTTGATCTTCTGTATCACGTCGATCATGGCGCGATCGTCGGTGCGCCCGAGCGCCGGCATCACCGAATTGGCGTACCCATAGAAAAGGCCTGCGATCAGGCCCGTCGCCAACGTGGCAACAACCAGTGCGGCGAGACGTGCGGCGGTCATGACTTCCTCCTGCTCGGAACCGACCGGAGTCGATATCGCTCCGGTTGTCTGTTCCAAGTCAAGCCGCATTCCTGGCCGCGCTCCATGGTCGAGAAGCTCGACCGGCTAAGCGGGCGTCTACGGTGGACGTCTCACAGATCCCGATCGGAAATGAGACCGCTCTGCATGGCCAGTCCCGCCAGGCGTACACGTTTTTGATTCTGTGGCAAATCTTCCACGCCGAACTTGGCGAACAGCGCGCGCAGGTGCGTCTTGATCGCGTCGACGCTGAGGAACAACTCCTCGGCGATCTGCTGATTGGAGGCAGGGGTGGCGAAACCCGCGCCGTGCTTGTACGGGCGACACAGCGCAATCAGCACCGAACGCTGCGTCTCGGTGAGCGATCGGGCGGTGGGAACCGAAGCGGCCGAGGTGCGCGTGATGTCGTCGGGGACGCCGCCGAAATCGTGAAAGGAAACGCGCGAGGTGCCGACCCGGATGACGTCTCCCGCCATCAGCCTGCGTCTGCCGACCAGCCGGTCGCCGTTGACGAAAGTGCCGTTGCGGGAAAGTCCATCGTCGACGATGGTCCAGTGCGCGCCCAGGTACTCGACAGCCGCGTGCAGACGGGAGACCTCCGCGTCCCAGCTCAGGGCGAGATCGGCATGCGGGGAACGGCCGATCGTGACGCGTTCGTGCTCGGGGGTGAGGGTGAACTCCCGCTGGCGACCCGTGTCATCGGTGAACCGCAAGAATGATCCGACGAATCCTGTCACTGCGCCGATACCTCGCCTCTCCATACCGCCAGTGACCTTCGCACGTTTCCATGGTGCCGCGTTCGGTTACCGCGAGCAAGATCGATCGTCCGCCGTCATGGGCCACCGTGCCATCCGGTCGTGCAGCTATATCGAAGCCCTATCACGAACAAGACCGCCGCCCCGACGTCGCACGATTCGCCGGGACGGCGGCCGAAAAAATACAACTATCCCTTCGCGGCCTTGTTGTACGCGTCGGTGATGTCAGCGGAGATGCGGCCCCGCGCAGACACCTTGTGTCCATTACGGCGCGCCCACTCGCGAATTGCGGCGCTTTGTTCCCGGTCGATGGAGACCCGGCTCTTCGGGGTACCCGCCGCCGCCGCGGCGGCCTTGACCCTGCGCCGGCCACTCACCCGACGCGCATTCGAAACCCACTCTTCCAGACCGTCGCGCAGCTTTGACGCATTTGCCGACGACAGGTCGATCTCGTACGACACACCGTCGATCGCAAACTCAATGGTCTCGTCTGCGATGGACTCACCGTCGACATCGTCGATCAGGCTAACGGTGACCTTCTTTGCCATGAGATGAACGTCCTCTCGAAATCGTGCGACCCGCATACTAGGCCGATTACCCGAGGCAAGAATACCTCGAATTCCGGAAATTCCAAGACGGAGCCGCTTCTTTGCAATCCAGTGGTCAGCGAGTGACCGGACGCACAATTGGGAACAGTATCGTTTCTCGGATTCCCAATCCCGTCAGGGCCATCAACAACCGATCGATTCCCATACCGGTTCCGGTGGTCGGCGGCATGCCGTGCTCCATCGCGGCGAGGAAGTCCTCATCCAACGCCATCGCCTCGTCGTCACCCTGCGCGGCAAGCCGAGCCTGATCGACGAACCGCTCGCGCTGGATCACCGGGTCGACCAACTCCGAATAGCCCGTGGCCAACTCGAAGCCACGCACATAGAGGTCCCACTTCTCGGTGACGCCTGCTTCGCTGCGATGCTGCCTGGTCAGCGGCGAAGTCTCCACCGGGAAGTTGCGCACGAAAGTCGGCGCGTACAGCTTGTCGCCATACTGGTGTTCCCACAGTTCCTCGACAAGTTTCCCGTGGCCGTAGCCCTTGTCTTCCGGAATTTCCAGACCGACCCGATCAGCGAGTGCCAGTAATTCGACAACCGAAGTATCCGGAGTGACGGCGACACCCAGTGCATCCGACAACGAGGGGTACATCTCCACGGTCGCCCACTTCCCGCGCAGATCGTATTCGGTTCCGTCGGCGAGCGTCACCACCTGCGTTCCGAACACCTCCTGAGCCACTTCCTGCACCAATTCCCGGATCATCGTCGCCGAGTCGTCATAGGTGCCGTATGCCTGGTAGGTCTCCAGCATCGCGAACTCGGGAGAATGTGTGGAGTCCGCGCCCTCGTTGCGGAAGTTCCGGTTGATCTCGAAGACCCGCTCCAAGCCGCCGACCACGCAGCGCTTCAGGAACAGCTCGGGCGCGATGCGCAGGTAGAGCTGCATATCGAGCGAGTTGGAATGAGTAACGAACGGCCTTGCCGCCGCTCCGCCATGCAGCGTCTGCAGCATCGGCGTCTCGACCTCGAGGAATTCTCTGCGCTCCAGTGCATTGCGCAGCGCACGCACCACGGCGATTCGAGTGCGCGCATTTTCCCTGGCCTCAGGGCGGACGATCAGATCGACGTAGCGCTGCCTGACCCGCGACTCCTCGTTCATCTCCTTGTGCGCCACCGGCAGCGGCCGCAGTGCCTTGGCCGCCATGAACCAGGAATCGGCCATAACGCTCAACTCCCCGGTCCGCGAGGAGATCACCTCACCCTGCACGAAAACGAAGTCACCGAGGTCGACGTCGGCCTTCCAGGCGGCAAGAGAGTCCGCGCCGACACCGTTCAGGCTGATCATCGCCTGCAGCTTGGTGCCATTGCCCTCCTGCAAGGTGGCAAAACACAACTTGCCGGTATTGCGCATGAATATGACGCGTCCTGCGACACCTACCTGCTGCCCGGTGGCGGTGTCCGCGACCAGGTCGGGATATGCGGCCCGAATTTCGGCGAGGGTATGTGTGCGCGGCACGACCACTGGATATGCCTCACCACCGGCCGTGAGCAGCCGCTCCCGCTTCTCGCGGCGAATCCGTATCTGCTCCGGGGCGTCGTCGGCGTCGAGCGCCACGGCAGGCCGCGAATCCGACGTGGATTCGCGGGAGGATGCAGAGTTGGGGGTGCTCACATCGAACAACCCTAGCGTGCACCGGAAACCGTTTTGCGCGCCGCCCGACCTCTACGCGGGAGTAACGAATCGGCATCGGCCGCGCGACGAACTACGGGCCGACCCCCGGGTACGGTCGACACCCGAAATAGCCGGAACGCATCGATCGGTGTCCGAAACACTTGGGCGCACGGCTAATTCGAGATGGAAGTGACCGAGTGATTTACAGCGAGGCGAGCGCGTCGGCCTCGCGCACGAAGTGCGGCGCACGCACGGCGACGTTCAGCAGCCCTGCCGCCTTCAACGCCTGATAGCCCCCGACCAGGTCAGTTGCCCGGTGCAGTCCGAGTTGTTGCAGGGCTGCGGCGGCCAGGCTGGAGGTAAAGCCCTCTGAGCAGACGACGATCCACTCCACGTCGTGATCCGCGGCCAAAGCCAGCCGGGCGGAACTGGCGGGATCGAGCCGCCATTCCAAGACATTGCGCTCGATCACCAAGGCGCCTGGCAAGGTGCCCTCTCGCCCGCGCTGCGCCTGCGGACGGATGTCCACCAGAATGGCACCCCCGGCGAGCGCTCGCGGCAATTCGAAAGCGTAGATCCGGGTCAGCTGGGCCCGTGCGTTCTCCAGCATCTTGTCGACGGTCAAACGGGTCATTACATATCACCTTCGGGCTGGTCGGTGAGAACGGTTCGGGTGCGCCGCAGGGTGCCGCGGCCGGTGACCTCGTAGTAGGACATGGCGGTGAGCGGCGGGGAATAGGCGTGGACGCTCAGCGTCGGATCGAGTGGGCCCGCCGATTCGGCGTCGGCGTCGGCCGTCGGCGCGCGCATCACGTCGTGCACCCAACCGATCGGGAACGACGCCTGATCACCTGCTGTGAGTGTGCGGTGGCGCAATTCCGTTCCATTCCAGCGGTATTCGGAGAGAGCGCCGCTGAGCACGGTCAGCGCGCCGAGCGATCCGGCGTGGTCGTGCAGTTCGGTGGACTTGCCCGGCGTCCAGCTGATCAGCCAGACATCGACTTCGTCGTCGGTGAGCAATCTGGTTGCCCACCGCTCGTCGGCCGGCCAAATACCATTTGCGGGAAGAAGATGGTCGAAGCGCCCGGCCAACACATCTTCCGCGCCTTCGTCGGTCAGCCGCAGCAAATCGGCCGGACGCAGCCGAGTCGGCAGCGCGGGCGCCACCGAGCGCTCCACTGGTGCGGTGGTCGAGAAACCGTCACGCGCGGAAGAAAGGGAAAGAACAGAAGAACGCATGAGCGAATCTCCAGGAGCTGGTATCGGTCGAGGGCAGGTACTCAGCCTCGATCGGTCGAGGCAATGTCAGCCTCGACAACACTCCTGGGCGCTCACGCGGAAATACACGGATGCGAGTTTAACAGAACACGGCGTAGTACGGGCAAGCACCCGGGATGCGACAAATCCAACACCGCGATATCAGACACTTCCCTTGCGGCGCTGGTTGCGTTCGTATACAAGCCGAAGGCCGGTCAGCGTGAGATGCGGATCATGGTCCTCGATCGTCTCGGATTCCGGGACGATCAGTGGGGCGGTCGCGCCGGTCGCCACCACCGCGACGTCGTCGCCCGCGAAGGCGTCGAACTCGTCGCGAATCCGATCGATCAGCCCGTCCACCAGCCCGGCGAAACCGAATACCGCACCGGACTGCATGCATTCCATGCTGTTCTTCCCGAGCACCGAACGCGGCCTGGCCAACTCGGCACGGCGCAGCGCGCTGCGTTCCACCAGCGCCTCGGTGGAAATCTCCACACCGGGTGCGATGATCCCGCCGAGGAACTCGCCTTTCTTCGACACCAGATCCACACAGATCGCCGTGCCGAAATCGACGACGATGGCGGGTGACGAGTAACGCTGGTATGCGGCGAGGCAGTTCACGATGCGGTCCGCGCCGACCTCTTTCGGATTGTCCACCAGCAGCGGAATACCCGTACGCACACCGGGTTCCACCAGCACGTGCGGAACGTGTCCCCAATACTGGCCGAGCATGCCGCGCAATTCGCGCAGCACGGGCGGCACCGTCGAGAGCGCGGAAACGCCGATCACCTCGTCCAACTGCGCCCCGACCAGCCCACGCACCTGCATGGCGAATTCGTCGGCGGTCAGCAGCGGATCAGTGTGGATCCGCCAGTGCCGCACCAATTTCGAATGCGTGCCACTGCCCGAGAACAGACCGAGCTCGATACTGGTGTTGCGGACGTCGATGGTCAGCAGCATTCCCGGTCCGTCCGCTGTCAGACGAAGGACAGGGAGCGCGGCGAGGTCAGCCCCGAGCCCTCCGGCGCGTGTGCCGGGTCCGAACCCAGCTCGACCCGGCGGTTGCGCTCGTCTACGAACACGACTTTCGGGTCGTATTCCGCGAGCTCCTGCTCGTTCATCTGACCATATGCGATCAGGATGACCAGGTCGCCAGGGTGGACCAGATGGGCTGCGGCCCCGTTGATCCCGATCACGCCGGAACCACGCTCACCCGCGATGACGTAGGTCTCCAGACGGGCGCCGTTGTCGATGTCGACGATGCACACCTGCTCGCCCTCCAACAAATCTGCGGCGTCGAGCAGGTCCTGGTCCACAGTGACCGAGCCGACGTAGTGCAGGTCGGCGTGCGTCACGGTGGCGCGGTGGATCTTCGACTTCATCATGGTGCGCAGCATTGCGTCGCCCTTTCTAATTCACAGGTGGGAGCAAGGCGGGATCGGACACCGCCGGAGCAGGCTGAGAAATGTCCACGGAACGCGAACCGGAGATGTTGGGATGGCCGTCGATCGGGGCGCCGAGTGTGACGGCAATGTTGTCGATGAGCCGGGCCGCTCCGACCTTCGCCGCGATCAGCAACCTGGCGTTGCCGGTGGCCGGCGCGGGGCCGAGGGCGGCCGAGCGCAGCACCAGGTAGTCGAGGTCGACGCCGGTCGCGGCATCGAGCACCTGGTGTGCGGCGGCGAGCACCGCGTCCGCGCCGAGACCGCCCGCGTGCTTGCCTGCCGACAGCGCCGCGGACAGCGCGAGCGCCGATTCCCGCTGCACCGCGTCGAGATAGCGGTTGCGCGAGGACAGGGCGAGGCCGTCCGGCTCGCGCACGGTGACCACCGGAGTGATCTTCACGTCGAAGTTGAGGTCGCGGACCATCTGCCGGATCAGCGTGAGCTGCTGATAATCCTTTTCACCGAAGAACGCCTCGGTCGGACGCGCGATTTGCAGCAGCTTGGCAACCACGGTCAGCACGCCCGCGAAATGGGTCGGGCGGCTCGCGCCCTCCAGTTCGGCGCCGATCGGACCGGGGTGCACCGCGGTGCGCGGGCCGTCCGGGTATATGTCGGAAACGCTCGGCGCGAACACCAGCTCGACGCCCTCCGCGCGCAGCAGCTCGACGTCGGCGTCCAAAGTGCGCGGGTACTCGGCCAAGTCCTCGTTCGCGCCGAACTGTAACGGGTTCACGAAGATCGAGACAACGACGACCTGGTTGGTCCGCTTGGCCAGCCGCACGATCTCCAGATGGCCCTCGTGCAGCGCGCCCATGGTCGGCACCAGCGCGACGGTGCGGCCGACGCCGCGCAGGGCGCTGGACACCGCGGTGAGCACGGCGGGCTCGTGGTGCACGGTCAGCTCACCCGGCCGGTAGGCGCCACGCAATTCCGGGTCGAACATCAGCGTCCTTCCAGCAGCTCGATCACGGCGGGGGTGGCGCCCGCCCGTTCCGCGGTGCGCAGCGACAGCGCGCGGTAGGTCGCGGCGACACGGAGGTCGACGGACGAAAGCGCGGCCAGGTGCGCGGCCACCGTGTCGGCATCGCCGCGGGCCACCGGGCCGGTCAGCGCGGCCTGGCCGCGGCGCAGCGCGTTATCCAGCGCCGCCGAGGCCAGTGGGGCGAGCAGGCGCTCGGCAAGGCCGTTCGGCTGGTCGTCGACGATCTGCTGGCCGAGCAAGCCGGGGCCGTCCAGCGCTACGCGCAGCGCGGCCAGCGCGTCGACAATCAGTGTGACCAGGTGATTGCTGCCATGCGCGAGCGCGGCGTGGTACAGAGTGCGGTTCTCCTCCGGCACGCGTACCGGCTCGCCCCCCATCTCGATCACCAGCGACTGCGCGATGGCGTAACCCACCTCGTCAGCGGCAGTGATGCCGAAACAGGCGTTGCCCAGACGGACCACGTCTTCGTCGTGACCGGTGAAGGTCATCGCGGGATGGATCGCCAGTGGCAGAGCGCCGATCTCGGCAAGCGGCGCCAGCACACCGACTCCGTTCGCTCCGGAGGTGTGCGCGACGATAGTGCCTGGTCGAACGACCCCGGTCTCGGCCAGGCCGCGGACCAGACCGGCCAACTCGGAGTCGGGAACGGCAAGCAACAGCAGCTCGCTGCGGCTGGCCACCACCTCGATCGGCAGGATCTCCGAGTCAGGCAGCCGGGTCCGTGCGCGGCGCACCGAGGCATCGGAAATCGCGGCGACGCCGAACACCACATGCCCGACGCGTTCGAGTGCCGCTCCCAATGCCGAACCCACGCGTCCCGCCGAGACGATTCCCACCGTCAGGCGTGCGGGCGCGGGGTCACCGCTTGCGACTGCTTGCAGGTCGCTCGAAACGGGACCGCTTGCGACTGCTTGCAGGTCGCTCGAAACGGGACCGCTTGCGACTGCTTGCAGGTCGCTCGAAACGGGGTAGCCCGAGTTTGCGTTGTCGGAATTCACGCTTCTCGAGGTCAACGTTGTCCTCTCGATGTCGTTCCAGTCCCGCCATGCGGGTACCGGACGGTACGTCACGAGAATATCGGCACGCGGTTTGACGATGCCACGGGGTGGTGCCGTGATTTAGGACGCAGTGGTGTGCTCCGACAGGGGGCAGTCAGTCCCGCTCGCGCTCCTCGGACTGCAGGTTGGCCATGATCTCGGCGACCGAGAGCCGGCGCGAGGGTGTGTCGTCGGACTCGGCCCTGCGGCGCCTGCGCACGCTCGATGCGCCGGCCGTGGGCTCGCGGGTCGGCCACGGCTCGCGATCAGGGCGCGGGGCCGGCTCAGGGAGAGGAGGGGCGGTGCGCTTCGCGGGCTGCGTCGGGGGCTCGTCGGCGGGCTCCTCGGTGAAAGCGTCGGCCCACCCGCGCGGCTCCGCGTACCGGTTGTCATCGACGTCGCCGGTGCTTTCGTCATCGTCGTCCTCGAGGGAGACGATCGCGGTCTCGGCGGTGACCGGCTCGTCGAAGGGGCTGGCGAACACCGGCGGCTCGGGATGGTCGGGGACGAAGACTGGCGTGACACTGCTATGCGGTTGCTGGTCTGCGAAGACCGACCACATTCCGGCATTCGCGGAGCTATTGTTCGCTGATTCCGCGCTCGAGCTGGTCAGCTCCTGAATTCGGGTCGAGTCGGCGCGCAGCGCCGGGCGATCCATCGGCAGATCGCCGTCGAACAACCGCTGCAGGCTCTGGCGGAGCACGGTGAGCTCCGCGCGCAGTGCCGCGAGTTCGGCCGCGTCGGCGCCCACCTCCTCGCGCACCCGCGTCTCGAGGCCGAGCTCGTATTCGCGCCGCGCGGTGACCTCGCGCTCGAGCTGCAGCTCGTAGACCGTCTGCAGATCGCGGACCTTGGCCTTATCGATCGTCGCTTCCTTGCGGTACTTCGTCGCGGCCAGCGCGCCGATCGCCGCCGCCCAGAGCGCGGCGACCAGACCTACCCGTACGAACTGCAGGCTATCGCTGAAAACCAGGAAAACGCTGGCAACCAGACCGAGCAGAATCAAGACGCCGATGAACAATTTTCCCGCCTCTTCCCGCCGTCGACGGGAAGTGCTGCTCCGGGAGGGTGAAACCATGTCAGTCAGGGTAGCTTGAACGGGGAGCCGCGCCCAGAATCCGGTTCTGTGATTCCGTTAGCAATACTAGCTATGTCGTTGCTGGATCATCGGTGGGATCCTCGGGAGCCCGGCAGCAGTACTCCAGCCAGAGGGCCGCAGCAACCAAAGCCACCCCCGCCAGCATCCCAACGATCGCACCTGGGCTGTCGGCGGCCGCGGCGCGCAGCGTTCCGCGCTGCGGGAACACCCAGCACAGGAAGCCGAGCCAGACGCCTGCGGCGATCGAACCCACCTGCACCGACGCCTTGGCCAACGCGACGGCGCGGGCCGCGGTGATCGGATGCAGCTGGTTGCGGCCATCCCCGATCTCGTCATCGTTGACCCTGGCCCGGATCACGAACGCGAGCACAGCCTCGATAGCGGCCACCGGATAGAGCGAGGCGCCCGCGTAGGTCGAGATCGGCGGGAAATTGTCGTACGCCATCCTGGTGGCGATCCACGCGACGATCGCGGCGATGAGCACGTTCGCCACGAGGTCCAGGACACGGGTCGGCTTCAGTTTCACGACGCCACACCCGTCAGGGACAACTCGGTGCGGTGCACGCCTGCGCGCTCGGCCGGATCGAGCCGGTCCAGCAGCTCCGCCACCGAGTGCGGTGCGCCGTCGACCTCGAGCACCGCGTCCGGCGCCACGTCCAGCCACGGAACGAGCACAAAGGCCCGGCGGTGAGCCTGCGGATGCGGCAGGATCAGCCTCGGATCGACGCTGCGGCAGGCGACCGGCTCGCCATCGCGCAGGTCGGCACACCAGACCACGTCGACGTCGAGCGTTCGCGCGCCCCAGCGCACGTCGCGGACCCGGCCCGCGGCCTGCTCCAGCTCTTGACCGCGGCACAGCCAGTCCGCACACCCGAATGCCGGATCGTCCACCAGCACAACGGCGTTGAGGAAGTCCTCCTGCGCGACCCCGCCCCAGGGCGCGGTCGAATACACCGCCGAGACGGCGAGCACGCGATCCCCGAACCCGTCCAGGACACTGCGCAGGTGCGCGAGCCGATCGCCCAGATTCGAACCGATAGACAGCACGGCGCGGCTCACCGGCACACCCCCACGACACTCGGCACTGTGAGCGGGCCGGCGGTGTCTGGACTGAGGAGCGCAACGACTGGAGCGACGAGGGAAGCCACCGCCACTGCGGGCCCGCGCACCGCCCGTGCGGAGCGCGGGCGATCGGACACTGCCGTCGCGAACGCCGGCCCGCGGTTTCGGTCGCTCATTCGGCGAGCTCCCCGCGGTGACGCGAGGTGACTACCCGGACGTCGGCGAAGGTATGCGGAATCGGTGCGGACGGCTTGTGCACCACCACCTCGACCGAGCTGATCCGAGGATCGGTCATCACGTCATCGGCGATCTCCGACACCACGGTCTCGATGAGGTTGCGCGGCGGGCCCTGGATGATCCGCACGGCACGCTCGGCCAGCGCGCCGTAATCCACGGTGGCCGCCAGCTCGTCGGAGGCCGCGGCGGCGGCGAAGTTCACCCACACGGTCAGATCGACCAGGAACTCCTGGCCGTCGCGGCGCTCGTGGTCGAACACCCCGTGCTGCCCGAACGCGCGCAGGCCGCGCAGCTCGATCCGGTCGGCGCCGCGCCGGATCGGCGAATCCAGTTGCGTCGCACCGTTTTCGGCATGGACCGGCGACCTGCTCATCGGTGAGCTCCTTGCGCACTCGGTCGGATGGTGTCCTGCTCGGAGGATCGGCGCCGGGCGGCGTTCTGCCATGCGGCAGTGACGGCGATAGCGTCCAGCGAGGCGCGCACGTCGTGCACGCGCACTCCCCACGCACCGTGCAGCACGGCTAGCGCCGAGACGGTCGCGGTGGCCGTTTCACGTCCGTCCGGCGGACGCGGCCCCGCGTCGTCGGCGAGCAGCGCGCCGAGGAAGCGCTTTCGCGAGGCGCCGACCAGGATCGGCAGCCCGTTCGAGACGAGTTCGGGCAGCGCGCCGAGCAGAGCCCAGTTGTGCTCGGCGTTCTTCGCGAAGCCGAGGCCGGGGTCGAGGATCAGTCGGGCCGGGTCGACGCCCGCGGCGACGGCCAAGTCCACCTGGGCGGTCAGCTCGGCCAGCACCTCGGCGACAACATCGTCATAGTGGTCGGCGGGACCCGTGTGCCGGTAGTCGGCGCCCGCCCGCCAGTGCATGAGAATCCACGGGACGTCCGCGGACGCCACCACCTTCACCATGTCAGGGTCTGCACGGCCACCGGAGACGTCGTTCACCACCGCGGCCCCTGCATCGATCGCCGCCTCCGCCACCGCGGCACGCATGGTGTCCACGCTGGTCGGTACGCCCGCCGCGACGAGTCCACGAATCACCGGCGCCACCCGCGCGGCCTCGGCGACCGGGTCGACCCGCACCGCACCCGGCCTGGTCGACTCGCCGCCGACATCGATGATGTCCGCGCCCGCCGCGTACAGCTCCACGCCGTGCGCGATGGCCAGTTCCGGATCGAGATATCTGCCGCCATCGGAGAACGAATCGCTGGTGACGTTCACCACACCCATCACCACGCAGGAGCGGCCGCCACGCGCGCCGACGCTCCTGGGTCCGGTCACCTCGGCCGCGCTCACGATGTCTGATCGCCCGCGCTCCGCACGGGCAGCGCGCGGGCCCGCAGTGACGGTGCATTCCCCCGTCGCTCCAGTCGCTGCGCTCCCCCCGCTCCTCAGTCCAGACACCGCCGACCGCTCACTTCCGCAGGATGAGATCGAGCGCCTCGGCCC